>NZ_JBQNAZ010000010.1:0-76915 GCF_052170195.1 Tannerella sp. | reverse complement strand
AAGTGTCAGCCCTAATTTTTTACAGTCCTAAAAGTTTTACCGGACAGCAATAATTTAAAAGATGAAATTGTCGATGAGATATATGCCCAACTTCCTGATATTATGACTATTCTATCAATAATATCTCAGATTCGCAAGCAGATTTTTACGATTAAAGAATTTAAGCAACATTACGATTCTTATCTAAAAATGGGGACGATTAAAGAGCGGAATGTAGATAAAGTGCTGCAAACTCTTTTTAATTTCAGTGTGATAGGGAATCGACCAAGAAATAGAACTGTGTCGTTCTTTAGGTTTAACAATTCAGAAGCTAGATTTAACTTCAATGAAAACATTATCGTGCATAGAGGATTATTTAAAGCACTACAAATTTTATGAGTTATTTTATTTGCCGATGCAGAAGTGGGCGAAGATGTAGTGGAGGGTGTCGTCGCTGGTGATTTCGCGGCCGGTAATTTCGCCGATGGAGGTGATGGCGTGGCGGAGGTCGAGTGTTAGCAAGTCGGTCGAGAGTCCCATATCGAAGCCCGAACGCATTCGCCGAAGGGCATCGAAAGCCTCCCGCAAGAGCTGATGATGGCGGGCATTGCTCACAATAAGGTCGGCTTCGTTCGCCTGAGCACAGTCCATGATCTTGACCAATTCTTCCTTAAGCTGATCCATTCCTTCGCCTGAGCGAGCCGAGATAAACAGCGGTTTTTCGGAGTAACCAAGGGAATCGCACAGCACCTTATCGAGATGGTTCCGTTCGTCCTCGGTGAGGTTCTCGCTCTTATTGAGGAGGACAAGCATCGTTCGTTCTCCTCTCTTGAGCCAAATCTCCCGGATATGATCGAGCTGATTCGCTTCCTCAAGGCGAGTAACGTCGAGTACGCCGAGGATAATATCTGCCTCTTTGATTTTGCTTCGGCTACGCTCAATGCCGAGGCTCTCGATGGTGTCTTCGGTCTCGCGTAACCCTGCCGTATCGACGAAGCGGAAAAGGTAGCCTCCGATGTGCATCGTGTCCTCGATGGTGTCGCGCGTGGTGCCGTGAATATCGCTCACGATGGCACGCTCCTCGCCCAGCAAGGTATTGAGCAGGGTACTCTTGCCTACGTTAGTCGTGCCGACAATCGCCACAGGAATTCCACGCTTGACAGCATTGCCAAGGCGATAGCTGTCGATGAGCTTCTTGAGTTTGAGCTCGATTTGGTCGCAGAGGGCGAGCAATTCGGTACGATCGGCGAACTCCACATCTTCTTCGGGGAAGTCCAATTCCAACTCCATCAACCCCGTTAGGCGAAGCAATTCCTCACGCAGAGCATTCAATTCCTCGCTATATCCGCCACGCAGCTGCTTCATCGCCATCTGATGCTGTGCCTTGCTCTCACTGGCGATGATATCCGCCACCGCCTCGGCACTACTCAGGTCCATACGCCCATTGAGGTAGGCACGGCGAGTAAATTCGCCCGGTTGTGCCATCTGACAACCTTCTCCTACGAGGCTCTCTAACAGTCTGCGCCTGATATAGACAGAACCATGGCAGGAGATTTCTACCGTATCCTCGCCTGTAAACGAATGCGGAGCCCGGAAATAAGTCAGGACGACTTCATCAATTAATTCATCTCCGGCTATCATTTCGCCATAATACGCATATCGAGGTTTGACAGACTCGGCGACAGGTGTTTCCCCTCCGTATCGAAAGAGCCGAAGCGCGACAGGCAACGCTTCGGGACCCGATACGCGTATCACCGCAATACCGCCCACTCCGGGGGCAGTCGATACGGCACAGATGGTTGATTTGTCCAGCATGACGTATAATGATAATTTACGAGCAAAGATACTTCTTTTCGTGAAAGAGCAGAAAAGCGGAAAGAAGAAGTTGCGCCGTTTTACGGTTCCTGCGGACGGACAATCATCACGCCCGTTGTCCGTTTACCGTCCGTCACATACGTCTGTAGCGACTCCGGATTAACGATCACCTTCCCGGCCGAAGACGAGGCGTGGATAAACGTCAGCATCTCGCCTTCGCGGTCAATGAATCCGACGTGCGAGATATCCAGCCCTTCGATATTCGTCACGAAACAAACGATATCTCCGTTTTGCATGCCGGAGCCGCAACGTTCGATTTCTTTTTCGGGGATACAGGCATACGTCGCACGCGATGAGATTTCTTGCTCCTTCTCACGCATCACCTTTACCCATTCCGGATGCGCCTTTAACTGCCTGTATTTATCGGGATGCGCAGACATGAACGACATTTTCAGGCGATACGGCTCACCTCCGATCGCGGACGTTACGTCTCGAACAATCCCTTTCCGCCGATTCTCATAAATCCAGTCGGAGAAATAATGCAAGCGATCCGTGTAATCGTGTATTTCGCCTTGACGATAGCGCAGTTGTTTCAGTTGCCCGGCATACGCTTCGAACGAAGGATTACCGGCTTTCACCATGCGTGCCAATGCGAGGACAGACTCGACGAGCGTCGTACAGTCGAGCTCACGCAAGTTGATCACGAGCCTTTCCGGCTCTTTCTCAAGTGTCGAACCCACGTAAGGCCGATCCTTGAAGAACTTCGCCGTCTCGACAAGGAGGTCGCCTAACGGCAAATGCTCTTTCCCTTGCATCGCTTGCACATACGTATCAAAAATCGCCCGATCTTCCGGAGTATAGTCGGCCTTTTCCTGAGCTGAGCAAGCCATACACACGAGCGTACTCCACACAAATACCATCCATTTTTTCATTTTTCTTCTGTTTTTTGATCCAACATATCTTGTAATTTCAACATTTCGTCACGATATTGCGCTGCCTCGAGGAAATCGAGTTTCTTCGCCGCCTCGGTCATCTGTTTCCGCGCCTGCGCAATGGCCTTCTCCAATTGCGGCCGCGTCATATACTGCACTACGGGATCGGCCACCAGCGACGGTTCCGGCTCAACGTAAGCATACGTTTCGGTAGCTGTTTGCAGACGTCCACCACCCAGCACCGACACGGTGTTTTTCACGATCTGCTTCGGTGTGATGCCGTGCCGTTCGTTATAAGCTAGTTGTTTTTCGCGCCGGCGATTCGTTTCGTCGATCGTTTGCTGCATGCTGTCGGTGATTTTGTCGGCATAAAAGATTACTTTTCCGTTGATGTTACGTGCAGCACGTCCGGCTGTCTGAGTGAGCGAACGGTGGGAACGCAAAAATCCTTCCTTGTCGGCATCGAGCACAGCCACAAGCGAAACCTCCGGCAAGTCCAGCCCTTCGCGCAGCAGATTGACGCCAATCAGCACATCGAAGAGCCCCCTGCGCAAATCGTCCATGATCTTCACCCGTTCGAGCGTATCGACATCGCTGTGAATATAGTTACAGCGCACCTCCATCCGCTTCAGGTAATCCGTCAGCTCTTCGGCCATGCGTTTGGTGAGTGTAGTCACCAGCACGCGCTCGTCGGCTGTGGCACGCTGCGCGATTTCTTCCATCAGGTCGTCGATCTGGTTGAGGCTGGGACGCACTTCGATGATCGGGTCGAGAAGTCCCGTAGGCCGGATAAGCTGCTCAACGACTACTCCCTCACTCTTCATCAGTTCATAATCGGCAGGGGTAGCGCTCACATAGATCGCGCTCGGCGTCAACGATTCGAACTCCTCGAAGGTCTGCGGACGGTTATCCAACGCCGCCGGAAGACGGAAACCGTATTCAACGAGCGTTTGTTTGCGCGAACGGTCTCCGCCGTACATGGCGCGTATCTGGGGCACCGTTACATGGCTCTCATCAATGACCAGTAAAAAATCTTTCGGAAAATAGTCTAACAGGCAGAACGGACGCTCTCCGGGCTGACGACCGTCAAGATAGCGGGAATAATTCTCGATGCCGGCGCAATGCCCCAACTCCTGTATCATTTCGAGGTCGTACGTTACGCGTTCTTCGAGACGTTTGGCTTCGAGCGGCTTGCCGATATCCTGCAAAAACCGGACCTGCTCACCGAGATCGACGTGTATCTGCCCGATGGCTGTACGGATACGCTCCTGCGTCGTAACGAACAGATTCGTCGGATAGATGTTCAGCGTATCCTGCTCGTCGTATTCATGCCCGTCGACCGGGTTAAACGATGCGATACGCTCTATTTCGTCCCCCCAGAACTCGATACGGTAAGCCAGTCCGTCGTAGCTTTCGATGGCCGGGAAAATATCGACCGTATCGCCGTTCACTCGAAAACTGCCGCTCGAAAACTCCACTTTATTATTTACATAAAGCGCATCGACAAACAGGCGAAGCATCTTGTCGCGGGCAATCCTCATCCCTTTCTCCAGATAGACGACTTGCTCTTCAAAAGCACGCGGATCGGCCATGCCGTAAAGACACGAGACGGACGAGACAACGATCACATCGCGACGTCCGGAGAGCAGCGAGGCCGTAGCACGCAGACGTAACTTATCGATTTCTTCGTTGATCGCCATATCTTTCTCAATGTATGTATCGGTTGTGGGCAAATAAGCCTCCGGCTGATAGTAATCGTAGTATGATACAAAATATTCGACGGCGTTATGCGGAAAGAACGATTTGAATTCGCTGTACAACTGTGCGGCCAGCGTTTTGTTATGGCTCAGGATCAGTGCGGGCCTACGTACTCGTTCGATGACATTGGCCACGGTAAAAGTCTTCCCCGACCCCGTCACTCCTAGTAAGGTCTGATACGGCACTCCTTCACGGACGCCTTGGGCAAGCGCCTCGATGGCCTCAGGCTGGTCGCCCGTCGGCTTATATGACGAAACAAGTTCAAAATCCATGATTTTTCGTACTATGAAGATACAAAGATACAAAACCCTCACGGAAAAACGTACGACACAGACTTGAAAAAACGGCCGACTTTCCTGTTCCAGCCATGCAAAATTTTGTCGTTCAAGGGCGGGGTTTTGTACAATATACCGGCATATTGTTGCTCCTATCTGAAATAATGCTGTCCTTTGTTCCTTCGCATATACCTTAATTAAATTGCAGAGAACTTATGAAACTTAAATATATACTGATCATATGTAGTTTGCTGTGTGCCTTGCCTGTCATGTCGCAGACGGTTTATCATGTCCATGCGACAAAAGGAAACGATGCTCATGACGGCAAATCATGGTCGAAAGCGTTGGCTACGCTCCAGACAGCATTGGATAAGGCACAGCCGGGCGATGCCGTGTACGTTGCGGCCGGCACGTATCACCCTACCCGGCGAATCGGGGAAACACTGGCTCACAATCCCAAACAAAAGACAACCGACCGTCATCGTTCGTTTATGGTTCGCGGCCGTATCCGTTTATACGGAGGTTTTCCAGCTGATGCAACGGATCACACAACGATAAAAGATCGCGACTGGAAGATGCACCGTACCATTCTGAGCGGCGACTTTAATGGCGACGACGGGGCCGACTTCTCAAACATGAGCGAGAACGCCTACCATGTGCTCGTCCTGCTTGATGCCGGGTCGTCCGCAGAAGCCGAGTTATCCGCCGAGATAGACGGCTTTACCATCACCGGCGGTCATGCCAACGAAGAAAACAGCGTGTTGATCGGCGAAACGCCGGTATCTTCCGAATTTGGCGGCGGCATTTATGCCTATACGGCATACAAAAAACTGTCACCTAAGTTATCAAACATCTCCCTCGAAAGGAATAAGGCATCCAAAAACGGCGGCGGTATATTCATCTACTCAGAGAATAACGAAGCCAGTGTAACTATCCGGTATTCCACGATCCGAAAGAATCAGGCCGGAGGATCAGGCGGCGGCATCTTCAACAGCGGAAAAAGAGTCGCTTCGCCCGAATTAGTAAACGTGTCCATCGTCGGGAATCAGGCCCAACGGGAAGGAGGCGGATTCTACAGCCTTTGCGAAGACCTCGTATCGGCGCCCCATCTGACGAACGTGCTGGTTGCCGGAAATGCCGCTCACAAGGGAGCTGGAATATTCTGTTATTCGTATGCAGGAAACGTAGCACCTTCTCTGACGAATGTAACCATCTGCGGAAACAGGGCCGCGACTGAAGGCGGAGGTATCGCCTGCTCAGCCGGAAAAAACTGGACGAAAATCGGGATATCTTTACCCGTGTTCTCGAACACGATTATCTGGGATAATCAGGCGCCAGGCGGCTATCCCAACTTATACAACAACGGCGCTACGGGAAGTATGCCTACTATGCATGAAAGCTATATCGAAGGAGAGCCGTCTCCCTTTATGAATAAGATTAAAACAAACGATTTTACGCACATTGCAAATGGCTTCGCAAGTCATGTAGCGCCCGGCTTCGCCCCGACTACAGAAGGGGATTACCGTTTGAATCAAAACAGTCCGTTTATTGATAAGGGAAAGAATATTCATTGGTCGATTGAAACGGATTTGGCCGGTAATCCACGTGTATACGGCAAGAGCATTGATCTTGGTGCGTATGAATATCAGGGACATAATCCCAAAGACGCAGGCATCATAGAGGAGGATTATCGGATATGGGCATCGCACGGTCAGGTAACGATTCAGCTCGACCGTCCGGCCACGATCCGAATTTATACGGTTGATGGTCAGCTGATCCGGCAATATAACAACGAGAAAGAGGGTACAAAGATCGTAAATCTCCCCAACGGCATCTACTTCATTTCGCTTAACGGAGAAGGCAAAGCCAAGGTGATTGTCTACTAACAACGAAACTGTGTCAAAAACACAGGCCGCCTCATTTTTATTTCAGTCTCTCGGACGCAAACTTTACAGGCAGTAGAAAAACGGCAGCGCAGCAGAAAACTTCGTTTTATGCCGTTGTTGTACAACAACGGGGCAAAAACAGCTGTTTGAACGCCGGATACTCAGTTTCCAGAGCAAAAACAGCTGTTTGAATGCCGGATACTCAGTTTCCAGAGCAAAAACAGTTGTTTGAATGTCGGATACTCAGTTTCCGGGGCAAAAACAGCTGTTTGAATGCCGGATACTCAGTTTCCGGGGCAAAAACAGTTGTTTGAATGTCGGATACTCGGTTTCCGGGGCAAAAACAGCTGTTTGAATGCCGGATACTCAGTTTCCGGGGCAAAAACAACTTTACGGATGCTTCAGGGTTGTTGTCATCCCAAAAGCCGAATCGGTTTACACAGCCCGGCAAAAGCATACGCACTTTTATACGGATAAACAAGATCAGATATACAATGCCACTTTGCGGCGATCTGTCTGCACCGTTTCAAATTCGGATGTAACAGCGGTGCTACCCATAGGCACTCTTTCTTTACGATACGTCATGGAACTGTAGACAACGCTGCGTGCCGAAGTATGAAACTCCGTTGCTCCCGTTTCGGCCTCAATTTGGGCAATGTTGTGCTCGCGCACCCCACAGCCGGGCATGATGATGATGCGTCCGGCGGCACGTTTCACCAGCTCGCGGAGCATCGGGATGCCGCTCTCTGCATCAGGCTGTTGGCCGGATGTCAGGATGCGGTCGCATCCCAATTCGATGAGTTGCTCAAGCGCCACAAACGGCTCGCGACACACGTCGAACGCCCGATGACACGTGACGGAGAGTGGTTTAGCAGCCTCAATGAGACGTTGCATCAAGGCGATATCGATATCGCCGTCCTGAGTCAGACAGCCAAACACAACGCCGTGAACGTTCAACTGTTTGGCCATTTCAATGTCATACAGCATGGCCTGCACCTCGGCCGGAGTATAGAGGAAATCTCCGCCACGCGGCCGAATAATGACGTTGATATCGATCTGCGAAGTCAGCGCCTGCGCTGCCCGTATCTCTCCATAGCTGGGCGTTGTACCGCCTTCAGGAATAGCGGCACACAGCTCCACACGCCGTGCCCCTCCGGCTTCAGCCTCTACACAGCTCTGCGCCGAATTTGCGCATATTTCAATGATTCGTCCCATGCTCTTTGGTTAGGTTTATCGACCGATGCAGTGGTAGGTGAACCCTGCCTCTTCGATCTCATGAATGTTGTAAATATTACGTCCGTCTAAGATCAACGGCGTCTTCATCTGTTGTTTAATTTTAGGCCACGACGGCAAACGAAATTCTTTCCATTCCGTCACAATCATCAGCACATCGGCATCGGTTACCGCCTCATAAATATCTTTCGCATAACGAATCCGGTCACCGATACGGCGTTTAGCCTCCGCGACAGCTACGGGATCGTAAGCCGTCACACGGCATCCGGCCTTCAGCAACAGATCAATCAGCACTAGCGAAGGCGCCTCACGCATATCGTCCGTCTCAGGTTTAAACGCCAGCCCCCACATAGCCACTTTCTTGCCTGACAGATTTCCTCGATAGTACTGCTCTAACTTCCGATATAATACTGTTTTCTGATATTCGTTCACGGTCTCAACCGCCTGCAAGATACGCATCGGATAACCCTGCTCGTCGGCCGTGCGAATCAAGGCCTTTACATCTTTCGGAAAGCAAGACCCGCCATAACCACAGCCAGCATAAAGGAAACTGCTGCCAATACGCGTATCGGCGCCGATCCCTTTGCGCACCATATTTACATCGGCGCCGATAATCTCGCAGAGGTTAGCCATATCGTTCATAAAACTGATGCGTGTGGCCAACATGGCATTGGCCGCGTATTTCGTCATTTCGGCCGAAGGGACATCCATATAAATGATGCGGAAGTTGTTCAACATAAAAGGATGATACAGCTTTTCCATCAGTTTTTTTGCACGGTCTGACTCTACCCCAACAACGACACGGTCGGGGTGCATGAAATCTTTAACAGCAGCCCCTTCTTTCAGAAATTCCGGATTGGAAGCTATATCGAAGTCGATCGATACGCCGCGTCCGGCCTGTTCGTCGAGAATCGTTTGCTTGATTTTCTGCGCCGTCCCGACGGGTACGGTACTTTTCGTTACCACCAGCAAGTATTTCGTCATGGTCTGCCCGATCGTACGCGCCACATCGAGCACATACTTCAGATCGGCGCTGCCATCCTCGTCAGGCGGCGTACCGACGGCGCTGAACACGATTTCAACCTCGTCGAGCACCTCCCTCAGCTCAGTTGTAAAATGCAAACGTCCGACTTCGTGGTTACGGACGACCAGTTCCTCCAATCCGGGCTCATAGATCGGGATGATCCCGTTTTTCAGGTTGTCAATCTTGCGGTGATCAATGTCCACACAATAAACTTCCATGCCCATCTCTGCAAAGCAAGTACCCGTAACCAGACCGACATATCCCGTCCCAACGATTGCTATTTTCATGCTTTTTTTATTTTTTTAAACGGGCGTAAAAGTAGTGCTTTTTTTCAGGATTGCCTCCTTTTTCGATGCTGTTTTCTCAGTATTTAGAAAAAAACATTGTACTTTTGCGACCCAATGAAAGGATCGGCATGGAGGTTGGACGTAGTATACGAAATATCGCGCATCATTATTTTTTCTACCTGTTTGCGTTTACGTTGTTTTTCGGAGTGTCACTGTATCACACAGCAGAACTGAGATTCACGGGCGAGTTGTCCGGCATCCTGTTACTAATCATCTATGGATTCTTTCTTTACCTTACGAAACAACGGAGTTTCCATCCTGCGGCCATCGTCATACCGGCCGTCCTGCTGCTTTATCTGGGCTATTCCTTCTATCTCTCACATAACAAACCGCAAGCTATTCTGCTCGACTTTCTGATACAGCTCAGACCTTACATCACCTTCTTCATCGTTTCGCAATTGGCGCCATCTCTTTCAGACATGCAAAAACAACAAATGGCACGGTTATGCTTGCTGCTCTGGCTGCTCTTCCTCCCTATCGGAGTCTGCGGATTATATCTGCCCGACATGTACCGGTCGGTCATGGATCGGCCTGAAAATTTCGTAACGATCATCACCTTGCTGTCACTCGTCTACCTGTATTGCAGCGACTTCTCAACAACGGCGCGCTGGATATTCCTGCTCATGATATCGGTCGGGATGCTGGCCTCCTTTCATTTCATCGGACTCTTCCTACTGATAGGGGGCATTATTTTCCTCTTCAATCGACGCAGCATTCTAATCTCCTGGACAAGAACGGGAATTGCAGTAGGCATTGTCGCATTAGCCGCTACGTATCTTTTCTATATACAGTTTACAAGCTGTCTTTCGCCATCAGACGCACAGGGCGGCAGCTTCTCGGCTCTGACTCCGCAAACAATTTTATATCAGGCATCGCTGAAGGTATGGCGAGACTTTCCCGTATTCGGTAGCGGATTGGCAAGTTTTGCGACCTATGCTTCCGGATTGTATTACTCACCTCTTTATGCCGAATACGGACTTCATACCGTATCGGGACTTTCCCCGCAAGCCTGGCACTCCGTTTGTGACACGTATTACCCGTCGCTCGTACAGTTCGGCCTTACAGGCATTGTCCTGTACCTGCTTTTCTGGACATATGTTATATGCATTTCTTTATGGAAATACAAGCAGCAAAGAAATCTTCAGCACTTCGTAATCGTGCTGATTCTGGCTTGCGTTCTATTTATCGGAAACATTTCCGACTCGTTACTCACCAGTCATAAAGGATATTTTATGATGATGTTTTTCGGCCTATTGGCAGGTAATCCGAGGCAGAATGAATGCCTCACGAAAAAAAGACAGACGATTCCCGACGAACTTCTCTCCAAAGAGCCTCTGTGGGAAGATTGCATAGAAACGGGAACAGCATCCTCAGTAAAATATCCCGATAAAGCGACATAGAAAATTACCGTATGCAACAAGACTTTATAAATAAAAACTTTTTCAGGCTAATGATGTTCACGCTCGTCTTGGGCGTGATCTTCTACGATCTTTTCAATATGGCCGGATTCAGCTATATTGATGAAATCTGTGCACTCCTTTTATTTATTTTATTCGGAATAAATGTCCTTCGATCCAAAAATTGGGCATTTGATAAAATGTTCCTGCTTATCTTGGGAATATTTCTGTTCTATCTGGTCTACTCCCTGTATATCGGTTCCAATAGTCCTCGAGCCATTCTGATGGATTTTGTTATACAGATCAAGCCTTATCTGGCTTTTTTCTGTGTGTATTCCATGCGGCCCGCCTTGAATGAGAACCAAAAAAAGATTCTACGGCAGTTAGCGATTTTATTCAGCCTCTACATGCTATTGATTGGAGTGGGGGATTTGTTTATAAAAGACTTAATGTTAAACATACTGTCTCACACCTCCCGCTTCGCTACTGCAACCTCCATTTTAGCCCTCTTGTATCTCTATTTCAGTGATTATACGAGAAGAGACAAACTCATTTTTATCTTACTTTTATCGATCGGTTTATTCTCCGGACGTTCCAAACTCTTCGGCTTTTTGGCGCTATGTATACTTATGATGCTTTACATCAACAAGTCGTTTGAGATGAAATTCAATATAAAGAACACGCTTTTCTTACTCTTTGCAATCATAGTAACCGCTGTCGTAGCCAAAGATAAAATTCAACTGTATTTTATTACAGGAGGCTTCGGCGGTGGACGAGGCGTAGAAGATTTATATGCCCGCATGGCGCTTTATTATTTTTCTGTACGTATCTTCAGAGACTATATACCTTTCGGTTCAGGCTTTGCCTCTTACGGGACATACGCTTCAGGAGAATATTACTCTCCGATATACGCAAAATACAGCATGGAGCGTATGCATGGGCTAAATGAGGCTGACCCCAGTTTTATTGCTGACACCTATTACCCGGCATTAGCTCAGTTCGGTCTTGTCGGACTGTTTCTTTTCTTTCTGTTCTGGTATTATTTAACGCATAAAGCCATTATTTCCTTTCGTAAAGGATGTCAGAAAGAAGCGGTCATTGCCATCATCATTATCGCATTCTTTTTAATCGAGTCCATCTCGGATGCCACGTTAACCCACAATAGAGGTTTCTTTATGATGACGTTGTTGGGATTGATCTTTTCAGATATCAAGTATAAATTGAATACGACGCCCCCTGAAAAAGTAAAATGATATGGCACGGATACTTTTAGTCAATAAATTCTACTATTTCAGGGGTGGAGACTGCACGGCCGTACTCACTACAGAAGAGCTATTAAAGAAGCACGGGCACGAAGTGGCCGTATTCGGTATGCGTTATGCCGAAAATCTCCCGACAGCGTGGGAAGAGTATTTCCCTGAAGAAGTCAGCTTTTCCCAAGCCGGCCTTACACAAAAGGTCAAAGCCCTCAAGCGTGTATTCTCAGACACAGACGTGGTCAAAAAATTCAACCGGCTTCTTTCCGATTTCCAACCCGATATTGTGCACCTGCATAATATTCACTCATATCTATCTCCGGTCATTGCACAGACTGCCCATCGGAGAGGTATTCGCGTGGTCTGGACCATGCACGATTATAAATTGATTTGTCCTACTTATTTATGTTTACGGGACAATAAGCCTTGCGAACTTTGCTTCAAGAACAAAGCCCACGTCTTTAGAGTTCGATGTATGAAAAACAGTCGTGCAGCCAGCTTGTTGGCATGGATGGAGGCCGTATATTGGAATCGTACCAAGCTGGAACGCATCACAGACCGATTCATCAGTCCCAGCTCTTTTTTAAAGGAGAAAATGGTTGCCGCAGGTTATCAGGACAAGCAAATAGAAGTGCTGCATAATTTCATGTATAAACAAGTACCTCCTTGTTACCAGAAAAAGGGGTACTATTGCTATGCGGGCCGTCTCTCAACGGAAAAAGGAGTCGGCACCCTGCTCGAAGCAGCCAAAGATCTGCCATATCCCTTAAAAGTAATCGGGGGAGGACCATTATTGGAAGATTTCCGTAAAACATATACTTCGGATCATATCGAGTTTTTAGGATACCTTCCACAGGAGAAATTGCTCCCGATCATTCAACAAGCTCGCTTCTCAGTTATCCCGTCGCTTTGCTACGAAAATAATCCGTATGGAGCGATTGAATCGCTTTGCTTGGGAACACCTGTATTAGGCGCTACGATAGGCGGCATACCGGAGTTGATTACGATCGGAATAAATGGAGATTTATTTACTCCGGGACACATCAATGAGCTGCGTGCCAAGATCATCGACTGCTTCGGATATTTTACGGAAGATTACCCTTTTGAAAAAATAGCGATTGACGCACAAAATAAATTTTCTTCCGAAACGTTTTATGTAAAACTAATGAAAATTTATGGCTATTAAGATATATCCTCCTACAGACATGTGCATTATTACGACGTATCGTTGTCCGATGCGATGTAAAATGTGCGACATCTGGAACAATCCGACCGAAGTAAAAAAAGAGATTCAACCGGAGGAATTAGAGATTCTCCCTCAGGTGAAATTTATAAACATCACCGGAGGAGAACCGTTTGTAAGACAAGATCTCGAGGCCGTCGTCAAGGTCTTATTCACGAAATCGCCACGAGTTGTTATCTCTACATCCGGCTGGTTTGAAGACCGAATTATCGATCTGGCTAAAAAATACCCGCGTATTGGGATTCGGGTCAGTATCGAAGGACTATCTCAGAAAAATGACGAATTACGTGGAAAATCAGGAGGATTTGACCGCGGACTGCGTACGTTACTTCTATTAAAAGAGATGGGAGTGAAAGACATCGGATTCGGCTGTACGGTCAGCAACAACAATTCGGCCGATATGCTTTCTCTCTATCGTCTGTCGAAAAGTCTGGGTATGGAATTTGCTACGGCAGCGTTTCACAACTCTTACTATTTTCATAAATACGACAATCAGATCACGAATAAGGACAAAGTAATCGCCGACTTCGAAGAGTTGATTGCCATGCAATTAAAAGAAAATCATCCAAAGTCATGGGCACGCGCCTTTTTCAATAACGGATTGATAAACTATATTGAAGGAAACCGAAGAATGTTGCCTTGTGAGGCCGGTCTGGTCAACTTCTTTGTAGACCCGTATGGCGAAGTTTATCCATGCAACGGCCTGGAAGAACGGTACTGGATGGAGAGCATGGGAAATATCCGGCAAGCCTCTTCCTTCAAAGAGATATGGGAGAGCGAGCAAGCAGAGAGAGTAAGAGCTCAAGTACGTAGCTGTCCGAAAAACTGCTGGATGGTTGGCACTGCTTCCCCTGTGATGAAAAAGTACATTCGTTATCCGCTTAAATGGATGTTGAAGAATAAAGTACGGAGTCTTCTTAACCAGCCTCTTTGTCTGGAGCGTAAATGGTATGATGTGGGGCAGGACCCTGCACAAGGCGATCTGAGGTCATGAAGATTGTTGTTACTGGACTGAGAGGGTTTCCCCGTATACAGGGAGGAGTTGAAACCCATTGCGAGGAGTTATGTCCCCGGTTGGTCAAACTGGGATGTGACATGACGGTTACCAGACGTAAGCCTTTCGTCAGAGAGGCTTCTCCCCTTACCGTTTATGAAGGCGTAAAATTCAAAGATTTGAATACGCCTAAAAGGCAAGGGTTGGAGGCTGCTGTTCATACGTTCAGAAGTGTTTGGTATGCCTTTCGAACCAAAGCCGATATCATCCATTTTCAAGCGATTGGACCTTCTATTGCGATTCCTTTTGCCAAACTACTCGGACTCAAGGTCGTTGCGACCCACCACGGTCCTGATTACGATCGTCGGAAATGGGGACGATTGGCCAAATTCGTTTTACGGTTTGGAGAGTTTTGTGTCGCCCGATGGGCAGATGAAGTAATTGTTATTTCAACAGTCATTCAAAACCTCCTCAAAACGAAGTATCACAGAGAGAATACTCATCTCATATACAATGGTGTTAATCCACCGTCCACTTCTATCAATGAAACCGATTACATTCGTCAGTTGGGCTTAAAACCGAGAAAATATCTTTTAGCCGTCGGGCGTTTTGTCGAGGAAAAGAATTTCGACAAACTCATTCTTGCATACGCAAAAACGAAATATGCCTCTGATTATCGGTTGGTAATTGCCGGAGATGCCGATCACGAAAACCATTATTCAAAATCTTTGAAGGCCATTGCAAAGAAACATCATGTTATTCTGACGGGCATGATCAAAGGCAATCCTTTACAACAGCTATATGCGCATGCCGCGTTATTTGTACTTCCCTCATCGCACGAAGGACTGCCTTTTACACTATTAGAAGCCATGAGTTATCAAATCCCGGTTTTAGTGAGTGACATACCGGCTAATAAGGCTGTTGGTCTTCCTGCCGATTGTTACTTTCATTATAATAAAAATTGCATCCCCACACTCAGTGAAGCTATTGAGAAGAAATTATATAATCCTATCTCTCACACATACGATTTAACCTCCTATAATTGGGAGCATATTGCCCGACAGACATATAATATATATTTAAGGCTATCGAAATACCCGCTCTCACATCGGTAGAAGACCGATATCCTGATATAATGATCTTAATTTCTCTTCATTATATGTCCATATTCGGTTTTGAAAAACATAATCTTTCACGATCTTGGAATTGAGATCATAATCACTGCAATAAGCTGTCACAGCCCTGTCCAATTGTTCAAGATCCTTCTCCTTCAATGACAAATGAGGCAAGATAATACCTTGTCCGGCGTCACGTATCATATCCGGTACATCACCCGCATATCGTGAAGCAATCACCATGGCCCCCGCAGCAAAGTATTCAGCACTCTTCGTGGGTGATGCATTCGTATTCACCGGACTGTCTTTACGCAGAACAAAACCTGCATCAATCAATGAAAGATATGCCGGCACTTCCGATTTAGACAGCTTTTTTATCATATAATTTCCTTTCATCGATCTCAATTTGTACTCTACCTCCGTGGTATCATCACAAGTATATAAACAGAAGAAATAGCGGGAATTTTTTCTGTACAATTGTAAAATGATCGTGATTGTCTCCTCGATACATTGCCAAACATGCAAACCTCCCGAATAACAAAGAACAATTCTATCCTCCAACATATATTTACGTCTCATACGTTGTCGAATATCGGATGGCAACTCTCTGAATGGCTGTGCATCAAAGTTACATGGCAATACATAATTGACGGCATTAGAATCACAATATACCGATAGATTCTGATGCAGATTTTGAGAAACGGTAATCGTTCGTACCGATCGCTTCAAGGCATAAATATTATCTTGTTTGGCATAGTTGATATTATAATTTGAAAAACCTCTCATCTCAAGCTCCGGAACAAAATCGGCGTGAAAATCTGTGACAAGCGGTATTTCAGGCACCAATTTCGTAGAAGAAACGGAGTGCGTTAATTCTGCCTGAATAACATCTATTTTATAATATCTACACACCATCCAAACAGCCAGCGAACGCAACCATGCAGCCAGCTTATTCAAATACAACCGATTGGGCAGAGAGTAAATATAGAAAACTTTTCGAGAAGCAGCATTATAGCTTACTTTTTCTTTGAATATACGCCGCAATCCCCTGGTAAAAAACGCTATAAAATAAACATTAAATCCTATATTATCTAAAGATTTAATCATATTCATCGTTCGTATTTTGTCACCTGTATTTTGTCCTAAGGGATAAACATGCTGTATAATTAACAAATTCTTTTTCATCTATTTACTCAAAGCTGATTGATTGAATATGAGGTTCTATCTTATCCAAATCAGGAAGAATATGATATTCCCCGTATTGAGCCCTTAAGACAGTATCCCATTTAAGAGGCACCGGAAATAGTCGATCCTCAAAATGCTTCGTCGAGGAACAAGTATACGATTCTTTTTCAAACTGTGTATTAAAAAATGATCCTAACGGATAACTTAACCTGTCTTTTCTCAGTAAAAAAGAAAACAGATTGAACACAGGAAATAAAAACCGATAGAGTAAAATATAAAATAATTTGGTCAATATCGGCTTTATTTTTCTTGTCGGATTCAATCCGGCAAAACGAATCAATATATTCTGCAAATGATTGGCAATATAATGGAAAAACGGTACAGCCGGTTCCAAAAAAAATATATCTATATATATTCCTCTGTATCGATAATATATATCATTCTCATTCCATTCTTGAATTTGCGTATTCTTCATCCGAAGTTTGGCATATGGAGCAATATAATACGGGTCTGTTTGATGACACTGGAGCGTATAGTCGACAGAAGGTTCATTGCGTAATACTTTTAATAAGCGTCGAAAATCTTTTTTCATCAAGATGATATCCAGATCATCATCCCACGGAATGAAACCCTGATGCCTCACAGCTCCCAATAATGTCCCTCCCGATAAATAATAGGGAATATCATACTTCCGACACAGTTCATCTACATATTTCAGCATCTCCAACATTTTAAGTTGATGCCTCCTGAGTTGCGTTCCTTCAGCATTTATCTCTGAAATATCCATGCTCCTTCTTTCATTTGGTATGGCCACATATCTTTCGATACAACGTATACAGAAAATCCCGTTGACAGATCACTCCGAAACAGAAAAAGAAAATGATCCCCAGGATATTGAGCATCATTTCTCCCTGATAATAGATATATCCCGAAACGACCAACGAAACGGCAAAGATAGCAAGAAATATATAATTGAGCCGTATATGCACCATACTTCGTATCCAGAAAAGCCGCATAGCTACATTGAGCAAATAACTAAGGATCAATGACAGAATCGCTCCGTGAACCCCCCAACGGGAAATAAACAAAGGCATACATACCATATTTACAACTGCTGCTGTCACTGTTGAATACATAATCACATTCGTTTTTTTGAGTGCCGCATAAATTTGTCCCATGAAACTGCTCACTACCGCAATGCCGGCCGAAAGGATCGCTAACGGAATAATAGAAAAAGCCTCAGCATATTGGGTGTCGATCATATAGGGAAATATGATATAAGAAAAATGAATTAGACACAACATCCCAATACACAAAAAAGAAATCAGCAGGTTGATCGCTTTGCTGTAGAAAATACTCAGAGAGCTACGATCCTCATTTCCTCTTTCGAAAGAAACTTCCTGCCAGGCCATATTAAAACACATGGCAACCAGATTAATGACAAGTGCAAATTTGACCGCAATCGAATATATTCCATTCTGTTCCAATCCTAATAATCGTGAAATCATCACATTGCCATATCCGGTAAGAAGCCAGAAAGCCAAAGAATTCAAGCATAACGGCAACGAAAATTTATACAGACTGAGGAATAATTTCCGGTCATAAAGAGAAAACGACAGTTTTCGGAGTACCGGCACATAACATTCTATCACGATAATTTGAGAAAGCAGTCCCAACATCGAGGCAATATACAAAATCTCTATGTTCGCATGAAGATATTTTAGCCCTACAAAATTAATGATCGCTGTAATTAGAGTGGCTACAATACCCGATCCGGCGAATAAGAGATTCTTCTTAAAAGCACGCGCCATATAACCATATAAATTGCTAAAAACAAGACAAACGCCATAACCATAAATACATATAAAATACGGAATGTCATTAAAGAACCATATCCCCCAAGAAATTAAGGTATATAGAACCAGCGATGCCATAAAAATCAGAAAACCGTTAAATATAGGTCTATAGGCTGTTTCCGTTTCCTTCTGATCGTAGATAAAGCGCATAATACCCACGTAGATATCGAGAAATAAAAATGAAATAACCAAATTGAGATACGTATTCGCTACATCATAATATCCGTATTCGTTAGGATTAAGGTATTCGGTAAAAATCGGTAACATAAGGAAACCGATCAGCTTTGTCAACACATTGCCTAAAAAATAAAGACTTGATGATTTGAAAAAGTCTCTTAACAAACTCATTCCGAAGTTTTGTAATATAACATATTTCTCATTCGGATCCCCATCCATAGTTCAGGATCATCCGTAATGATACCGTCCACAATAGAATATAAACAAGCCGGAATGGTTTTCTGTGAGTTCAATGTATAGGTGATCATCTTCTTTCTCTTTTGATGTATTTTACGAACCATTTCGGCATCAAACGAATTGTAGTCGATCAAAATGGTCGAAATAAATTTATTTTCCAGCAAATCGTCCAACTGCTCTCTCCTGTTCAACAGGTATTGGCAAGTAATAGTCGAGTCAATTTCATGAATAGCCTTAAGACAGTTATAGCCGAATGAGATAACCACCACATGTTTATACAAATCCTTTTCTCGGATCAACTCTGCCAATTTGAATGGCAACTTTGTGTTTTCATAATCTTTGACTTCCAATATCAACGGCACCCTTTTATCTACATGATCGATCACTGCTGCTAAAGTCGGGATTTTTTCCGTTGACAAAGAACGGTCTAAGTTTCGTAATGAGTGTCGTTGAATCTCCTCTAACGTCATTTCTTTGATCTTACCCGAACCATTGGTCAAGCGATCAATTGATTCATCATGAAAAAGAACTAATACCCCATCTTTCGACATTCGGATATCTATTTCCATCGCATCCACCCCGGCCCTAATCGAACCTTCAATTGCTTTCAGGCTGTTCGGCGGCCCATACGGCCCTCCCGCATGAGAAATCACGGCAATATGCGCCATCGATTGCTCAATATCGACATACGTCGTATGACAACTATTCAGAAGAAAGGCAGCAAATAAAAGCCCTACGAGCCCACCTCTTTGCTTCATCGCTCACACCCTCATTGATCCGTCTTGTCTCCACGCCGATATTCTTCCTTTATGGAAGCATATATGTCGCGGCACTCTATCCATACTACAGGGATGATCAAGGTCATTATAAATATTGCGATTACTGCATACAATTTGCGGGGCCCCACTGACTTCTGCAGCATATACGCCTTATCTACTACACGGGCACGCTCTGTTTGTTGTCCGATAGCCAATTCTATTTCCTCACGCTTTTGCAAAAGAATCAGATATACCCCCTGAAGAATTTCCTGTTGACGTTTAAAATCTACATATTCCCGCTCCAAGGCCGGTATACTGCGCATTTTATCAAGCAATTGTTTCTCTTTACCCTTCAAGTCCTGTAAGACGATCTGATAGCCTTTTTTCGAGTTGTCAATCATTTGATACACCCCTTCACGCAGTTTATCTACCTGATCGCTCACGCTCCGAAAGGCGGGGTTCTTTTCATTCGAATTCTTCAAGAGACGATTACGCTCCACGATGGCTTCATTATAAACGGAAATTGCTCCTCCTTTTTCACCATCAGCAGACAGCAGTGAAGGAATCACATTATACTTATTATTCGGATTTTTAATATAATCGTCCATCATCTTTATCACTTGCGACTCAGCCTCCACTTCGATGATCTTCACCTGTAATTCCCTCATCTGTTCGGCATAAAACATCACATCAGATTCCAGAAGCGTCATTCTGTTTTTCGTCTTATACCCTTCGATATTAGCTTCAACCTGTTGAAGTTCAGCCATGATATTATGAATCCGACCATCGATAAACGTCAGAAGTTTCATATTTTCCGTTTGCTTGAATGATCCGGCATCCTTATTGTATTCACGAATCAGGGTAGTCAACATGTCCTTTCCACGTTCTTTTTCATGATCCCGACAAGTAATCTCAATGATGTTCGAAGTCTTCGAATAATCTTCCACAAGGAATCCGTCGATCATTTCTTCGGCAAGCCAGCTGGGCGGCAGACAACGTATTTTCAAACCGAAAGACTCATTTTTTTCTTTCGCATTCTTATTGTAATCGAGCACAAAATGGCTTCTCCCGATCGTTATCTCGGCGGGTAATGATGTGAATGTAAACTTCCTGCTATCAGCATTACTTGCAGCTTTCACCTTAATCTTCCCGGGCTTGACCGACACCGAGAAACGGTATTCATCGTCCAGACCGGCCAACGTGGCTGAGTCGGGTGTAAGGATGAGCGGTGCATCTTGATACATCTTATAGAAAGAATATGGTTCCGTATATTCCACATATAGCCCCATGTCGAGAATCATTTTGCAGAAGAGCTGATTAGACGATAGAATCGACATCTCATCATCAATACTGATACTCCCGGCCGATCCTCCGCCGATACCGAACGATTTCATCAATCCGGCCGCTTCGCCCATAGCCAAACTCGCTCCGCCTAAAGATTGATCTTCCTGTATTTGAATACGTGTCTTAAATTCATAGGTACGAGGATAAAAAACCAAATACAATATTGCCGGGATAAAAGAAAGAATAAAGACGATCAGGAATAATTTCCAATGACGCAGATAACGTACAATGATTCCTTTTAATCCGATTACTTCATCGTTATTTTCCATAAGTTCATTCATTTTCTTCTAACAGCAACTACAATGGTGGTAATAACCGATACTGCGGTAAGTATGGTAGAAAACATCGTCAACGTATATTGTTGTGCCGAGCTGAAATTGGCATTCCGCTTCTTTGCTTTATTCGGCTCTACGTAAACAACATCATTTTGTTGCAGATAAAAATAAGGCGAAGCAAAAATATTCGGATCGGCAATATTCAAACGTACAATCTCTTTTTTACCGTCATTATCCCGAATCAGGAGAATATTTTCACGTCGGGCATTAATCGTTAAATCGCCGGCCATGGCAATCAAATCCAATATTGAAACCCGGTTATTCTTGATCATATAAATGTTGGTTCGGTTGACTTCTCCCATGATCGCCACCTTAAAATTCACGATCTGCACATTGACAAGTACCTCTGGGAGTCCTTCTCTGATCATCTCCTGCAACTTTTCGTTCGCTTCGTGAAGTGTCAAACCGGCCAGATGGACACGCCCCAACTCCGGAAAGATGATATATCCTTCCTTATCGACCAAATAGGTATATACGTTTTGTACGGTGGCAGTATTTACCTGCTGTTCTCCCTGCGTGTAATAGCTGTATGCAGGTGGATTATAAGGAGCTGCGACCGAAGGGTCTTTGGATGACACATTAATGGTCAGCAGATCATCTGCACAGATTCTCGGATTATACGTCTGCGTCATCAACTCCCGCTGTTTCGCCGTCAATTCATCTATCCCCTGAAAGTATGCGACATCCCGAGGCGTACTACATGCCCCCAACAGCACCATCAGGCTCAAAATCGATAAAAGTTTATAATTCATAGCTATTCTTCTTAACAAGGGCACAAAGATACAACATAAAGTTTATTCAAAAGAGGTTTCAGGCTTCATTCATTCGATTTCTTTTCGTATAAAAGCTCATATAGAATCATAAAAGATTTGTTCAACCTTAAATGTGCTTCTCAAGATTAGAAAAAGAAACCAAGTTGAAATATGGAAAGAAATAAATCAGAATGAGATGTACCATACATCAAAAGTCCTATGGCACACCTCATTCACATTGTTTAAAAGAGGGGCTATAAGTAGAACAAAAATAAGAGAATATACTCTTTTTGCTCTACTTTTTACTCAATGTTAAGCGATTGCACTACCCATCAGGTATACCCCGGCCAATGCCACAATCGCATATAACTCGGGGAATACCGCTAAGATCAACGTGTTTGTAAACACGTTATGTCCCTGTCCGATCGCGGCAATCCCATTGGCGCATACGCCTCCCTGACGCAATGCTGAGAATAAAGCAACAAATCCCAACGATAAGCTGGCTCCGAATACGGCTGCAGCCTGAAAAGCCGTGATCTGAGGAGTCAACACGCCGAAAATAGTTTGGAACATGAAATAACCGGCAAACCCGTACAGTCCCTGCGTACCGGGAAGAGCTGTCAGTACGATAAAGTTACCGAACGCCCCGTCATTTTTTTTCAATGCGCCCACAGCCGCATTTCCGGCAATGGTTACCCCATAGGCACTTCCGATTCCCGACAAGATAAGCATTACTGCGATGCCTACATAAGCTAATAATAAATTTGCTTCCATTACATTTTAAAGAATTAGTTATTTTAAAGAATTAGTTTTTATTTATTCGTTCACCATTTTTTTGAATGGCTTGTATTCCAATCCTCCTCCTTCATAGCCCGAATTTTTGAAAAATTCCACAAAGGTAAGACGCATCGGATGAACAAGCGCGCCCAATACATTCATGAAAATATTGATGGCATGTCCGATAACAAATATCAGCACCATCACTACCGGTCCGAACACAACATGATCCGGACTCATCCCGACAGCCAAGCTATTGAATACACCCGCCAAAATACCTCCCGACAATCCTAATGCAAATAAACGTACATAAGAAAGTACATCTCCGAGCAAGCCGGTGGCCATATTGTATGTATCCCATAATCCCAGCCCCACGTTGAGCAGAAGATTCTTTCCGGGCGAATTAACAAAAAAGATCAAGAGTCCCGACAGCCCCATAACGATCAAGTGAATCGTTCCGAACATCGGCATGACCTGTGGACATAAAAAGGCAACTCCCATACTGACCAACAGGATAATCCATCCAATGGTAGACAGACTGTAGACCACCCCAAACTGTTTGGCTTTGTTCACTGCCTTAAGACACATCCCGAAAATAATTTGGATAACCCCCAATATCAAGGATAAAGAGAACATCTTATTATTATCAAAATAAATCTTCTCTTTCAAGGTATCGAAAAGAGGAATGCCCCAATCATATAAATTAGCACCGAAGAACGTACCTGTCAGCAGTCCGCAGAGGAATGTAGCCATCCCCAACAACTGCACTAATGATAAGATTCCCTTCACGGACGGTTTCAATGTCTTCCCTTTTATCATCTTTACAGCTGTTGCTACAACAAGAAGAAACAAACCGTATCCGGAATCTCCCAGGCAGAGCCCGAAAAAGATCATAAAAAAAGGAGCGAAGAAAGGAGTTAAATCTAACTCATTATATTTAGGCAGCATATAAAGTCGGCTAATCGATTCAAACAACCGACTGAACCAATTATTTTCCAGGTCTATCGGAATATTGTCCTCAGGAGTGATATCCAATTTCCGGAAATAGTAGTTATTTCGATCCAGTTCATTCTCAAGGCTCTGCTCCTGTGCTGCCGGTATCCACCCTTCGAGAAGCATCAGTCGATCGTCGGCCTCACGGTTTGTCTGCACCTTGGCATTGCCCCATGCATATTCGTTCGACAGCAAACGGTCGTATGCCTCCAATGTCTTGTAGTCGTTGGTGGCGATTTGGAGCATCTCTTCGTTCAGTTCCACCTTTTCCTGTCGTTGTGCCAGAAGATCAGCCTGCAATTCTTTCAACCCTTTTTCCGGCATCTTCACTCGCTCAGCGTCGATCTCCAACACCGTTCCAACAGGTGTAATCGTGACAAAATACGCTACCGACTGTACCACGCTGATCGGAACAGCGTTATAGGCCTCTCTCCAATCTTCATCGTAGCGAGATGCCGGACATGAAAAGAATGTTACCTTATAGCCTGCATCGCGTAATCGATCGAGATTGGCATAGTCAAACTCGCCCCAAACCGCCATGGCAGCCATATCTTTTTCCACCGCTTGTTCAGCAGCTTGTGCCTTTTCGATACGGTTGCGCAAGTCTTCAATACGGTTTAGCAACGTACGCCCTTCCTCCACGGTTACGGGCCGCTCGGGTGCGATCTCCAGCTCCGGTTTCAGCTTGCTTTTCGTGCTCTTGGCCTCATCCTTGAGTTCCTTGAGCCAATCCTCCTGCACTCGCTTCAGATAACGCAGTTCATTCTGCAAACGTTTTCGTTCGGCCAGCAACTGTTGCAAACCGTCATCCTCTTTCTCCGAACGTTTTTCCTGAATATGCACCACGCCCATACCACGCAATCGCTCAAGAAATTCGTCGTATTCCTTATGATACACCATAAAGGCGTATTTGCTCATTTTTACGATCATGCTTCTACCTCCTTTTCTTTCTGCGCATTCCGCTTTTCCTGATTGTTACGCATGATTTTCTGTGATGATTTAGAGAGACTTTCCTCGTCTTCCATAAACCGTTTGACCTTCCGGATGGCATCTTTATAGCCGGGGATCTGTACCTTTTCGAACAAGTTGAGTTTCTGCGTCGTCTTACGCCGGGCTCGTTCGAGCATATTCAGTTTGAGGTAGGTAAACTCCACCTCGATACCGGTTGTAGCCAGCGTCTTTAATAATTCGATCCCGTCGGCAAACCACGATGGCATGTTAAACAGGCTGTATTGTGCCGTTTCGAACTCGATCCCGTCCAGCACCGGCACCAATACACCGGCGATTTTCTTGGAAGAGAGTCCGACGTTCTTCACCGAAATCAGTTCCGGTCTGAACTCGTTCCAAAGAGCCATCATGAAATCGTACGTACGGATTTCCTTTTCCAGCCGGTCTTCCTGCACCGCGATTTCATCCTTCGTCCGCTTCACCTCCATACGCAAGGCGCTCTCCTTACTTTTTATGGTAGGGAGCGCACGTTCACGCACTTTCAACTGTTTATTGAGCGTGTGAAGCGAAGTCTTGTTGTATTGAAATTTAATCGCCATATCGTTTTTCGTTCATCTCCTGCACAAGGCCTCAACGGGCATCGCGCCAATACTTATCTACCAGCTCCTGCTTGATGTTGACTTCCGTCTGTTTGAAGTGTTTCGCAAACAGCGTCCATGCCACATCCAACATTTCCGTCGTGTCGAGATTCACGTCAATCGCCAGCAATCTCTCCGAATAATCTTTGGCGAAAGCCAGCGCACGTTCGTCGTAATCGGTCAGATCGAACCCGTTCTCCATTTTCGTCTTGGCATCAGCTGCATCGGCATAGAGACGTACGGCGGCATTCATCACCTGCGGATGATCCTCGCGTGTCTTTTTACCGGTAACGAGCTGTTTCAGACGCGACAGTGAACGGAACGGATCGACGATAACCTTACCCACATCGCTGTCACGACGCAAGTAAAGCTGTCCTTCGGTGATGTATCCCGTATTGTCCGGCACAGCGTGAGTGATATCGCCTCCGGAAAGGGTTGTTACGGCAATGATCGTAATGGATCCGCCTTCGGGGAACTGCACCGCCTTTTCGTAAATTTTCGCCAGATCGGAGTAGAGCGATCCCGGCATGGAGTCTTTCGACGGAATCTGGTCCATACGGTTCGAGACGATGGAAAGCGCATCGGCATAGTTCGTCATGTCGGTGAGCAGCACCAAGACTTTCTCGTTCTTTTCGACTGCGAAATATTCGGCCGCCGTCAGTGCCATATCGGGTACCAGAATACGTTCTACCGAAGGGTCTTCCGTTGTGTTGATAAAGCTGACGATGCGATCGAGCGCTCCGGCATTGCTAAACGTATTTTTAAAGAACAAATAGTCGTCGTTTGTCATTCCCATGCCTCCCAATACGATTTTATCGGACTGAGCACGCAAGGCAACCATCGCCATCACCTGATTAAAGGGCTGGTCAGGATCGGCAAAGAACGGAATCTTCTGTCCGGTCACGAGTGTATTGTTCAGGTCAATACCGGCAATCCCCGTAGCGATCAGTTCCGACGGCTGTTTACGTCGTACAGGGTTCACCGAAGGGCCACCGATTTCAACCTCACGACCTTCGGGAACGGGACCACCGTCTACCGGATCTCCGTATGCGTTAAAAAAGCGTCCGGCCAACTGATCACCCACCTTCAGCGAAGGAGCTTTGCCCATAAATACGACCTCCGCATTGGTACGGATACCCTCGGTACCGGAAAACACCTGCAGGGTCACTTCATCGTCGACAATCTTTACAACTTGCGCCAATTTCCCGTCGACCGTAGCCAGTTCGTCATATCCTACGCCTGTGGCTTTCAGAGAGCAGGTAGCCTTGGTTATCTGTGTGATTTTCGTAAATATCTTTTGAAATGCTTTTGTTGCCATAATGGATTATTGTTTATTTTTTTCATCGACCAATGCTTCTATTTGCCTGTCATATTCGAAGAACTTATCGCTCTTGTACTCCGCATAGTTCATCTGCTTAAAGAGGTTAATCATCCGTTTGAAATATTCGGAGACTTGCAGGAAGTCTTCAAAAGCAAAGTCGGTGCGACAGATATTGATGACTCTTTTCAACATGTATTCCTGCCGTTCGAGCGGACAGACGGAGTCTATCGCATCGAAAGCATCCTGTTGCAGGATGACGAAGTCGATCAGCTCCGATTTCCAGAAAGTCACGTGATAATCGACCGGAACCCCATCGTCACCGAGAATATCGATTTGTTCCGAGATTTCTTTTCCGCGCAACATACGCGTTTTTACTTCATTGACCATGCCGATCCAGTCGTCCGAAATATGCTTTGAGATATATTCGCCGAACTCCGGATATTCGAGATATTTCGAGTAGCTGTCGATCGGATTGACGGCCGGATAACGTTTACGGTCAGCACGCGCCTGCTCAAGGGCGTAAAAGCAACGGGCTACTTTCTTCGTATTTTCCGTTACCGGCTCTTTCAGGTTTCCTCCGGCAGGCGATACGGTTCCGATAAAGGTTACGGAGCCGGTTTGGTGATTATTCAGCACCACCATCCCGGCACGAGCGTAGAAGTTGGCTACGATGGCAGACAAGTCCATCGGAAAAGCATCGGGTCCGGGAAGTTCTTCCAACCGGTTCGACATCTCACGCAACGCCTGCGCCCATCGCGACGTAGAGTCAGCCATAAGCAGCACTTTCAGTCCCATGCAACGGTAATATTCGGCGATCGTCATAGCCGTGTAAACGGATGCTTCACGTGCGGCGACAGGCATGTTCGACGTATTCGCGATAATAATCGTACGCTCCATTAACTTGCGTCCCGTATGCGGATCGATCAGCTCCGGAAATTCGACGAAGATTTCCACCACCTCGTTGGCACGTTCGCCACAAGCTGCAATAATCACGATATCGGCTTCGGCCTGCTTCGATATGGCGTGCTGCAACACGGTTTTTCCCGTACCGAACGGGCCGGGAATAAAGCCCGTCCCCCCTTCTACGATCGGATTCACCGTATCGATGATACGCACGCCTGTCTCAAGCAGCTTATAGGGGCGCGGCTTTTCTTTATAGCACACGATCGGCTTCTTCACCGGCCATTTCTGTATCATCGTAACGTCATGATCTTGCCCCGCCTCATCGGTCACGACAGCGATCGTATGCGTTACCCGATATTGTCCTTCGGGAACTACCGATTTTACTTTATATTTTCCTTCGAAAGTGAAGGGCACCATGATACGGTGCGGCTGCGAGTTTTCATCCACTTCGCCGAGCCACGAGCCGGCCTCTACCGTATCACCCGTATGTGCCAACGGTTTAAAATCCCAAAGCCGCTCGTCATTCAGCGGATACGTATATTCACCTCGTTTGAGGAACACCCCGGTCATCTTGTCGAGGTCGTTCTGCAATCCGTCATAGTTACGCGAGAGCATACCCGGTCCCAGCGTTACCTCGAGCATGTGCCCCATAAATTCGGCCTTATCGCCGACCTTCATACCGCGCGTGCTTTCAAACACCTGCACATACGCATTTTTTCCGATTACCTTAATTACCTCAGACATCAGTCTCACACCTCCGACGGTGATATAACAGATCTCATTCTGGGAAACAGCTCCTTCGACTTCGACAGTCACCAGGTTCGATACGATTCCCCTTACAATACCTTTCGTAGTCATATCTTATTTTGTATTATTTCTTTTAAATTCGTCCAGCACTCCGGCACTTTCTTGTTTCATGGTCCCCACCATTTGGCGGAAGGTCTTCTCGCCGGACACCTTATCAAGTGCCGTCCAGCGTTCGATCATCTCGATCCGCAACAGGTAAGCGAAGACGCTCTCGAAATCGAACGTCTTAAAAAATGTATGTTCTTCGAGCCAATTCCATTTCAGGAGGTCAATTTTTCTCTCACGCATAAGCAAATCCGTTTCTTCGGCTATGCGAAGCAACTCCGGAAGATAGTCGAGCGTCTCACTCAACCCGAAGTCGCGGGCATTGGAAGTACGCAGTGTCTCGGCTACTTCATTGTCGCCGACGAGAAACCATTTCCTGTCCAGGTCGTATTTACGACAGTTGATCGCGGCCAAGATATTGCCGATATTCAGGTTCAACTCGAACCATGCTGCCATAAAATCGTTTTTCACCTCCATGGCATACCGGTAATAACGGGCCGACAATCTGTCTTCCCAGGGGATATCGGACGTTTCGCCTTTCTCCATCGCCACTAGATATTCCTTTATAAAATCCCGGATGTATGCAGGAACAGCGGCATGCCGAGGTGGCGTTTCATCTTCTCTCAAGGCCTGATAAAGCTGCTCAATGGCCTCGTACGGGATATTTCCCCGTTCGTCCCACGGTATTTCTTTCTTCTGAAGAAACGACAACACATTCCGGTCATCATATCGGAGAAAAAAATAAGCAAACCGTTTTTGGTCGCCTGCCGACAATATCGGCATGACTTCGCGCTTGAAATCAGCTACCGTATACGTACGCTTACCATCATCGAGCGCGATATCGGGCAGTCCGGCGATTAAGTAGTAGTATTTGCTCATCAGAACAGGATGTCAATGAGTTGAGGGCGCAAAAACTCCTTGAAATAGGCGATAAATTCTTCTTCTCCAAAGCTGATCTTATACGAACCGTCGGCCGGAGCGATGGAGAAAGAGGCCTTCCGTCCGTTCACTTCTTCGATGGTGACACCTTTATTCAGCAGGTCGGAGGCATTGGCTTGGAAGTACGATGTCAGCTCTTTCGCATCGGATGTCTGAATCGAGATCGCCCCGTTCTTGGCCCATTCCCGTGCTATTTCGAGCATCATCTTTTTCATAAATTCCGCATCGGTCGATGCGGCTTTTACATTATCGGAAACGACTTTACCGGTGATCAGATTCGTGACTTCGCTCTTCAACGCTTCCACAGCCTGCGATGCAAACATTTTCAGCTCCGATTCTGTGTTTTTCTTCCATTCGGCCGCCTCTTTGCGGGCTTGGGCTACGATCTCTTCCGCCTCTTTGCGGGCATTGCGCAGCATATTCTGTTCTTCTGCCTTCGCTTCTGCAATAATACGGCCGGCCTCTTCGTTTCCTTTTTCCACGCCTTCCCGATAAATTTTGTCGGTCAGCTCCTGAATTTTAGCATCCATAGATATTGTGATTCATTTATTTAATTGTACGTTCAGGGTACAAAAATAACATTTTTCTTTTAATTCCTTAATAGTTTGCAGGAACGAAAGGCATAAAAAAGTACATTTGTCCCAGATTCCGCAATAGAAGAAATAAAAATGAATTTAATTCAGGCCTTCAGCCCTCCGCTGGGATATGAACATCGATACCCCACCCTTGCGGGATGGGGCTGAAATATGTCGGGCTTTCAGCCCTGCAGGGGTTGAGGGGTTGAATTGTTGAGATGTTTAGTTGTTGAGATGTTTAGTTGTTGAATTGTTTACTAACCGCTGTAAAAGCCCTGAAAGGGCAAGATCATTCAGCCCAATGCGAAGCGTTGGGGAAAAATGCATCGCATCTCGGCGGAGGGCTGAAAGCCTGATGTAACCATTGTCGTACATTCGCACGTCCATTATTAATGGTAAACGCCGAACAGGGTATCGCGTAATTTGGGTTTATAACTATGCGTATCTCAATAAATCCCTGCAAAACAAAATAGAAAAAAAAAATAGCTTATCTTTGCCACAAATATAACAAATACGCCGGAGAAACTGTCAGCCTCTCCATTTATCGGGTAAAGCGCTGTTTTTCGGGCAAGCTAAGAATTGAGCACATGCGATATCTTCTGCACATCTGCGCGTTTGTTATCGACGGAATCCGTTTCCGTCTCGTTCTTTGCATGTACACCGTTTTATGGTTCTTGTCTTTCTTCGTTTCTCCGGCTTTTGCTCAACCTGTTCCCTTACCCCTGAATCCCAAAACCGAAGAATATTTCTTCGAAGAGGTAAAATTGCCGGGCGGTACTCCTATTCGCGACGTGATAGCCCTGCAGGAAGATCGTCAAGGCTTTATCTGGATGGCCAGTAAACACGGCCTGTTCAGGTACGACGGACACGATTTCAAGATATTCCGCCATACGCCCGGCGACGACAAATCGATTGTCGACACCGAACTTTGGTCGCTTTACATGCTGGGTGACTCTTTGCTGTGTGTAGGGACTACCCACGGCGTCTCACTGATCGATATCCGGACAGATCACATTACCAACCTGCCGAACGACACGGAGGGCAATCCGGTCGGCTATGTCAGTTGTTTTTATCAGGATGAGGCGGGAATCCTGTGGATCGGGGGACTGGAAGGATTATACAGTATGAGGCCGGATTTGTCGGGCATCGTCAATCACCACCTTCTCTCCATGACAAAAGAGAAGTCTCATTTTGGCAATCGGGTTTACGATATCGTTTCTCATACGATCGACAGTAACCGGCTGATGTTGGCTACCTTCGCCGGATTGGTCAGTTTTAACAAAAAGAAGAACGCTTTTCACCAATTCCACCCTAATACACAAGCCACATTCCGGCACTCACAACCGGGAGTGTACAAGTTCGTAAAAGAAGGAAATTACCTGTGGGTATTGAGCTGGATATCCGGAATGCCCCGTTTCGACATGGCCACTGAACGATGGGAAAATCTGGCATATCCCAAGCCGGGCGACCGCCTCGAAACCACCTCGAACGTATGGGCGGTAAGTGATTTTATGGAGAAAAACGCAAACGAGTTCTGGATATGCGACTGGGATCGAGGACTTTTTATTTTCGATAAAAACGAAAAACAACTGAAACCACTTGAAGGCAGATCGAATTGTGAGGTCCTCAAGAACCCCCGCATGAGTATATTCATGCAGCGTGACAGTACATTATGGCTGGCCAACTACGATGGTCTGTGGAGGCAGAACCGGAAAAAAAATTGCTTCCGCCGTGTGAACGTTCCTTACAGCCATTCGTGGATCATGCCTGTATGGCATGACAAAACAACCGAGAATTACTATTTCGGGATGGTGCATAACAGCTATGGGATAGCTGATTGGAATCCACTGACTTGTTCATGGCATTTTTTGCAAACGGAAACCGACTGGCGGGAGGAGTTAAGTACCTACGATATTTTTAAGGACCATCGCGGAGATACCTGGATTGGGACATATAGACGGGGCTTGTGGTATGTAGATAAAGACAGCCGGCAACTGAAACGTTTTCTGTTGCCCGACGGCAAGCAACCGGAAGCCATTGGCCGGACAATATACAAGATTTTTGAAGATAGCCGGCACAACCTATGGATAGGGACCGGAAGAAGAGGGGTAGCACGTATTAATGCACAGCGTAACGAGATCTGTTGCTTCAGCCATGTACAGGGCGATTCGACTTCGCTGATAGACGGCACGCACTACAGGGCTATTGCCGAAGATTCATACGGACGGATCTGGATCGGAAACCATCGGGGATTTTGCACGTTCGATCCCCAAACCGGCACATTTTCGCAGGAGATTCCCCGCAAGCTGTATGCGACAGGTATCAAACCCAGTGATACTTATTCGATTGTAACAGATACCACCGGCACGATGTGGATGACCATCGTAGGACAGGGCTTGGTCCGAATCAGAGAAGAGCATAAAGGTATGTTCCGGTTCAAAACGTACCAGACCGACGACGGGCTGAAAGACCTCTCCGTACGGTACATGACCAAAGACAGGGAAGGCAACTTGTGGATCATAAACAACGGATTGCTCTATTTCAACCCCTACGACGAATCGTTTATGTTGACTGACACCCAAAACGGATTGATCGAAAACCTCGGAGGCGACGACCGGATTAGCATTGACAGTTATGGCAACGTCTTTGCCGACAATCAGGTTGGCATCGGATGGACGAAGGAGGCGCAGAGTTTGGCTCGGTCGAACGTGGTGAATCTGCTTATCGAACATGTTTTGGTCAACGGTGAATCGTTCGACCGGAAAATGGAGGACAAGGTGCCGCTCCAACTTTCGTCGATGGAAGACCAGCACAATCTCACCTTCCGCTACACTGCCATCTGCTTCAATGAATACGAGCAAGTACGCTACCGCTATCGCCTCGAGGGGCTGGAGTCGGAGTGGAATCCGCCGACGAAGAGTCTTGAAGCGCGCTACACCAACCTGCCTCCCGGGAAGTACCGCTTCATCGTCGACGTGGCGTACAAAGGCAACTGGCTCGGATACAACCGGACGGTCCGCTTCGAGATACGTCAGGCCTTTTGGGAAACACCCTGGTTTATCACCATGCTGATCCTCGCCGTAGCCGCTATCATAGCAGCTGTTTACCTGAACCGCCTTCGTCATCTGGAGAAACAAAGAAGAATCCGGCTCAAAATCGCCTCCGACCTGCACGACGACATCGGTTCCACTCTCAGCAGCATCTCCATCATGAGCACACTGTTACAGGCGCAACATCCCGATGATGGCAGCTACTCATATACCAGAGACATGCTCCACGAAATCGGGACGAACGCACAAAATATGCTCGAGTCGATGGACGATATCATCTGGTCGGTTCTCCCCGCCAACGACGAGTTTCGCAACCTCATCCTCCGTCTTCGCGAATATGCCATCCCGCTTTTCGAGTCGAAAGATATCCGTTTCAGCATTACGGCACCCGAAGCCCTGTATGCACAGACGATCGTCATGGACAAACGGCGAAATATTTTCCTGATCGCCAAAGAGTCCGTAAACAATCTCATCAAGTACTCCGAATGCACCGAAGCCTCGATCGAATTTGCCTTATCCCGTTCCGTTCTCCGCTTAATTATCAGCGATAACGGCAAGGGTTTCGATACTTCGAAAAAATATTACCGGGGCGGTCTGCCCAATATGAAGTTCCGTGCCGAGAAAATCGGAGGAAAATTGAGCATCCGCTCCGAAGCAGGAAAAGGAACGAGCATCAAACTCACGGTAAAAATAACGTAATGTTCTCTCAATAAATTCCGCCTGACTAATCAAACATCATAAAATTCACCAAATATGTCTACAAATCAACAAAATGGAAAATCAACAGAAACGTTTCACGCCATTCAAAAACAAACCGTTAAAAAAGCAAAAATCATATATTTATATGATTGACAAACGGCCCGAAATGATGTAATATTGCAGAAGCATATCATAATCCCCAAAAACGATGGAAAAGCAGATAAAAGTAGCCGTATACGAAGACAACTACGCATTGCGAGAAGGTCTGACATACCTGATAAAAGGTTCTGAAATGATGCAGTTTGCAGGAGCATGGGGCGATTGTCTTGATATCCTCAAAAACTGTGAGAACGAACGTCCCGATATCATCATCATGGATATTGACATGCCTTACCTCTCAGGCATCGAGGCGACACGATTGGTAAAGGACGCCTATCCCGAAATCAATGTTATGATGCTCACCGTGTTTGAAGACCGGGAAAAGATTTTCGATGCGCTGTGTGCAGGAGCGACCGGCTATCTGCTCAAGAAAATGTCGGCCGTACAAATCATCGAATCGATCATCGAATTAGCTAACGGCGGATCGCCCATGTCGAGCGAGATTGCCCGCAAAGTGCTCGAATTTTTCACACATCCCGGCAAGATGGAAAAAAACACCTACGATCTCTCCAAACGTGAACTCGACATACTCAAGCGACTGATCGCAGGAGACAGCTATAAGATGATTGCGAAAAGCTGTGACATCACCGTAGGCACGGTCTGTTCACATATTCACAGTATCTATAACAAACTGGCAGTAAGCTCCAAATCGGAAGCAATCATCAAAGCGATTAAAGAAAGACTGGTATAGCTGATCCCCCGTGAGATGCGGCGTTCGATAGCTTGAGCGGTCAGTTGCCAGTATTCAGCCGTCAGCTCTGCATTCCCTCTTCCGAAGGGATAACATCCCCTTTCGCTTCGCTCTTCCCCCTTTGAAGGGGGAGGGGGGATGTTCCTCTGCGTTCGGATACCGTGTACCCTGCATAACATAATTCAATTGTTAATGGTCAATTGTTAATTGTTATGCGTGGTACACGCCGAATCATGTACCTGAAAAATAACCATTAACCATTGACAATTAATTTGTCATTCAGAGCGAAGCGATGAATCTTTTCTTTTCCGGGGCGAGATTCCTCACTGTGTTCGGAATGACAAGAGGAGGTGTTCGGAATGACAAAGACTGTTATTTGCGTTGATTCGCGCCCATTTGCGAAATTTGCGTTCGGACAAACCCGACACCACACAAAAAAAGGGCGAACACAGAGGTTCGCCCCTACATTAACGGTCTTTACTTCATCAATTCGCACCCATCCATTGGACGACTTCGCTTTCGACGCCGTTCGTTCCCGTACAGGTGACAGTGTAGAGATAAATCACCTTGTCTTCCTTGACCGTATCGAAGTACGACGTTTCGTTCTTCTTCATCGTAGCCAGCAGTTGAGGCGGCTGGTTTTCCTGCACCCGATAGACCTTATAACTCTCGATGTTTTCCTGCTCTGTCTCTTCCCATGCCAGACGGTAGCCTCCCGTTGTTTTCTGCACTTGCAGCGAAGAGATGGAAAGCGGTTTGACGGCCGGAACAAGACAGCTCGATACGACCGACGGATCACTTTCGATACCGTGAGCTCCCTGCGAGAACAGCCGGTACTCGTACGTTACCCCTTCTTTCACATCGGCATCTTCGTAGTAGTTCATCAACGCATTCTCGGTGTGGACCGTCTCGAAGCGTTGTGTCGTATCCGCCTCGTTGGCCGGGGCGATGCGTCGTTCCAGCCGGTAGCCCATGACGTTCTGATCGAACTCCTCGACCGTGTCCCACGATACCAGCACCCGTCTGTCCGAGTACCGGGTCGCCAGATTCGGCGGTATGGTCAGGCGGACGTTACGCATCGGGGTCACATAGACCCGCTCGGAGAGCGGACTGAGGTTGCGGCTTGCGTTTTTGGAGCATACGGCATAGGTGAGCATCGTACTGTTGACGTTGTCCACCGAGTCGATATACGTCACGAGCACACTGTCGGAAAGAATCGCGTTGCCGATCTGTCGCAGGGTCGTGTCGCGCCCGACGGCACGCATGATGTAGTAAGCCTTCGTATCTTTGTCCGGCCGAGTCCATTTGAGTTCCACCACGCCCATGCGCACTTCGGCGCGCAAGTCGTGCGGCGCCGTCGCCGGATCGTCGCCGTAGTACCAGCCCATCGCGCTCAGGCTGAGCGGACTTTCGCCATAGGCGTTGTTGATCACGACTTTGTACGAATAGATCTCGGCTGAAACGACGTCTTTATCCAGATAACACGTATCCTCGGGCGAGACGCTGAGCAGATAACGATAGTCGATGCTGTCGCGGAAGCCGGTCGCCTTGTAGATGTCGATACTGCGCAGGAACTCCGGTTTGGGGAAGTTCCACGTCAGGCGGATACCCTCTTTATCCGGCCGCGCTTTCAGGCCCGCATAGTTCGTTTCGTCGAGGTCGGTCAGGTTGGTGATCCGTAGCGTATCCGACGGGCGTCCCGGATTGCCGTAGATGTCATACGGCTGCAGGCAGTAGAGGATGATGCCGCGGCGCATGGCTGTCGTGTCGGTTACGATAGCTTTGAGCGTATCGTTATCGTTCCGGAAACCCACATCGATCGACAGCGGGACGAGGTCCGATTGCAGGTAATAGCCGCGCAGCAGTTTGACGGCATACAAATCCTGTTGCCTGTCTATCAGGAAGCTCAGGTTGATATGGTTTTCCTTCACTTCATGTTCGCTCACCTTGATTCCGTAATCGCTTCGCGGGGTCAGCGGATAGGAGATGGCGGCTGTGACCTTCTCTTCGGGCTTACGGCCGGCCTGTTGCGTAACCACCTTATACTCGTACTTCTTCCCTTTCTCGGCCGTACCGTCGTACCACGTGACGCCCAGGGCCTCACGATACATCGGCAGGGCGCCGAAATATGGGATGGAGTCCGTAAACGCCGCCCGCTGCACGAATCTCCAGATAAACCCCTTGGTGCTGTCGCTAGGGAACCGATACACCGGATTATGCACGTTGGCCAGCGTCACCTTGTTAAAGAAGGCGTCGAAATGGTTTTCGCATGCTATCGTGGCCATCTCGTCCCACGTTTTGCTGCCTTTGGCGCGACGAAACACCTGATAGGCGAAGTCGCGCGGGATGCGATTGCCGCAATTCACATAGATTCCCTCCGGACCGGCTACGGCGTTAGGGTATTGTTCCTGTCCTGCCATCGAGGTCGCACCACACAGTACGACGACGAATAGGAGCATTATTTTCTTCATTTTCTTCATCTTCTTCATGTCTTTCTGTTTTTAAATTATTTCTTTATCTGTTTGTTATCTTTTGCGTAGAACATCCCCCGCCCTGTGGGCACCCCCTTCAAAGGGAGGATTGCCGGAGACCTTGTATTCCCCCTTTTGAAGGGGGGAAGGGGGGATGTCCTTTCTCTGCAATAACTCCTCGACTGTTTCTTGGAGTCTCCATAATACATTCGATATATCTTTCTTTATCTCTTCATTCGTAAAGCGTATAAACGTAACATCGTACCTCTCCATGCAGTGTTGCCGTTTCAAGTCTTCTTCCTCCTTGTACCGGTGGATGCTTCCGTCTACTTCGATGGCAAGGCGCAGCTCGTGACAATAGAAATCGACAATATATTCCAATATGGGTACCTGCCGGTGAAACTCGACGCCTAAAGCGCGTCTTCTGATATGCTTCCACAATACGAATTCGCATAGCGTATTTTTACCCCGTAATCTCCGAGCAAGCTCCTTTAATACCGGATTATATGGAATGATTTTGTTCGTCATCGTTTCGTCTTCTACGTTCTGTTATTTTATCTTTCCTTCATCTGTTTCGCACTACCCTACTTACCCGTCCTGCGGAGAGCAATTGGGAGGATAACATCCCCCGCCCTGTGGGCACCCCCTTCAAAGGGGGAATTGCCGGGTACCTTGTATTCCCCCTTTTGAAGGGGGGAAGGGGGGGATGTCTGTCCGAGAAATGTGCTTTCCGGCCGCCGCTGCGGCTTCGGGATGCAAGGTATAGACGCCCCACGGGGCGTCTATACCTCATGCTGCTTTCAATCGCACGGTGAGCCTTCCGTTTTTTTTACGATCGGGCAGTTCGCCTTCGAACCTCCACTGCACGGGCCCCAACCAAAACTAGGATTTAAATTGGGACTGGTCGGCTTCTTTAAATCAAGCGACGCTTCGATACCGGCATGAGCGGTTATACTCTTAGATATTTCACCCGTTAGTAAGCAATTCACTTTCAAACATCCTTTGGCTGTCAGTTCGCCGCATAATCCCAACGTCGCCGTGTAAGGATTGTAGAAGTCAATCATCGCATATCCTTTAATGGAGGCTTGAGCACCCACTCCAAACGTAACGCACGGAACCGTAACAGACGTTTTGATATTGGCATAGAGCATAGCCGAGACGCCTATTTGCGGTTTGTTTCCGAAGCTGCCCCAAAATGCCGCTTCGACTCCTACGTCGAACAGGAACTTATATCCGATGCCAAGGAAGCTTCCTCCTTCATCTATGGGTGAGAAAAGCGGAATGGCCATCGACCCCATGGCATAGAATCCTTTGAACGAATCGCCGGTAAAGCAGCACGGCACTTCTCCCTGGTGTGAATAACTCAATATACGTTCCCAGACGTCTTGCGGTATCTTCTGTTCGTAGTAGCCGAAAATCATGCCACCCTTTATGTTTCCTATCACGGGCACCGAGAATTTTCCCGCTCCCATAAAGTAGAAGCCCGGGCGCCCCACCACCATATGCAAATCGCCTGAGAATTTGGCGCCGGCGATTTTCTTCTCGGTGATGGTCATATCGCCTACCAGTTGCTGATTCGGATAGTCATATCGCAGCACGAAATCCATAAAGCCGTCTTGCGGAACACCTTCTTGCTGCGGATCACGATCGGTACCCACCATTTTGATCTGCTGCTTTTGGGGGTCAATCTCCGTATCCGTTCGCAGATCACCAGCCAGTACGAAGTAGAGAGGCGACGTGCCGAATCCGCTCTTATCGCCATAGGCTCCTGTCGGAACGAGTTTGAGACGCAGGAAATCCCATTTCTCCCCTCCGGGTTTGAGGACCATATCGGCTTTTTCGATAAGGAATTCGGCATCGCCCGATCCGGGGCTGCCTCCGCCGAGACAGATCGACTGTTTCAGCTTGTCCGGGTATTCCAGATCCATCCAGATATTGTAGTTACCGGGTGAGGTGCGCTTTTTCCAGACTACGACACGGATCGGGGCGAGCTTGCCCTGTTCTTCGATGGTACCGTGCAGTTCAACCTTTCCGTCTTCGATGATCTGTACATCTTTACGTTCCATCAGCGATTTGAATGTGCCGACGTTTTCGAATTGCAGGTTGCTGGGCAGCACATCGAGTTTGAGTCCCTTGCCCTTGGACTGCTTCGTGAACATCAATTTATAATTGACGCTGGTGGGGAATTCCGGGATGCCGAAGTCGATCGTACCGTCGAGGTTGAAACCGTCGTCGTACGAGTTGATGGTCAGCGGATGGAAGTCCACCACATCGTAGAGGCGCAGCGCCTTGCAATCGTGAGCGAAGCTGATAATGCTCTCGCCGTTGCTCAGGAGGCTGATCGTTTGGAATCCGAGCGGACGGTCGAAGCACGGCAGGTTTTTGATGCTGCCGGCCGGGTTGCCAATCAGACTCAGTTTCAAGTGAGCACTCCTGTCGCTGCCGCATCTCTCATCGGCGACGAGCTGGAATTCCACGCCGCTCGTAATGTCGATCTGCGACACATTCTTGTTCTTGCCGAGCGGAATCTTCTTCGGATCGAATCCTTCGAGTTTGAAGACATCCTTGTTGAGTACGAACGTCGTTGCCCAAAGGTCGAGCGTACCGGTCCGGATGACGGCTTTGTTCGAGGAGATTCCTCCTTTCGAGGCATCCACCACACAATTTTGCGCTTCGATGGTCCAGTTTTCGAACTTCACGTCGATCTTATCGAGATTCACATCGCCTTCTATCTTGCCGGGGGTGATGGCCACTTCGGGCAGATCGATCCGGATCGTATCGTTCCGATTGAACGGTTTGAACAGCGGATTGATCAACCACACATCGGGTTTGAGACGGATCACGCCGTCGGTTCCGAGGAGGCTCCGGTTGATGGGCGAGGTGGCGTTGAACGTAACGAATTCGAACCTCAGCGGCTGCAGGTTGGCATTGTGCAGCCTGTATTCCTGTTCGCTTTCCGCTTCCGCTTTCCACGCGTTCATCTTGTCTTCGCTCACGTAGCTCTTGAACGAGGTCACCAGTCCGTTCGGCTGTCCGTCCCCCGCTTCGCTGAGGTAGAACTGATCATTCTCGAACCTAAGGTTGGCGCCGGTAAATTTGAACGACTCCGGTTCGATCCGCGCTTTGGAGCGGATCAAGCCGCCCGTCAGGCCGTCTTTGGCGATATTCAGGTACGCGTCGCCGGCATTGACCAGTTGCACCCGATAGGTATGTTTGTCCCTTTTCAGCTCAACGTTCATCAGTTTCAGACCGATGCTGAAGGCTTCGCCCGGCACTTCAAAGTACGGGCGTCCCTTGGCGTCTTTTTCGGAGTTGTTGACCTTTACCTTCAGGTCTTTAAACTCCGGATTCTGACTTATCCCGCCTTCCTTTCCGAACTGTCCAGGCGTCTTGTCTAACTGGATGGTGCCGGTGATCCGGTAGTTATCGCCGCCGTCTTCCTGCACGTCGGTCACGGTCACTTTAAAGCCGTGCAGCGTGCTGATATTGGCTTTGTAGAAGATGTCGAGGTCGAAGTCGACGGTGGCCCGGCCGTCCATGGCGTCGAAGGCGGCCTCCGTATCTTTGCCGAGCAGGTTGGCATACTCCGCGTTATTCTCCGGCGCTCCGCAATGGATCGTAGCGTAATACTTCGCCCCGGTCGGCAGTTTGTTCCCGCCCGCGTTTGCTGACGCATTCTGCTGCTTGCGGGCGCTCTTCGAGCTGCTTGCGAACGCTTGTGCCGGACTGTTGCCCGAATCGCTGACGGGTTTGATGCCGCGCAGCGTATAGCGTCCGTCGTCGTCGGCCGTCACTTGCCGCTTATTGTCGCCGTTCATCACCCAGACTTTCGCGCCGGGCACCGGCTCACCGTTTGAAGTGACGCGACCGCTTACCGTAGCGCCTTTCTTCAGGAAGACCGGATAATTGACCATTTCCTTGCTCTCGTGATTGGTCAGCTCGCCCGAGGAAGCGATGTATTCCGAGTTTTCGGGCGGGATCAGTTCGTAGCGGAAGTTCTTACCCGTGTTTGTGAATTTGAATTCGGCAATGCCCTGGTCGTTCGTTACAACCGGCTCCTCATCCGGTGCGTAGATTTTGACGGTAATGCCCTGAAGGCCGGGCAACTTCCCTATGGGTGTCCCTCCGATCGGCAGCCCCCCTCTGGTCGACCCGAGTTCTTCTTGAGGATGCACGACGATCCGGATCCGGTGTCTCCGCTCTTTGACGACTCTCTTGCCCAGATCGAGCGTATTGCTTTGATCCGTTAAACCGGGCAGCGGAACGGTATCGGGATAATAATTCAGATCTCTCGGGAGAATGAAAAGCGTATCCGTATTGTCCCATTGCCCGGTCGGCACGCGTACCGTAAATTCTTCTTTGGAGTCTTTCTGTTTCGTCTCGATCAGCCGGCTGCGGGTGGAGCGCACGTTCGCTTGTTCGGGCCGCTCCGGTGTTCCATCAAGCCCTTCTTCGGCTACCACATACCCCGTAATCACGCCGTTGGGCTCCATCAGGATCTGCGGGAAGAACATCTGCTGCCCCATCTTCAGCGTAAAACCGCCTTCCGGGAACCACCAAACGCGACGATTGAGTTCGACATCCGCCGTATCCTTCAGCCCTTTCTGTTCTCTGGCTCTAAGCAATGAATAACCGGTTGCAGAAGGATAGAGTGCGTATTCGTTTTGAACTTCTTTTTTGACTGTTAATGCAGGAGTGTTCTCCTTACACTCTTGATCCAATTTCTTTATTCTATCTCCATACTCTTTCTCAACTTTATTCTTAGAGTGTTTGTAGCGCCTATTTATACTGGCTGTGCTCTCACGCTTCATACGATGATGTCTTCCGATACCACTAGATGTTATCCTAGGGTTTGAAATTTCTTTTTGACGCTCCTTCTCTAGTTCTTCCAATCGATCCTCTTTTTCCTTGGCTAATTGCTCTATCCTTATACGACAATCCTTCTTATGATCAGAATATTCCGGATTATCATATGTAATTTCTCTTGTAAGATTCAGATTGTCGAATACGAAATAGCCCTGGTTACTTGCAGAAGTCTCTCTCGAAGCAATCACATTCCCGAAAAAGCCTTTTTCAAAATATTTATCGTAATGTTTGGTTTCTTTTTCTCCTTTGTAATTGTAAGACTGAGTAACCAAATACACCGTTCCATCTACTCCTCTGCCGAGATTTTCGGAGTCGAGCAGGCGTCCGGAAACGATGGGGTTTTTGGGAGCCATAGCGATGGGTACTTCACAGACCGTCCTTTTGAAACTGCTGGTAAAATGATACAGGTCTATATGAGTATAGCCGTGCCAGGTCTCACTGCAAGCTCCTGTTGCTCTCTCATTCCAAAGAACTCTTCCTGACTCATGTTCTCTTTTGTAATACTCGTCCGGATAGAAGATTTTATCCGTTTTAAATGCATGCTCACCGCTGCTGTCGCTGGTGAAAGTCATAATATGCAAATCATTGATGATATATGGATCATGGCGAGGCACATTGAAGTCTACCCCTTCCTTATTCCTCACCTGCTTCCTTTCAATGACACTCTTACCCGCGGCTTCGGAGTCGTACGTCTTATCGCGCGCAATCTCCACCCAAGCGCCCTCTAACGTCAGACCTTGCATGTTGATATCATTTCTAGTGGGATCGCCGATAGGTTTTACCCTCAGGATATACGAATCGACATAGGCCTTCAGCTCGCCCACGTCCATCGTGCTGTTGGGCTGGATCTCGATATCTTTCGACGGGTTAAGCCACCGGTGCTTCATGGCGTTGTTTACCACCACACGCACCGTAGCCCGAAGCGTACCGTCGACTTTCACCCCTGTAAAAAATTTATTTCCGGCTATCTCTTCTTTGTAGGCCTCCTGAGTGAATGTCGAATCGATACGGGCAAAGTCCTTGAACTCGAAGTGGCCGTCGGCATCGGTACGGGTAACCGCCAATATCTTGTTCCGGTCTTTCAATTTATCCAGCATAAGTCTTATTGCATGGAGGCTGGGCTTCTCCCCTTCTTTCTCTGACGATACCGGAGAGTTTTCTCCACTTTTATTGTTTGCACCGCTTTCAATAATCTCTTCACAATTCATTACGACCTCATTTCCCTTTTTGTCTTTCACCAGATAGGTCACCACCAGGGCGATATCGGTATTGGCCATGGGCTTTCTCTGGCTTTCGTCCACACACGGGTCGGCAAAGACGAGTCGTCCTTTGACGGTGGAGCGTGGCGGCCGGTCGTCGAGCAGCACGGCTTGCCGCTTGACGAAGAAGTTGGAGTGATCGTCTTTCTCCGCTTGCATCTGCTCTGTTCCCGTAGGAACATATTTGAAGTCCAGATATTTTTCGGTACATGAAAACTCGTTCGTATAGTATGTTTTCTTTTTTCCGTTTTCTTCCAGCTTCTGCTCGATAAAAACATGATAATGATCGTTATGCTGGAAGTTGCAGATCAACCGGTCGAACGTGACGTAGGTATGCTCCTTGCCGTCGCTACCTTCGCGGATTTCTACTTTTCCTTCCGTAATCAGGTTTTTGCCGTATGGTCCCTTAGGCTGAGAGGGGAGTATATCGCCTTCGTAATAGGGCATATCCTCGTATCCTTCGAGTCCGAACATCACACGTTTGACCTGACCGTTGACGTTAGGCGGATTCAGTTCGCGATATGTTCCTGTCACCTTATTGTCGGATCCTTTATACCCTTTCGATACCTCTACTTCGAGGGTATAACTCCATACATTATAGGTGATTTCGCCCAGATCGACGGTTTTGTCGGAGAGATTGACCTCGGTTTTTGAAAGACGTTCCTCCTTTTTTCCAAGCGTATAGTAAGGCGAGTTAAGCTCGAGGTTGAAAAACTCGTACAGATCACCGCGCGCACCGGGCCCTGCTATTCCTGCTATCTCTTGATCTTTTTCTATAAGTCCTCCATCGGGACGGCCGTAGATCGTCGCTTCGAACGTACCGTCGTCGTTGATTTTGACGGGTACGCTGTGGCGGTCGTCGTTCGGCGTGGGCATCTTGGGGCATATCGGCGAAGGCTTTCCCGTTTTCGCATCGATCAGGCGCGTGTATCGCGTCAGCGTAGCGGTAGTCGTAGTCAGCGGATATTTTTCGGGATGATGCTCGAACTTGTACAGGAGCTTCCCTTTCACCGTATATTCCACCAGATCCGACACATCGTCGAGTTCCATATAGGTAAACTCGCACTGGCACGACGAGGCAAGCACATCGGGCTTCCCCTTCGCGTCGATGACGGCGGAGAACCCGTTGGGGGTCACTACGCCCCGCATGGCGGCGATATACAGCACGTACTTTTGTCCGTCGACAAACGGCAGGCCTTTTTTGGTCTGCTCATACGAATTGCGTTCCCACACGTCTTTCTCCCATACGAGGTGTTCAGAGGCGGCCTCGCGGATTTGCAGCCGGTAGATAATGCCTTCGCCGGGCTTGGGCTGCCGTTTGGCCAGCAGGCTGCTCTTATCTTCCCAGCGCAGGTAGAAGTTGCGGGCATTGTTCACCGCAATGGCATCGGCCGGTATCTCGATCTTCGTTCCCGAGCCGGAGGCAAGGGATGTACCGCCGAGGTCGGTCTTCGCGTCGCTATTTGCCGGTTTCCGGCCTTTCGGGTCGGCGCCGGCATTCGGGCCGCTCAGCAGGTTCGGATTCAGGGTATGACCCTGCAGATAGTACGTCGATCCGCCTTCGGGAACATTGTTTGTCAGTCCTTCGAAGTTCTCGTTGCAGTTACGGCATCCGGGTACGAAGATTTTCAGACCCTCTTCGCTCACGATCGGCGGCGTTTCTTTTTTCGGCGGTTCCACTTTCACCTCTTTGCTTTTCTTGAAGGTGAACACAGCCGGTTCACTGTAGCCGTCGTTCTTGAATGTGACACCCGGGACAATCGCTGCCGGCGTGTTGACGTTGTTTCCGATGGCTCGGACTACCCACGCGTACGTTTTGCCTTCCTTAAACGCGGGATTGGCAGGGGTATAGAGATACGTCGGCACGCTGCGAACCGTCGTCTCGAAGAACGCCGGATAGGAACTGTTGCGCAACATGTCGCGGTAGTTGGCGTAACGGTCGTTCAGCTCGATGATCTTGATCATGTATTGCGTTGTGGCGGGCGCGCCGGGAGGCATCGTCCACGTAAACTGCACGGTTTGCTTCTGCTCGGGCGGCAGTTCGCTGCCGTCGTAGGGCTGGATGAGCTGCGGCGGCTCAAGCGCGCTCTGCATGGGCGGAGTCAGCATAAACGGCGGACTGCATGCCTGACTGAGCAGCTGATTCCGCTTTGCATCGTAGACTTTGAAGCAGAGACGGTAGCTGCCGTCGGGCAGACCGTCGCGCAGCACCTGCTCGCGCGTGATGCCCTGATAATTCATCGGTTCTTTGAAGATGTCGCGCAGCTCGTTGTATGTTAACGTATAGGGGGTAAAGATCGTCTGGTTGCCGGAGGGCGTTCCTTTGATCTGTACCGAAGCCGCGTGTTGTGCGCTGCCGATGACGATTTTTCCGTCTATGCTTTCGAGCGTACCCTGTACGCGCAACGTGGCATAGTCGTCGGGGTATTGCGCGATGGTGATCACGTTGCGGATCTTGCCCGGCGACTCGAAGTAGTCGGACAGCTTATTCGTGTATGGCGGTATGACCATCACCGCCTGATTGACGATCGCGTTCTTTTTACGGATTTGGAACGGGGCGCTGCAATAGGTCCCGATCACGACGGTGGAATGAGATTTGCGCAGCCGGAAGCAGAGGCGATACGTCCCTTCGGGCAATCCGTCGCGCAGCACCTGTTCGCGGGTGATGCCCTGATAAACCATCGGCTCCCTGAACACGTTGCGATAGTCGTTGTGGGTGACCGTGTAGGGCGGGAAGATAACGTTGTTTCCCGACGGCGTACCTGTGATGCGTACGGAAGCCATGTTTTGCCCGCTGCCGATGCGTATGTTGCCGTCCACCTGCTCAAGCATACCCGTCATATCCAAATCCGCCTGATTGTCGGGGTACTGCGTGACGGTAATCATGCTCTGTATTTTGCCCGGCGACTCAAGGTAGTCGGACAGCTTGTTCGTGTAAGGCGGAAGTACCTGCACCGTCTGATTGACGATGGCTTCTTTCTTTTGAATACGGAACGGGGCGCTGCAATACGACCCGATCTCTTTGCCTGTACGGGCGTTGCTCAGCATGAAGCAAATGCGGTAATTGCCTTCGGGCAGTCCGTCACGCAGCACCTGATCGCGGCTGATGCCCTGATACACCATCGGTTCCCTGAACATCTCAGTGTAATTCGTATGGGTCAGCGTGTAAGGCGGGAAGACGACACCATTTCCCGACGGCGTACCGTCGATGCGTACGGACGTCTTGAACTGCCCGCTCCTGATGCGTATGTTGCCGTCCACCTGCTCAAGCCGTCCCGTCACGTTGAAGAGCGCCTGTTTCTCGGGGTACTGCATAACAGAGATCACGCTCTGTATCTTGCCCGGCGATTCGAAGTAGTCGGACAGCTTATTCGTGTAAGGAGGTAATACCTGCACTGTCTGATTAATTACAGGATCTTTCTCCTCTATCCGGAACGTGGGACTGCAATACGTCCTGAGTTGTTCCACATTGTTCCAACCTCCGGGATGGACGAATAACGTCATACATATCTGATAGCTTCCGGCGGGCAATCCCTCACGCATAATCTGTTCGCGGGTAAAACCGACGTATTCCAGATTCTGTTCGCGCACGGCCTCCGCAATATCGCTCTGTGTAAGCATCGTAGTGACGGGAATCTGTGCCAACATGATATCACGGGGACGGGCAGGTTTGAAACTCCGTCTTGTCCTGACCATGTTTTCCGTCTCCATGTTGACGATCGCCACATGCACATAGAACGAAAGAGATGTGGCATGAATATCCTGTTTAACGATCATGGTTCCTCCTATTCTGCCGGGTGTCGAGAAATAATCCGACAACTTGTTGGTATAAGGAGGAGCCACCGGATTGACGGTTAAGGATATACGGTTATTCAGAAAATCCTGCTGCGCCTTCGCACTGCTCCATGCGGCGATGGCCGCAATGACTGCAATAAACAGCAGTCGGAATCGAAACGTTTTCAATAATCCGGAGGTAACGGTTTTACCTGTCCGGAATATTGCCGGGACCGGAAAACGATCCCTGCCATAGTCTTGTTTTTTAGAATGTGAACACATAACTTATATCTCCTCTAATTTCGTGATACGATGGAACGGCCGCCTCGTTGGCAAACCGGTTATTGATAAAATTAAAATTCATGGATACCGCATGCTGGGGATGAAACCGGTAAGCGGCGTTAAGCGCCGAGTTAACAATCAATCCGCTGTCGTCGTTGATCTTATTACTCATAACGTTGTTGCTCCAGTTCAGCGACAGCTTGTCGTCGAGGAGCGTTTTCGATACATTCAGGTTACCACCTATCATGACGTTTTCAAAGTTCTTATTCGTCATCATGGTATAATTGGCTCCGGTCGAGATGTTGAGCCGAAGCGCCGGTAGCCCGAAGTTATACATCAGCATGGCCATATACGTATCCGTATCGGTCATGTCGGATGTTTTTTTGTTCCGGTCGTCGAGCGTCGTATAGTTCAGGTTGAGCATCACCATGTGCGAGGCCGTGGCCGTGGATTTCATAAAGCGAGGCATCAGCATGAAGGTGCGGTTCACTTGATAGATCTGCAGCGAATCGCTCCCCACCGTCTTATAGGCGCGCTGGTTCGTGGAATAGTTATTGAACGAAGCGTCGACCGCCCAGTTTTCATTGACCGTATAGTTGCCCGAGAGCGAGCCGATGACGCGATGGGCCGTATTGGCCTTCGATCCGTCGAGGTTGTCGTTCTGAATCCCGAGCGAGCCGTTCAGGTTCAGCTTGCCGTCCATTAGCCCGACGGTTTGGTTGAAGGTGATGTGCTGCACGTCGTTGTTGAAGAAATAGCTTCCCATCGAGTGGAACCCGGGGTCGATACGCCGGTATTCGATGCCGGTGACGATGGACGGGGTGAAATGATAGCTCAGACTCGTTTTGAAGGCCTTGAAGTACGATGTCGTTCCGTTGACCGTGATAAAGTTATCGGCCAGTCGCAGCCAGCCGTCGCTGATGGAGTCGGGCGCGGGAGACATCCGGTCTTTGGTGTAGAAACTGTAAGACCCGTCGAAGGTGAACATCAGCTCCGGAGTGATGGCAAAGCGCGAAGTCAGCCCGAAAGCGATATTTTGCTCGGGCGTCGGCATGCCGGGCTTGACGATGGAGAGCGAGTCGAAGTCTTTCGTGCTGTCGCCGATGCGTACAACCGAAAAGTCGACAAAGCGGTTCTCCGTTCCGTAGCCCACCTTGGCGGCCCAGCCGGTGCGGGTCATCTTGGGCATCGAGTCGGCCATGGCCAGGTCGTACGTCGAGTTCTGATTGAACTTACCGTACACCGCACCTAACCTGAACTTGCCCGGACGCGCTTCGACAGCGGCCCCGAGGAAGGTGTATCCGTTGAGCGTAAACTCCGAGAAGGAGAGGTTACGGTAGCCCAGATGCAACGTCAGCCATTTGTAGGTCGGGCTGATGCCGAACTGATTGAACGGCTGACTGAAGTTTCCCTTCTTGTCGTTGTCGTACCACGTGAACGAAAACGGCATCGAGATGCCGTAGACCGTCAGCGTGGCATTGGCATTGATCCCGTAAGCAAACGGGGCCTGCCGCTCCGGGATGCCGGAGACGGAGTAGAAAGAGGAATTTAATCCGATGCTCCCGCTGATGTCGAAAGGCTTGACATTCTTCAGGTCGGACAACTCCTGCGCCTGCAACGCACAGACCGCAAACAAGCAGATAGGCGTAGCAAACATCATTTTCATATAAGTATTCATTTTCATCATATATTATTTAGTTACATATTTCACTATTCGATTGTCAGCCGTCAGTTCAATAACTCAACAATCATTTATTCAGGCTTTTAGCCCTCCTCCGAGGGGGTTGCCCTGTTTCCCAACGCCGTGCATTGGGCTGAATTAACACGCCCTTTCAGGGCTCTTACAGCCGTCAGCATTCAGCCGTCAGCTCCTGCATTTCCCCTTTGAAGGGGTAACATCCTCCTTCACTTCGCTCTTCCCCCTTTGAAGGGGGACTGGGGGGATGTTCATATCGGCGTTATGACGGACGAACACAGAGGTTCGCCCCTACATTAACTACCTTTTCCCCTACCCTGTCATTCAGAGCGTCAGCGAAGAATCTCTTTCCTTTTCCCGGCGGGATTCCTCACTGCGTTCGGAATAACATGAAGAAGCGTTCGTAATTCGTAATTTGGCATTCGTACTTCTTTACTTCTTTAACTGCTTTTGATCACTCTTGACTGCCTTTGCTGTTTTTTTATCATTCCAATAAGCAGAGTGGGCATCGGGAGGATGTATATACGGTAAAGCTATGGGTTTGCTTCGACAGCTCCCCCGATACCCAACTCAAAAGAATGAAAAGAATGAAAACAAAAATGACTAATAGCTAAAAACTAAAAGCGCATTACTAAAAGCAAAAAACGAACTACAACCCATATTTTTCTTCCGAACTAATTCTTATAGACAAATCCTTTCGTTATTTAGATATTTTTTAGCGGTCAGCAATCAGTCCATAATCAAACATTTAAACAATCATTCATTCAGGCTTTCCGCCCTCCGCTGAGGGATTGCCCTGTTTCCCAACGCCGCGCATTGGGCTGAATTAACGCGCCCCCACGGGGCTTTTTATTCATTGTTATTCATAATTTACTACTTTGGCTTCCTTATAATAAGTAGGTTATCATTTTATTTCGATATCGTGTTTAATGTTACGGATTACAGGGGTGCCGCGTCCTGCTCCAATTTTGTGAGCAGCATTCGGCTTTGCAGTTTCCCTTTCTTATCATACGTCTCTGTTTTAATGACACCCAGTCCCTTCCCTATCCAAGTAATTGACGTGGAAAGCTGTTTGCCGATGAGAGGATAATCGGCTTCCACGGTTTGGACAATCTTAAAGCAGATGTATTTCCCCATGGGCGTTTCCACGCTTTCGGCTTGTAGCGCGCGGCGGTTGAAAACGCGAAAAGTCAATGGAGGCATATCGAACGCCGCATCACCGGATTTCACCTTCATCTTGAATGTAGCCTGGGCGTCAGGCAATGTTTGCCCGGGCTCAAGTTTGCCGGGAACAATCATATCCCGCCCCGAAGCCTCCGCCTCCACGTCAATACCTTGCATCTCTTTGGGCTGCATGATACCGAGCAAATCCACGTGGAAATTGCCGTTTTTGTAGTGCAACGAGACGGTGGCATCGCTTTGTACCTTACCTTTCCGGTCTGTTTGTGTGCTGGAAACTACCGCATCCACGCTGTTTGACGCATGGGTTATCTCCAGTACTTTCTGATTGTTGTATCCCGTTACATTACCTTTGCCATCGTAGAAAGTATAGACGATTTTGGTCCCTTTTTTCAGGGCCTGATAAGGCTCGCCGTCGTCCCAGTCACGCGGGTCCCGGGCCGGAGCGCCATTGTCGGGCGGCTCAACGATGGAGGTGTTGGAGTCGGTTTTTTGAGGTTTTTTCCGTGTACTTTCTTCCGCTTTATCGAAAGCCTTATCCACCGTTTTATCCACTTTCTCATCCATCTTGCGCTCCACTTTGCGTTTAGCGGATTCTTCGGCTCTTTTTCCCAAACGTTCGAGCCAGCTCTGAGCTGCTGCATCGGTAATATTCCCTGCTGCAAACAGCAGAATAAAAAACAGTATTCGTTTTATTGTTTTCATTGTTTTTACTGTTAGATGTTTATAGGTCAGATTTCAGACGGTCTCAACTCTTTTGTCCGAATGTTATTTGCTCAATTATGGTTTCAGAAACATTTTTTTAAAAACGCCTACCACCTTCAACGGCCCTTTTACTTTTATGGTAATGGTTGGGGGAGTACCGGACGGGGGATTGGCGCCGGTGACTTCCCACTTTTCAAGTATCATTCCTGACGCTATTCCGGCGTAGGCCGTGAAAACAATCTCCCGGCCTTCTTCCACTTCATCGCCCGATTTGATCTCCTTACCGTCAATTTGGGCTGTTACATAGTAGTTTTTATCCAAGGCGAGGTTAGGGCTGGGGGAAAGAATACCTCCTGAAGATTTAACAGGGCTGAACTCCACCTTGTGTTTCTTAAGGATTTCACTTTCTCTTTTGCTGCATGAGTCTAGTAGCAGCGCAGCCAATGCCAGCAATGCGAAAATTTTAATTGTTGTTTTCATTATTCTTTTATTATCCATTATCAAATGTTTAACATTCCGATATCAAGACATTGGTTCTCCGAATGTCATTGATATTTTCATCTCGTTGGCGATCAGTCCTCCTTCGGAGGTTTGGACTACGGTCAATATTCAACTGTTTCTTGTTATTTTCCGGCTATGTACGGGTGGGCGAACACTGAGGTTCGCCCCTATCCCCATACTTAACCAATCAACAATTAAACGATTAAAACATCTCACACCCTTAAGGGCTTCACTTTTCACTATTCGTTTCTCACTCTTCACTTCTTTTGTCATTCAGAGCGAAGCGAAGAATCTCTTTCCCTTTCGGGGCCGGATTCCTCACTGCGTTCGGAATGACAAATTAATTGTCAATGGTTAATTGTTATAGGAAAACGAAAAGTCCTTCGGGTATTCATTTTTCACTCTTCACTTTTCGTTTTTCACTTTTTACTTCACCATCACCTTCGTTACGCGTTCTCCAACGCGCACCACATACACGCCTGACGGCAGCGGCAGAACATGGTCGCCGGCAGGGAGGACAAGTGTTCTCACGAGGGAACCTTCTACATTATATATATGTACTGTCTCGGTCTTGGGCAGGGCGAGGCGCAGCGCACCGTCGGCAACGTAGATGCGCAGACCGTCGATCGTTTCGTTGGCTACGGTGCGGATCACGTCGAAGAGGCACGAGGCCGAGACGCCGCTACCGTCGTTGGCCTTGGCGGTGACCGTCGCTTTGCCTTTCTTGCGAATCGTCACTAATCCGGCTCCGTCGACCGAAGCTACCGACGCGTCACTGCTCGTCCACGTGAGCGATTGGTCCGTAGCCGTGGCGGGAGCGACCGTAGCGATAAGCTGCACCCGTTCCAGATCGCCGTTGACGGTGATCGAGGCATAGTTAAGCGTGATACCCGTTACTTTGACGGCCGGTGCTGCGGCCTCTTTGACCGTTACGGCGCAGGTGGCCGTCTTGCCGCCGTCGGCCGTTTTGACGGTGATGGTGGCGGTGCCGGTGGCTATACCCTTGACCGTTCCCGAAGCATCGACCGTAGCGATGGCGGGGGCGCTGCTTGTCCACGTTACCGCTTTGTTCGTAGCCGTGGCGGGGGCGACCGTAGCCGTCAGCGCGCCGGTCTGTCCCACTTCCAGCGTCAGCGCGGCCGGAGCGACCGTAACACCCGAGACAGCAACCGTGGCCGAAGCAAGTTTTACGTTTTCCTCATTATACCAGGCGCTGCTGCCGGCTTCGTCTATCACTTCTACGTTGACATCGTATCCTTTATCCAAAGCTGGATTGATAATGGTTATGCCACCGCCGAGGCCCGTTATCGTATACGAGGCTTTGTCCGTAAGCGTAGCTTTCAAATCTGTCGGTTTAAATAAGAGTAAACCGCCTCCCCCTTTGCAATACACCTTGTATATCAGATTTTTCTGTGGTGTTTCAACGTCGGTAGCCTTCTCCCAGCTGACGGTAAAGCCATTGCCGGTGATATTGCTGATGGTTAGCTTTCCGCCGTTGCCCGGCGCGGGGGGGCTGTTGATCTTAAAGCTTTTCCAGACAGGGGCCGCCTGATACTCTGCCTCTCTGCCTTTGGGAACCTTTAGTGGCACGTTGGCGGTATTGACACCCCAGAAGGTCTTGTCCGGCACGGCAAGCGGCGTATCCCATGCTACGGTTACTTGCTGAAGCGCGTTGCAAAAGGCAAAGGCATACTCTCCGATTGTGGTAACGCTGGCCGGAAGGGTGATGCTTTGCAACACCACGCAATCGGAAAAGGCTCCCTCTCCGATTGTGGTAAGTCCGTCGGAAAAGGAGACGTTTTGCAGCACCCTGCAATTGAGAAAGGCATGCTTTCCGATTGTGGTAACGCTGGCCGGAAAGGAGATGCTTTGCAGCGCCTGGCAAGTACCAAAGGCAGAGACTTCGATTGTCTGCACACGGCTTCCGAGCGTTACGTTTTGCAGTGCATTGCAAGCGGCAAAGGCATGCTCTCCGATTGTGGTAACGTTATCCCCGATAATTACGGTTTTGATTCCGCTTTGGAAAGCTTTCCAAGGCTGATCGTTTGTAGATGCATAGTTCGGCATGGCGCCTGTTCCGGTGATGGAAAGGGTATTGGTACCGGCATTGTATTCCCATCGGAGCGGTCCGGTGTTGCCGCTGTTTTGCGCCGCAGCACCGAGGGCCGTAATCAGCCCCATGAGGGCAATGAGCCAAATGGAAATCTGTTTAATTCGTGTCATAATCATTTATTAATTTTATTCTTTTATTAATTGTCATTCTTTACTATTTTATTTCCTTCTTTTGTCATTCAGAGCGAAGTGATGAATCTTTTTCCTTCTCCAAGTGAGATTCCTCACGGTGTTCGGAATGACAAAGAGGAGGCATTCATAATTCGTCATTCTAATATGCATTCAGCGAATAATCAAACAACTCAACATGCAAACGCCCTTGGGACTTTTATTTAATCAAACTCACCTTGGCTTTGTAGTCCATGACGAGCTTGAGACGTACAACGACATTGGGCCGGATACCGGTGAGGATCACGTGCAACTTGTCATCTTTGAGCTTGTCGAGGAGTTCACCGTTGATAATGGTAAATCGTACCTTTCGCGCGGCAGTGTCTACCACGTCGGCCTTAGCGACCAGGGCCGTTCGATTATCGAAATAGAGTTTGGCCGTCCGGAACGTATTCAGATCAAACCCTTGCGGGGTAACGAGTTCGAGAGTTCCCTGCGTGATAATAAACGACTTGAGGTTCTCGAACGAAAGTCCGTTTTTTTCCAGTTCGGCAGCTACGTTCACATTCAGTATGCCGTCGTAGAGAACCTCTTCCGTCGCGCCTGCAAGTAACTCCGGAACGTCTTGCCCATCGGCATCGGTCTGAGAGAGCGCCGAAGGTTGTACATCGAACACTATTTCGCGGTTCTTGACGGAAATGTCTTTACCGAGCGCATTTTGAAGCGTCTCTTTGCATGATCCGGTCGCCAATATGATCCCTAACAGACAACCGAACGAAATCCATTTTGCTTTCTTCATAATCTGTTTTTTTACCTTGTTAATACATACCATCGCTGACAAAATTAAACAAGTAAACGACACGTGTCAATCATATAAATATATGATTTTTGCATTGCTAAAGCTTCAAAATATATTATAAAAAATAATTTATTTTAGATTCATATAAAGCTTTAAATCAATAAATTGTAAAAAATCTTCTTAAAAAATAGGAGAAAAATGAATGTTTTTGGTTTAAATATGAAATGTTTTTTCACATATAAAATCATATAAATATATGATTTTTCATTTTAGGCCGATTCCGAGAAAAGCAAAGAAAAGGGTATTTTCACGGCTTTGCCGGATTGGAAAGCGATGTGTTTTTACGGATGAGGGAAGGGATACAAAAAGAGGGGGTGCCCAAACATTGCGTTTAAACACACCCTCTCTCCGGTCAAGTCCCTATGCGAAAAGGATTACCAGCCCGGGTTTTGTTTTAGAGCAGGATTCATAACCAGATCATTGGCAGGAATAGGATGAAAATAAAGTTTATCATTCCATGTGCGCTTCTGATCTTTCATGAAGACGATGGTATGTCCGTCGTCGGCGAGCTGGGTATTGTTATTGGCTCCGTTTTCGAGCGTTTTCCCGACGTAGAGGTAATATACGCCGGGCACTTTCTGAGGCTTGGGGTTGAGCGTGAAGCATACATCAAGTTTGCCGTCGCCATTCATGTCGTAAGGCACATCGAGCTCAGGGATATAAATCCCGTCCCATACTTTCGTGGCGGCATCGCCCGCCTTCCAGCGGCAGATATCGGCCCACGAGAATCCTTCGAACGAAAGTTCGATGGCACGTTCACGGCGTATCTCGAGAATCTCCGGATTCGAAACGGAGGGAAAGAACCGGCTTTGCAGGTACGGATCGGGCGTGGTCGGTTTCTTATCCAGTCCTCCGGTGATACCGGCACGGGCGCGCAACGTCCCGATCGTCGTTTTCCAATCCTCGTCGGTAAGCGTTCCCTGCTCGGCTTTGGCTTCGGCATAGTTGAGCAACACCTCGGCATAGCGGAAGAGCGGCACGTTGTTGTCGCAGATATCGACATTGTCGTACTGCGTATCGTCGAGTGTAAACTTACACGTATGATATCCGGTGATGGCATAAGCATAATCGGGCGCGGTCTGCACCGCCTCACCTCCGCTGATACGCGTGAACCCTGGCGTGCGGATGGTCTGCGCCAAACGGGTGTCGCGGTCTTTGCATTCTTCGATGAAGGATGTTGTTTGATAACCGGCTCTGGCGGTGAAGGGGGTACCGTCACGCATCAGGTAGGTATGAACGAAGGAGCGCGTCAAGCTGGGACATAGCCCGAAGGTGACGGACGTCCATCCCCTGTTGCCGGAATGCGACACCCCCAGCTTACCATCGAAAGTAACGGCGTACAACACCTCATCAGACACGGGCTTTTGCGTCACGAAGAGCTTGCGGTAGGAACGCTCTACGCCGTCGGCGGTGTAGACGCGATATCCCGCTTTCATCACGAGGCGAGCGGCTTCTTCAGCCTCTTTGAGCCATGCGCCGGCCGATGCCGTCAAACCCGCCTCGGTATGATACTTACGAAACGTGCCTTCCCACAGACAGACGCGCGACTTAAACGCGGCAGCGACGGTTCGCGTAATGGTGGAACACGTCTCGTCACGCTCCTTCAGGATGTGTGCGATCGCAAAATCAAGATCGGCCTTGATGGAGTCGGCAATCAGAGTACGGCTGTCGCGTCCGGCATACAAACGCTCGTCGTTTACTTCGAGAGGACGGTTGATCCACGGCAGGTCGCCGAAGCGTTGCATCATCCCGAAGTAGAAATACGCACGGAAGAAACGCGCGATCCCGAGGTAATGATTGCGCGTACGGGCCGGTACGGCGGGACTGTTACAGTTTACAATGAAATAGTTGATGTTGCGCAACGTACCCCAATCCCATCCGGAGCTCTCTTCGGCGCTGAATCCGTTTTCGGTCAGATATTTGACGACTTCGTTTGTCGCAATGTAGTACGAAGTGGTGTAGCGCACCGTATAAGCGGGAAATTGATTGTAGAAAGAGTTCGTGTACATTTTCAGACCCGTCTCTGTCCGGAACACCGGCTCTTTCGAAACAGTCGCCTTCGGAAGTTCTTCCATATCGCAGGCCCATAAAAAGGCGAGCGAGCACATGATTGCATATCTTATTTGTTTCATCGTTCGTTTATTTAAAAGGTGACAGATAAACCTAAACTTACACTTTTGAGCAGGGGATAGCTGTACGACTTTCCACCTCCCTGAATGATGGAGTTTGTACCTCCGGCAGCGTTAACCATATCTTTCGCCTCGACGTCTTCGCCGTAGATCGTAGCCACGTCGAAGTTTTTCGTACGTTTGTAGAGAGGCGACCAGGTCCAGAGATTCTCGGCCGAGAGGTAGATTCTTGCCTGTTGCATCCTGACTTTCCCGGTCAGACGTTTGGGAAAGTTATACCCGATCTGCACATTCTTCAGGCGCAGATAAGCGACGTTCTGCAAATAACGCGTTTGTACGACAGACAACTCACGTGTGCCCTGCAACGCCGTATATCCGCGATAACGCGGGAAATAAGTGTTCGGATTCTCTTCCGACCAGATCTCGCCGAGCATCGACCGGGGAATATTGTTGTACGGACGGTTGTATTGTCCCCAAAACAGGGCGTTGTCAGTACCGGGCCACCAGTCCTGTTTGCCTACGCCCTGAAAGAAGGCAGAGACGAAAAGACCGTTCCAGTCGGCTCCCAAATGAATACTGTACGTATAACGCGGCGTAGTATTACCGATTACCTTGCGGTCGCCGGGATCATCGACTTTGTTCGTGCCGTAATTGATCACGCCATCGTTGTTCAAATCCTTGAATTTGATGTCACCGGGCAGCCATTTCTTCGAGTTCGAGGCATAGTAGAGCGATTGGTCGGCATGCGATTTCACGTCTTCCGGGGAAGTGAAGAACCCTTCCGTGACGTAGCCCCATACTTCGCCAACGGTCATACCCTCGTAATAATCCCAAAGATGCTTCTGTTGATTGTTGTACCGGTCGATAGTCGAGGTATAATCGGCGAGTGTCAGGCGCACATCGTACGAGAACGGTTTGCCGGCCAGCGTCAAGTGGTCGTTCCAGTTGAGAGTCAGTTCCCATCCCCGGGTGGTCATATCGGCGTAGTTACCCTTCGGCGTAGCGGCTCCGAACACAGCGGGAAGCGTGGTACCGACAGTGTACATATCTTTCGTCTTACGCACATAGTAGTCACCCGAGAAACGCATCCGTCCGTCGAGCAGGCTGAAGTCCAGGCCGGCATTAGCCGTCGTAGCCGTTTCCCATGTTAATTCGTTCGGGATGATGGACGGGTGCGAAGTAGCCTGATTAAGCTTCCCCTCAATCAAACGCGACATGCGGTAGATATGGAACAGCTCGCGATACGCATACGAACGGATGTTACCGTTGCCCAGCGAACCGTACGAAGCACGTATCTTCACATCGGAAAGGGCTTTTTTACTCACCTTCCAAAACGGTTCTTCCGAGAGTCTCCACCCGGCCGATACGGAAGGAAAGAACCCCCATTGCTGGTCGGTTGGGAACTTCGACGATCCGTCGAGCCGACCGTTCACCTCAAGCAGATAACGGTCTTTGAGAGAATAGTTGAAACGGAAGAATCCGCCTGCGATACGCCATTTCTCGTAGTCGCTGGAGAGCGTGATGCCTTCGCCGTTGGCCATATTCATATTGTCGGCATCTTCAAAAATCAGCCCGTTACGCCTTGTGTACAACGAATTGTAAACGGATTGCTCGTAGTTGTAACCCAGCATGCCTTTCAGGTAGTGAAGGTCGTTCCACTTCTTCTCATACTCGGCATAAATATTGGCCGCGAGATATTTCTTCGTCGAATGCACTTTTTGATAGTCGTTCGTCGACGATCCGAGGTACGAAATCACCCCTTGTTTCGAGCTGTAGGGCACCGGTACACGCTTTGTCTTGCTGGTGTTGTCGGTGTTTCGGTATGTTAAATCGCCCTTGACACGTAACGAATTATCAAGGAACGATGCGATGAACGAAGTAGTATTGCGCAAGATACGGTTGTCGTAATCCGTTCCGTTCTTACCGTAGTAAAAATCGCCGACACTATAAGCCGCCGCCATTGTCAGGGTACCGTCGGGATTGAACATCGGACTCATCGGTTCTGCTTCGCTCTCCAGGCCGTACCAGACGTTTCCGTCAGCTACCGTCAGCGGATTATGATACGCCATCTGCGAAAATTCCATGTTATTCTCCACCTTCAGCCACTTGAATATCTGCGCAGATCCTTTCGCTCTCACGTTCATGATACTGTAATCGTCACTGTTATAGCGGAACAACCCGTCTTGTCCGTAGTAATGCCCCGACACCATAAAATCCGCCTTGTCGTTTCCACCCTGCACTGTCACGTTGTGATCTTGTGCATAAAACTGCTTTTTATACAGGAGATCATACCAGTCCGTATTTCCATAGTACAGATAATTCCCGGCGGCATCCGTCTCTACTTCGGGCATACCCGACCCCGGACGATGCTTGGCCATTTCCCTATACCAATCGTCCGTATATTTCACGGCTTTGTGGAATTTCGAAGGCATCCGGGCATAATCATACCATGCCGAATAGGCCTCGATAAAGCGCGTGGCATACTCGTAAGTATCGGTCAGCATATCGGGTACCACAGTCGGCGACTTGACGGAGAAGTTGCCCGAATAAGTAACGGAAGTACGTTCCCTGTTCGGGTTCTTCGTTGTGATAAGTACCACGCCGAAAGCCCCGCGGGCTCCATAAATGGCTGCCGAAGCTGCATCTTTCAATACGGAAACGCTGGCGATATCGTTCGGGTTAAGCATCGCAGGATCTCCCTCGACACCATCGATCAGGATGAGCGCTGCGCCTCCCTGCCCGATCGAAGTCGTACCGCGCACGTTAAAGCTCGAGCTGCGCATCGGCTTGCCGTCAGCCAGTGTGATGTTCAGGTTCGGAACGGCTCCCTGCAAACCTTGTGTCACATTCGTCATCGGACGGTTGTCAAATACTTCGCTCGTCACCTGCTCCACCGCTCCTGTGAGATTGATGCGCCGCTGCGTACCGTAACCGACAACCACAACTTCTTCCAGCCCCTGGGTATCTTCTTTCAAGACGACATTTAACGAGGTTCTTCCCTTTACGGAAACGGTTTGTGTCACGTACCCGATGAACGAAACTTCCAACACCGCATCGGAAGGTATGCGAATCGAAAAACGGCCATCCACATCGGTACTCGTACCGTTCGTGCTGCCCTGTTCCACTACATTAGCTCCGGTCACCGGCTCACCTTTCTCATCGCGAACGACGCCGGAAACCATCATGGTTGTTTGCTGTGAGACCTGCTCACTTCCCGGAGAAGGAAGAAGAGACGCTGCGTAGAAGTCAGCAGGAGATAGCATTATCACTCCTGCAACGCATAAGTTTGAAATAAAATGTTTGTACTTTGTATATTTTTCCATGATACATCATAAATGATTAATAAAAAACGCACTTTTCATGTCGGAGAATTGATCTCTCTCTGTTTCATTTTTCTTTTTTCATTGGCATTGTATTTTAAATATTATTTGTAAAACGAGACGAAGATATATATTTTTTACACAAACCCATCCTGTTTTCCAGGATTATTTTTATATTTTTATTTGAATAAACCCAAATTACGCGATACCCTGTTCGGCGTTTACCATTAATAATGGATGTGCGAATGTACGACAATGGTTACGTCAGGCTTACAGCCCTCCTAACGGGGATATTGCTTTTTCCCCAACGCTTCGCTTCCGCTCCGCATTGGGCAGAATTATCTCGCCCTTTCAGGGTTGTTTTTCAATGGTTAATTGTCAATGGTTATTTGTCGGGTATATGATTCGGCGTGTACCACGCATAACCATTAACCATTGTCCGAAAGGGCTGAAGGCCCGAATTATTTCAGCCCCATCCCGCAAGGGGAGGGGCATCGACATCCGGACCTTGTTCGGAGGACTGAAGGCCTGAATGAAATTCATTCTTATTTCTTCTATCGCGGAATCCGGGATAAAAGAGATGAAACACATATTCGATCCTTTTATTTTTGTTTTCGTTCCGCAAAGTTGCGGGAAGCGTATTACACGGAAATGAAAGGAATGTTACATTCGGGTGACTTTATTGCAACGGATAAATCTCTAAAAAACAATGATATATTTTCGCCTGTAATAAAACATTAATTTTGCTATATTGCTGATTATTAAACGGCTGATTTTTTTTGGTGTTTTTATATATACCTATATCTTTTGATAATCAGATGTCAACCGTTGCAACAAAGTCGTTTGCAAATACAAAAATATACCAATAACTCCCTACTGTTCAATGCTGTTGCAACAAAGTCCTTCTTATTAGATATAATGCTATGACAGGACGAGACACGCAGATGAGTACGAAGCGCTATTGTTTTCCCTGCTCTATTTTCGGTTTGGCTACATTCCCCTTCGTTCGATCATACCCTCTCCCGTTGTTTTTGAAAAAGAAAGGGATGACGATAAGCAATAAGATCGATGTTATCCCGATAATTATTACTGTTTTCAACCCTTTTTGGAGTTGAGCAAGAGTAACGGGATTTTCAATACCCCAAAGATCTAAGGTAAAAAAGGCGGCCGTACAAAGGATTAATGCTACAGCAATCGTTCCGATAATATATTTCATTCTTTGATAATTTATTTATTTCACCACTGGTTTAACAGTTCCCGCTTTTTTGCATCGTAATCTTCCTGTGTGATAATTTTTTCGTCTAACAGGATTTTGAGTTTACGTAGTTTTTCGGTTACGGCGGTGTTGCCGGCCGACAGAAAGCTGTCGGTTTGTTCGTTGATTTTTTTTCCTATTTCCATACCGACACCAAGCTGCAGCCCGGCACCGGCTAATCCCCCTTCGTTGCGGGCGGCATCCCGTAAAGCACGCAATTTTTCAAGTTCGACATAGCTCAATCCTGCCTGTTCGGCGGCTTTCACATCGGCCGAAATGTCTGCCATACGGGCGATTCTCGCCTGCGTCTGTTCGTCGAATTGGGTGCCTTCAATCCGGAAATCGGTAAGTTGCAGCCCGAGAAGACCGTATTCTTCATTGATTTTCCCGGCCACTTCGTTTGCCATATCATCGATATGCCCATCGATTTCGATATATGAATATTTTTTCTCGTGAATGACGTTCGCAATGAGTTGCAGAATGCGTTCCGTAATGATCCTGCTCATTTCCCCGGTTTGAAGTTCATCGCGACTGCCTGTTATCTCCGTGAAAAAGAATTTCGGATTCGTTATCCGGTACGAAAAATTACCGTTTAAACCCAATTCCACCGGGATTTTATACTCGTTGTCGATAAATTTAATCGGAGAGGGAGTTCCCCAAGGCTGGTTGAGTGTTTGAGCTTTACGATAAAAATAAATCGCCAGTTTATGTTCGCTTTCGAAATTTTGCCGGAGTTTCGAGAGGGTTGTAATGAAAGGATGGTTGTCCGTTTCGAGATTGAATATCCCTTCGTTCTCGATGATATCGGCCAATTTCCCTTCATACACCAGTAAACACCCCTGCCCGGGGGCTACGATAAGTTTGCTCGCATTGATGATCTCATCCCGTTTATGCGGATATTTATACCAAAGAATTCCGGGATTCGAATTTTCCCACCGGATGACTCTTGAAAGTTGATTGTTGAAAATTCTTAAAAAGCTCATATCTATTTTTTTACAACCTGCATCATTGATATTATCGGATTAATTATCGAATTCCCACTTGATATATACGCCCTCTTTGTTTTGCGTATTGAATAACCAGGATTCTTTATTCGCTGTAAACAGATACCCTCCTTTCACCTTAACGACATCTTTACTGAGCAGATAGTCCATATCCGCCGGCTTTGTCCATTTAATGGCTGCTGTCTCAGCATCAAGCAGCTGTACAATACTGTTTCCCGAGAGGGTCGGTTGGAATGAAATCAACACTCCGCTGTCATCACAGGCCCAAACCGTTCCCGAGATATAATCGCGGTCGGGAGTAAAGTCACGGTATGAAATCAATCGTGACATTTCCGCGATATAAGGTAATACGAGTACCTTCCGATAGGGAGAACTTTCGGTAAAAATTCCCGATCCTCCGAAGTCTTTCGTCCATGCAAAACGGGGTATATCGGTAGGATATCCGATTTGTTGCCAATAATCATACCGAATCAATTGTATTTTCTCGTCGGGAAAGAAGTCGGAGGTGTGCGAAAATTGAAATGCGACCTTTTTTCGGGCATCGGATGTTTTCCTGGGTAGCATCTTATAAAGCATCTCTTTCCCAAGAACTTTATTGATTATGGGAAAATAATACAGCTCTTTGCCCAATTCATTCACCACCTTGAACCCATCCCCCTCGTATGCAAATTTAATTTCATAAACCCCTTTGGCCAATTCGGGAAAATTCAGCGTTTCAAAGATCATTTCTTCAAGTTCATACGTCGCGCGATTCAATTTAAAAAGTTTCTTTTTGTTGATAATGGCATAAATATCCCCGTTTTCAAACAATTTTATGTCTGTGCCGGATATTTCAATTTCTCTCAGGCTTTTCATTGGCTGAATCGAGATTTCTTTTTCGTCGACAGCCTGATAAATCCCGTAAAATAATTGTTTTTTATCAGAGAAGGAATATCCCTTTTTCAATCCTCTGGTGCCGATAACAAGTATCATACCTTCATCCATCGCATTGGCAAATCCCCTGAATTCGTATATCCTGTCCCAGGAAACAACTTCTTTTTCTTCTATTTTGACCGGAAGACTCGGAGGTGCATAATCAAAGGACGATTTCTGTAAAGAGACATTGGTGAAAACTCCAAAGAAAATAAAAATAGAGGCTACAATAGCTATGCCTGCGAGTATACGTTTGGTGTTTATTTTATTTAAATCACCAAAAGGACTGTCGTACTTATGCAGAATATTGATATCATCACTGTCAATAAAAAACTCCGTATAACAGCTCTTACATTGATAATAATCGGTGCGTAACTCTTTTGCCTTCGTACTGCCACATTGTGGGCATTTTATCACCTTAATTCGCTTGGCCATCTTCGATATAAATATTTCGTGCAAACTTACAAAAAAAAATTTATATGTTTTGGAGGCCAATAAATACACACTGGCATAACATGGCTGTCTCATCTCTCAAGAAAACCGTTCAAATGCGCAGGAGATGCTGATGAGTCCGGCAAACTCTATGGTATCGGAGAAGTAATCAAGGGAATGAAGATGCTTCCTACCGTTTGAGAAAGAAGCGCTTCCGTGATCTGAAGTTCTTCGGAGACACGTCGGTAGAGGCCGCCGATATGGATGGGGCTGTCGTCGGTTTCGAGCAGAAGACGGCCTGCCGTCCATGCAGCCTGGAGCGCTTCGGGATGGTAGCGTGCTCCGAAAGAAAGATAAAAACCTCTTCCCAAGAGTTGTTCGGCTAATTGTTTTTTACCGCGAAACCCATGAATAATCCATGGCATAACAGGATGTGTGATGCGACAGACGCGGAGCAACTCATCCCACGCCTTGACACAATGAATGATGAGAGGCTTGCCTGCTTCTTCCGAGAGCTCTATCTGCCGGATGAAAAGTTCTTCCTGAATATCGGGAGGCGTGAGCGCCAACCGATCCAATCCGGCTTCGCCAACGAGAACAATCCGGGGATGCGATATCCATTTCTTCAAGACTTCCCACTGCTTGTAATCAGCATACCAAGGGTGTATACCCGCAGAGTAGAGCCGGTCAGGATGAAGTTCGAACGGTACCCGTAAATCGAGGCTGAAGACAGTGCTCTCGTTCTGCTCTTGAGAAATTCGGTGCGTATGGATATCGAAATACCTCATCACGAAAAGATCTGGATGGCTAAGGAACCGGGTCGTATCCGCTCCCCCCCCAAGGGTGACAACGGAAGATCCGCTTCAAGGCAAGCCACAGCCCTTTGAATGGACCGTATTTCTTGAGCGCCTGAACAGTATATTCGGAGCAGGTAGGCGTGTAGCGACAACTGCTCGGTGTCAGAGGTGAAATACAATACCGGTAGAAGTAGACCGGGATAAGCAGCAGATTCGTCAGCAAACGCCGGAACATATCTCTTTTTTTCGGATCATATCCAAGGCTTTTCTGACCGCCTTTTCCATATCCGTATATGTACAAATGTCGTTGCTTACGTACATGAAAGCAATGTGTACGTATTTTCCGGATTGCCTGCAAGCATCAAAAAGCGCTCCTTTATTCAGACGATACGCCTCACGTATAAGGCGCTTAATTCGATTGCGCGACGTAGCCTGCCTGATTCGTTTTTTAGGTGCGCCCGCCAAAATAGACATGCCCGGCACGGTATCGTTCTGCACCGTGCCTGACACGTAAACGACCCTCAGGGGGTATGCCATAAAAGTCTGTCCTTTTTCAAAAAGCTGCTCGATGTCGTTTCGCAGCGTCAGACGTTCGCTTTTGAAAAATCGCTTTTTTTCAGCGACTTGCATTCTTTTTGCCGTTTCCCAGTTCCTTCTTCAGATATTGTTCGAGGGCGGCTGTCATGGAAGGTGCTTCGGGAGTAGGCGCTTCAACATCGAGCCGAAGCCCTGCTTCGACAGCGGCTTTAGCAGTCGTCGGCCCAAAGCATCCGATACGGATATTCTTCTGTTTGAACTTCGGGAAATTCTTCATCAGCGACGTGATACCCGAAGGACTGAAAAATACGAGCATATCGTAATCGAATTTTTCGTCTTTGTCGAATTCGTTGCTGACGGTCCGATACATCACCGCCGTTTTATAGGCAATTTTTTTCGTATCAAGCACTGTCGTCAAATCATCTTTATGAATATCGGACACGGGTAACAAATATTTCTCTTTGGAGTGCTTGCCGATGATGGTAATCAAATCATCCATTTTACCGCTCTGACCATAGAAAACCTTGCGTTTCCGATAAATAATGTATTTTTGGAGGTACACAGCAATCGTCTCGGTCATGCAAAAATATTTCATCGTTTCCGGAACGGTGATTCTCATCTCTTTGCAAAGACGGAAGAAATGATCAATGGCTGTACGTGCCGTAAAAATCACTGCGCTGTAATCGAGTATCGCGACTCGTTGTTGTCTGAACTCTTTTGCTGTCAACGGCTCTACTTTGATAAACGGACGAAAATCAATGTCGACTCCATATTTTTCAGCAATGTCGAAGTAAGGAGATTTTTCCGACGTGGGTTTAGGTTGCGAGACCAGAAGCTTCTTAATACTCAATGCCATAAAGTACTTGTATCAATATTGTTATGCAAATAATTCAAACCTTCGTATACGAATAACAAGGGTATAATTTCTTGGGCGCAAAGGTACGAACTTAAAAATAAAAACCCTGTATTTTTATTATAAAAGATACGAATAGTTGTGTAAGCAAAAGCAATACGATAGAGGATGTAAAGCGCACAATAGAGCATCAAGATGTAGGGAATATGCTGCGGGTCAAAGAGCAACCAGCACGTAGGAAAATAGAGCAAAATGCCCCATATATAGGACAGAGAATGATAACCATTCCGCCAAAGGCTATACTTATCATCTTGGCTAAATGCCTGTCCATAGAGCGCATAGAGGCCCTGTTTAATCAGGTAGTACACATAGATCGCCACGAGCAGAGCTCCCATCAGCACGAGTGCCGCACCGAGATGATTGACTTGCATATATCCTCCCTCCAAAATGAGCAAGTAAAAGAAGATCGTACACAAAAGCAACATCTGAAACTTCATGAAAGCTTTGAAAAAAAGATTTTTTTTCATGGACGTTTCGAACAGATTCTGTCGCTCTCTGACAGATAACAGGCTTCGGATGATCTTCCGGATAAGCGGATAGAATATGCGAAAAATGACCGAGAAGATCGCAATAAGCCCCAACATCATCATGAATATGATGTCGTGTATATGTCGGCTATAATCGAATCCGACCCCGATATATCCTTCAAAAAGCTCGTTCTCCATCTGTTTTCATCTCTGTCCTCTTGTCTTTGTGCGGACAAAGGTAGTAATTCCGTTCTTATTACGCCTGCCTTTTCCTTTGCCGAATCCGCATAACGATGTTTTTAGCGGTATGAAACATAAGAAACCAGATCAAGACATATCGCTTGAAATGAGTAAAAGACAACCGGTAAAAAATCGAAACAGTTTCTTACCTTTGTCGGTCGAAAACCGTATATAAAATGGTAAAGAAATATGATTTTTTGGTGATCGGCGCAGGGATAGCCGGTATGAGCTTTGCGCTGAAAGTTGCTCCGAGAGGCAAGGTGGCTCTGGTGTGTAAGTCGGGGCTGGAAGAGACGAACACGTTTTTCGCACAAGGCGGGGTGGCATCGGTGACGAACCTGCTGGTCGATAACTTTGAGAAACATATCGAAGATACGATGATCGCAGGCGATTTCATGAGCGACCGTTCAGCCGTCGAAAAGGTGGTGCGTGAAGCGCCTGCTCAAATCGAAGAGCTGATCAGCTGGGGCGTAGATTTCGACAAAGACGAAAAAGGGAATTTCGACCTGCACAAGGAGGGCGGCCATTCGGAATCACGTATCCTGCACCATAAAGACAGTACCGGAGCGGAGATTCAAGCCAGCTTGATCCGTGCGGTAAAACGCCATCCGAACATTACGGTCTACGAACATCATTTTGCGATCGAGATCCTGACACAGCACCATTTGGGCGTGACAGTGACACGCCAGACACCGGACATCGCCTGCTACGGCGCCTATATCATGGATATGGCTACGGGACGGATCGACACTTTCCTGTCGAAAGTGACGCTGATGGCTACCGGAGGCATCGGTGCGGTGTATCAGACCACGACAAACCCGCTCGTGGCCACGGGCGACGGCATCGCGATGGTCTACCGCGCGAAAGGCACAGTCAAGGATATGGAGTTCGTTCAGTTCCATCCGACGGCCTTCTATCATCCGGGCGATCGCCCGTCGTTCCTGATCACGGAAGCCATGCGCGGCTACGGCGCTGTCCTGCGTACCCTCGACGGGAAGGAATTCATGGAACGTTACGACTCGCGTCTGTCGCTCGCCCCGCGCGATATCGTAGCGCGGGCAATCGACAACGAAATGAAAAACCGTGGCGATGAGCATGTCTACCTCGATGTTACCCACAAGGATGCGGAAACCACGAAAAAACATTTTCCAAACATCTACGAGCGGTGCAAAGGACTGGGTATCGACATCACAAAAGAGTATATTCCGGTGGCTCCGGCAGCCCATTATCTCTGCGGCGGCATTCAGGTAGATCAAAATGCCTGCTCTTCCATCGAGCGCCTATATGCGGTAGGGGAGTGCGCCTGTACCGGCCTGCACGGAGGCAATCGGTTGGCATCCAACTCCTTGATTGAGGCCGTCGTCTATGCCGACGCGGCTGCGAAGCATTCCATCAGGCAGATTGCATCACTTGATCATCAGGAAAATATTCCGGACTGGAATGACGAAGGCGTCCGGTCACCCGAAGAGATGGTTTTGATTACACAGAACCTGAAGGAAGTGGGGCAAATTATGTCGACCTACGTCGGGATTGTCCGCTCCAACCTGCGCTTGAAGAGAGCATGGACACGGTTGGATATTCTTTATGAAGAGACGGAAAGTCTTTTCAAACGCTCCGTTGCTTCACGCGATATCTGTGAACTGCGAAACATGATTAATGTGGGATATCTTATTATGCGCCAGGCAATGGAACGCAAGGAGAGCCGGGGGCTGCATTATAATATCGATTACCCTCCGAAGCAATAGACCGGAAGGCTGCTTCCTATGATATGCCATGAAAACACAAAGGCCGAAAATCGATATCGAGAAAGTGAGGCAGGGAGATCCCGATGCCTTCCGCGATTTTTTCGCCTTTCTCTACCCGCAACTCAAGGCGCTGGCATGCCGGTTCGTCGACGAGGAGACGGCCGAAGACCTGACACAGGATGTATTCACTTCGTATTGGGAGCGAAAGCATTTGATACAAGCGGAGAACATTTATTCGTTTCTTTTCAAATGGTTGCAAAATGACTGTCTGAACCGGCTGCGTCATCAGACAGTCGTCGAAGCATACGAAGAACAGATGCGCCTGGCCGAAGCGCGCAAAACCTACTGGGATCGTCAGCTGGAGACGAATGATCTGTTGCGTCGGTTGATAGACAAAGATTTGCTCGAAACGATTGAGTTGGCTGTAAAAAAACTGCCACCCAAACGCGCTGAAGCTTTTCGGCTATGTTATTACCGGAATATGAGCTATAAGGAGGTGGCCGCAATGCTGCAGATCTCGCCACGCACAGTCGAAGGCCATATTCATGCGGCACTGACTTTTCTCCGCAGTAAACTGCGGCACGTGCTGACCTTCCTGTAGATGTTTTACAACATGTTTTGATTTTTCCCGCGTTTTCGAACACGTAGTTCGGAGTCGTTCGGTTGTCTTCTTTTTACAAGCGTAGAAAACAAATGATGAACGAACAACTGCTGATACGGTTTTTGATGAAGCAATGCTCGGCCGAAGATATAAAGAGCATGGACCGGTGGGTTTCGGCCGATCCTTCCCATGCTGACTGGCTGTATGAGATGGAGCATATATGGAGTCTGAAAGACGAGTTGCGTTTTTCGGACAAACAACAAATTAAGAAGTCGTATCACCGCTTCCTGTCGGGGATTAGCCGTCGCCCGATACCCGCTACCCAAGATAAACGATGGAAAATTACCGCTTTTTTGAGATATGCAGTTGCGATTCTGCTTGTGGGATTGTTGGCCGTAAACGGATATTATTTGTTACGGAGCAAGAAGCCATCCCTCGCAATGAATACCATAGAAGTGCCCGTCGGGCAACGTGCCTCACTGCTTCTTTCGGATGGGACGAAAGTCTGGTTGAATGCGGGAAGCACATTGTCCTACCCGTCGGCCTTTGGAGAAAAAAAACGACTGGTTTCTCTCATCGGAGAAGCGTTCTTCGAGGTAGCCCATGATACCGACAAGCCCTTTGTGGTACAGTCTGACCGGATGTACGTAGAAGTGAAAGGTACGAAATTCTGTATGAAGACTTACCCCGAAGAGAAGGCCGTAGTCACTCTGGCGGAAGGAAGCGTACAAGTCTCGTCGATAGACGCGGGCTATCGGGCGATGTTGAAGCCGAACGAGCAAATCTCGTATTCCGAACAGGAAGGATGGATACTGACTGAAAATGTAGATACGGAGCTGACGCGGTCATGGATACACGGCGAACTGTACTTCGTGGAACAACCGCTTTCGGAGATCACGAAGAGTCTGGAGCGTCGTTTTGGTGTACGGATACAAATACGTAATCCGCTGTCGACCAATGATACATACACTTGTCATTTCCGTGAGACGGATTCGCTGGAGCAAGTATTGTTTCTGCTAAAAGAAACGCGGCAACTAGATTACAGGAAACTGAACGATGGAATCATCGAAATACTAACCATAAAAAAATGATGTGCCTATGAGAAAAACGGAAGCATAAAAGAAACCGGAAATGCGGCAACATCTCCGGTTCCGATTCATTAAATAACATTGTTGACAAGCAAAATATTATTCATTAATCAATTACAAATGTATGAACTTTTACACGAAAAACAATACGGGCAATGAACAAAAAACAACTTCATGGCCCCGAAAGAGTCTGATGATCATGAGATGTATAATACTTTTTTGGCTACTCGGCACGTTACAGGTCATGGCGAATCTTTCGTATTCGCAGTCGGTACGGCTGTCGTTGGAAATGAAAGATGCGACCGTGCGAGAAGTCCTGTCCGTAATCGAACGGAAAAGTGATTTTTACTTCACGTATAGCTCGACACAAATCGAGGCCGCAAGGAAAATCTCTGTTAATGTCAAGAATCGTCTGATAACCGATGTGCTTGATGAAATATTTGCCGGACAAAACGTGAATTATACAATTAACGACAAACACATCGTATTGTACAAGGCCAACACGCCTCCTTCCGATGCGGTTACAAGGCCACAACCGACAAAACACATCACGGGAAAAGTATCGGACCTGCAGGGCGAACCGATTATCGGAGCTAATGTGGTCGAGAAAGCAAACCCAGCGAACGGAACCATCACCGATGCGGAAGGTAAATTCGCGTTAGATGTTGCTGAAAAAGCCGTCTTAGTTGTTTCTTTTATCGGCTATCATACGCGCGAAATCGCGATAAACAGTCAGTCGGTATTTAATATCACCCTTTCGGAAGATATGCAAGCTCTCGAAGAAGTGGTGGTGGTAGGATATGGAACGCAAAAGAAAGTGAATTTGACCGGTGCCGTATCGAGTGTGTCATTAGCAGAAATGGATAAACGTACCGTAGCACAAACATCTTTGGCTTTACAAGGATTAGTTCCGGGCTTAACTGTAATTCAACGCAGTGGGAAACCGGGAGGTGACGGTGGCATTATCCGCCTTCGTGGCAACACGACTATTGGGAATAATGACCCTTTGGTGCTGATCGACGGTGTAGAATCGAGCATCAACTCTATTAATCCGGAGAGTATCGAGTCGATATCTATTCTTAAAGATGCAGCTTCTTCGGCCATTTATGGTAACCGTGCAGCCAATGGCGTCATTCTTATCGCAACAAAACGTGCCGAGAAAGGAAAGGTTTATGTCTCTTATAACGGCTATGTAGCCAAGGGTACTCCTACAAATGTCCCCAAATATGTAGGAGCGGTAGATTTCATGAAATATATTTCTATTGCCAAGCGTGCTGTGGGCATGACCCCGGAATATTCTGAAGAATACATCAAAGAATATGAAGCAGGAGTTGCAAGACAAGATCCAAATTATCCGGATGTGGATTGGTTCGATGCTACTGCAACCAACAATGGTTTAATGACGAGTCATATCGTCACAATCAGTCTGGGAACCCCACTTCTCAGATCTCTCACACAAGCAGGTTATTTATCACAGAATGGGATTACGGAGAATACAAACTTCAGAAGATATTCTTTGAGGTCGAACAACGACTATCAAATATCATCGAAATTTACTCTCAGCTCTGACATATCGTTTATTTATGCAGAGACAAAAGAGCCTTCCAAACTCAGTTCGGGCTTTAACTTTGTCGGACGAATCCCGGCGAATCAGGCAGCATACTTGGCAGACGGGCGTTATGGTCCGGGATGGTCGGGTATTAATCCTGTTGCTTATTACAAAGATGGGGGAGTTATTTCACGCACAGACCCATCAGCCGTGATGAACTTCACCGCTTTGTTTAAGCCGTTAGAAAACGTTGAATTACAAGCACAATATGCACTAAATTACTGGGAAGACCATACCAAAGATTGGAACAAGCGGGTACAATTGTATCTCAACGACGGCACTCCAGATCCTCAGAGTCAATCAAAATCTACTCTGACCGAAATCACAGGCCGTAGTTTGCGTAATCTCTTAAGCGGGCGTGCTACCTATACGCAAACGTTATTTAATGCCCACCACATTAAGCTAATGGCCGGATACCAACAGGAGGCTTTTTGGAATAAATGGCATTCAGGCTACCGAGAAGTATTTCCTTTTCCGGACTATCCAGTCTTAAATGCGGGCGGGGCAGAGAATCAAAAATCGAGAGGGTCGGCTTCCGACTATGCTCTACAGGCTTTCTTCGGAAGAATCAATTACGATTTCAAGGGGAAATATCTGTTTGAAGCGAATTTGCGATATGATGGTTCTTCTCGTTTTGCAGAAGGATACAGGTGGGGAGTGTTTCCATCCATTTCGGGAGGATGGAGGATTAGTGAAGAACGATTTTGGGATAATCTAAGGGACATCGCCCCCAACGTCAAACTTCGCGTATCTTGGGGACAGTTGGGCAACCAAAACACGCTCAACGGATTCTATCCGGCACAATCGATCGTCGGCTTAGGAACAAACTATATTTTTGATAAAAACATCGTTTCAGGAGCTTCCATCACGACAATGGCAAATTCTCAAATAAGCTGGGAAACAACGACGATGAGTAACATTGCAGTAGAATTTAATTTATTTAAAAAGCTCGATATCACGGCAGAGTATTATTACAGGGAAACTAAAGATATTCTGTTGACTCTTGATATTCCATTAATTATTGGATTGTCGGCTCCTTCTCAAAATGCAGGGAGGCTTGAAAATAGAGGATGGGAAATCGGTGCAACTTATAAAGACCATTGGGGGGATTTCCATTTCAGAGCAGCTCTCAATCTCTCGGATGTTAAAAATAAGATACTTGATTTAAAGGGAATCAATGAAACATGGCTTACAGTGAATCGTGAAGGTTATCCCATGGGATCGATTTACGGATATGAAGCCGTCGGTTATATTGTTCCCGAAGACTATGATACCGCAGGGAAATATAAAGGAGCAACACAAATGGGCAATTTTGGACCGGGAGACATCAAGTATAAAGATCAATTAACGGTTGATACGAATAACGACGGAATCCCGGATAAAGCTGACGGAGTTATCAATACCTCAGACCTTGTAATTCTCGGTAGCACGATCCCTCGTTATACATTCGGCTTGAATTTATACGGAGAGTATAAAGGTATAGATCTCAATATTATGTTACAGGGAGTTGGTAAAGCTGACGGTTATGTTTGGGGACACTCGATCGGTTCATTCTACGAAGGGGGATCCATGCCGGAAATCGGCAAAGATTACTGGACACCTGAAAATAGAAATGCCAAATTTCCCAGATTAGCCTTCAATAACAGCAACAACCAGCAAAATTCTTCTTTCTGGTTGAAAGATGCGTCTTATCTGCGTTTGAAAAATATCCAGTTAGGATACACAATCCCCAGACAATATTCGTCTAAAATAGGAATATCCGACCTAAGGTTATATATAAGCACGGATAATGTATTTACAATTTCTAAATTCTGGAAATATTTTGATGTCGAGTCACCGATACTGCACGGTTATGGGAGCTTCTATCCCATTATGCGTACAACCACATTCGGAATCGATGTGAAGTTTTAATTTTTTTAGTTACTTATGTTATGAAAAAGTTTTTATGTTTAATGATAACGATAGGATTATGTTCTTCGTGCAATGATTTTCTGGATAAGGCTCCGTTAGATTCTCCTTCGGATAAGACCTTTCTGGCAAATAAAAAAGAAATTGAGATGGCCATAACAGGATGCTATACAAATCTGTGGACAGGATGGGAAGGTATGGCATTCTTTTTGGCTTTTGAAGAATTATCTGACAATGGATGGGATCGTAATACAAATGATGTACAGAAGCTATCACAAGGTGCTAATGATGCTCAAAGCTCATTTGTCAGAGCAGTCTGGAGCACTTGTTATAGTGGCATAAGCCGATGTAATTATCTAATCAATAAAACGAATCATACCAAAGGAGTAGATCCTGATTTTATTGCTCAAGCACAAGCGCAAGCTAAATTTCTGAGAGCTTACTATTATTCGTACTTGATTGATCTTTACGGTGATGTACCATTAATTCTGGAAACACTCTCACTGAACAACGCTCAAGTTTCTCGTTCACCGAAAGAAGAAGTATTGAATCAGATTTTTAAAGACTTCGATGAGGCGGCTGCTATACTTACAACGCGTAACAAAGCGATTTCGGGTCGTCCCTCTCGTCAGGCAGCTCTTGCCCTGAAAGCAAGGATAGCCCTTTATAATGAGAAGTGGGATGTGGCTATCGCCGCAGCAACAGAGGTAATGAAATTAGAAGGAACGGAAGTGATGCTTGAGCCTAATTTCCCCAAACTATTCACTTATGAAGGACAGGACTCGAAAGAGATTCTTTTTTCTATCCAATATTTGGTCGGCTATCAGGTACATCCTATTTTCAGACTTTTCGGTAGCCGAAATGGAGGCGGGCACGCCAATAAAGTGCCTTCATATCAGCTCATCGATTCATACGAGTGTACGGATGGACTTCCGATCGATAAATCTCCGTTGTATAATCCGGCCAAACCTTGGGACAATCGAGACCCGCGTCTGGCATGGACCTTTGCTCTTCCGTCTTCGGGTTATTCGAACTGGAAGAATGAGCCGGGTTGTATCTTTCAAGGTTTTCAATACGAAACGCACCGCGACAGTATCAAATGCTGGAACTACCATACCTCGCCACATTCTTACGTCGATAATCAGGATGCGTTGAATGCGTATGCGTCTTTTACCGGTATCAATTGGCGAAAATACGTAAATGATACCAACTATGGAGACATCAATAACTGTGATAATAATATTATCGTTATTCGCTATGCAGAAGTCTTATTAACGTATGCCGAGGCCAAAGTGAAAGCAGGTCAAGTTGACCAATCCGTGTATGAAGCGTTAAATAAAATCAGGAAACGTGTAGGCATGCCGATTATAGCCCAAATGAAAGCCGATGAACTTTTTTATGCGATCGCAAGAGAACGAAGACATGAATTAGCGGGTGAAGGACAAAGACTTTCCGACATCAGGCGTTGGAGAATTGCTGAAAATGTAATGAATGGATTCGTACTGGGCAGAATGCAGAAATCCTATCCGCTTAAAGCGCCTGCCATTGATCTGTGGGGGACTCCGAATTATCAAATAGCCGGAATTCCCATCGCCTCCGATGTAAATCATCCGAACACTTCTATGCGGACAGTTGACAAGCGTGTGTTTAAGGCTGAGAAAGATTATCTCTGGCCTATTCCTTATATCGAAAGAAAGACGAATCCGAATCTGACCCAAAACCCGAATTGGGAATGATCGTTTTTCATACAGGCACAGATTACGAAGAACTCATTTCTCCGTAATCTTCCTGTATGAACTTAATAAAAAATATGAATCATGATATCCAAAGAAAAAATAACGTTCTTAGTGGTCTGTCTGGCCTTTATAAGTCCGACTTTATCAAAGGCTTCCGAGGGAGAAAGGAGTTACGATGTAGTCATTTACGGTGGAACTTCTGCGGGAATTGCTTCAGCTATTCAAGTATCGAGAATGGGAAAATCTGTCATACTCATCGAGCCGACCGAACGCATTGGAGGCTTAACCACGGGAGGACTGGGACAGACCGACATAGGGAATAAACAAGTAATAGGAGGCATTGCCCGAGAATTTTACCGAAATATCCGTCAATACTACGATCGTCCCGATAGCTGGAAGTGGCAGAAAAAAGAAGAGTATATGGATTTCGGACAAACAAGAACAGAGAAGGATGAAGAGGTCATGTGGACTTTTGAACCATCTGCAGCACTGAGCGTGTATCAAAAAATGCTGAATGATGAGAAGATAGGCATTGTTTATGGTCAGAGACTGAACAGGAAAACAGGGGTAAAAAAACAGAACGACCGGATTCTTTTGATTGAAATGGAGGACGGATCAAGATATACAGGTAAAATGTTTATTGATGCTACATACGAAGGAGACTTGATGGCTGCTGCCGGAGTTTCTTACAGCATCGGAAGGGAGTCGAACGAGGTGTATGGAGAGACATTAAATGGCGTGCAAGCCAACCGGCTCAACAACACGTTAAGTTGGACCATCTCAAAAAACGGATACAATCACAACTTTTCCGATGGGGTTGATCCATATATCGCGAAAGGCGATCCAACCAGCGGCTTGCTCCCTTATATCACCGAAGGAGGGCGTCCGGGAATCGATGGGCACAGCGATCCCAAAATACAAGCGTATTGTTTCCGTATGACGCTTACAGACCATCCCGAGAATAAAATTCCTTTTCAAAAGCCGAGCAATTATAACGAACTGAATTACGAGCTCCTTTTCAGGAATTATGAAGCGGAAAACGGGTCAGAGCAGGATCAGTTGCCTTGGATTAATTCACCAATGCCGAACAGGAAAACAGACACCAACAACCGGAGAGGTTTTTCGACCGATTTTATCGGACAGAACTATACGTATCCCGAAGCCGATTACGAGGAACGCGAAAAGATTATACAAGCTCATCGCGATTACCAGCAGGGATTGATGTGGACATTAGCTTCTCATCCACGCATCCCGCAGAATATAAGAAACGAAGTTTCGAGATGGGGAACATGCAAAGATGAATACGAAAAAGGTAGTAACGGATGGCAGCAACAGCTCTATATTAGAGAGGCAAGACGCATGAAAAGCGATTATGTGATGACCCAGAAAAACTGTGAACGCATCGAAATCGTTGACGACCCAGTCGGGATGGGAGCATACGGGATGGATTCACATCATGTGCAGCGATATGTGGATGCCAATGGATTCGTGCAGAATGAAGGCAACGTGGAAGCACCTGTTTCCGCTCCTTATCCAATCAGCTACCGCTCCATCGTGCCTAAAAAGGGCGAATGCCGGAACTTGCTTGTTCCCATATGTGTAAGCTCTACACACATTGCATTTGGATCCATTCGCATGGAACCAGTCTTCATGGTGTTGGGACAATCAGCTGCAACAGCAGCTTGTCAAGCCATCGATTCGGAAAAGGCTGTTCAGGATATAGACTATTTTTTATTAAGGAAGAAGCTATTGGAAGACAAACAAGTTTTAGAATTAATCATACAAGAAGAATAATGAAAAAGATCTATTGGTGTCCGGTAAACTTCTGACTGTCCCAATTTGCCCCTCCGCAATGCCCATAAACAGGTGTTGCGGATCGTTTTTGCGAAAAGTAAGTCCTCTACTAGTGTTTTGTAAATTTTGACATGACGTATATTATTTGTAAGTTTGTCTCAAAAAGTCATGAT
>NZ_JBQNAZ010000009.1:0-82457 GCF_052170195.1 Tannerella sp. | reverse complement strand
CTTCGAGTAAGATGATTTTGTCTTTTTGAGTTTTACCGGACAGCAATAAAAAAAATTAGACAAATAAAATTCTGCAGATTCATATATAAAAATTCACTTGATTTATTCTTCTTTCTTATCTGCTGTTTGGGGCCGCAGGAAGAATAGTTGTATAACGAGAGCGACAGCGACTACGACTGCCAGCATCGCGAAGTCTTTCCCAAGGTTACCGGCATCGGTCGACCGTCCGAGGATATTCGTAATCATGGCACCGGCAAATACCCCTGTCATGTTCATGAGTCCGTAGGCTGTGGCACGGTATTTCGACGAAATAAACTGACACAGGATCGGCATGTTATTCGCATCGAACATGCCATAACCGATACCGAAGCACAGTCCTCCGCCGATAATCATCGTCAGACTATGTCCGAAGCCGAGCAGCAGCAAGGAAGGGATCATCAGTGACAACCCGATCGCCCCGGTATAGATACGTCCTCGGAGGTTACGTTGTATCCACCGGTCGGAAAGGATGCCACCGGCAATCACTCCGATGAATGATGACACGGCAATGACAATCGTCGATAACGGTCCGGCCTCCGTCATATCGATCGACAGGTTTTCGGAGAACAGTGTCGGTAGCCAGTTCTTCGTCGCCCATCCCGGAAGACTTGGAGTCGCAAAATAGAGCAAAATGATCCAGAATGAAATGTTACCGGCCAACATGCCGATACCTTTCAATGCAGATTTTACCGTTTCACCCAACGAAGTGGGCTGTGGAGTACTTACCGGCGTCTCACTCTTTTTATCTTTCAGGAAAAGAATCAGGATGAGACTGTATATAATACCTATCCAGCCAAAGCTCTGGAAAGTAACATGCCAACTGAAAATACTGGAAACCGTTGCCCCAAAGCCGCCTAAGGCCTGTCCGACATACAATCCCGTCATGTGGATACCGACAGCCAGCGAACGTGTTTTCTCCCGATGGTAGTCGGTGATCAGCGACAGTCCCGCAGGGATATACAATGCTTCGCTGACTCCCATCAATGCACGCAGCCAATAGACCTGTTCGAAGGTCGTACAGAAGCCCATCATCAGCGTCACAAACGACCAGACAAAAAGGCTCGAGACAATCAGCCATTTACGATTCACACGGTCAGCAATCATACCGGCGACCGGACTCATCAAACCGTAAATCCAAAGGAAGACAGCCATCAGTCGCCCGAAGTTTGCTGCCGATTCCAGCTCCGCGATATCGATCATCATCGTATCTCTCATGGTCGAGAGCATCTGCCGATCGAGGTAATTTAGCAGCGCCACAACCCACAAGAGAGCTACGACGATCCAAGGGTAATACTTTGAGTTTTTCATCATCGTCCGATTTTAATCCATAATTTAAGTCATAAGCTCACGGCACAGGAGGTGTGCCTTTATCATCATCCGCGGAATATGAAACGGACCTTTGAAAAGATTTCCTTTAGCAGGCTGCGCCACCGTTCCGTCGCGATGCAGGTAGCCGTACCACTCTCCGTATTGACTGTCAGGGAAGTGAGCATACATGTATTCGTTCACCTGACGGTGCATCTCCAGATATTTTTCGTTGCCGGTAGCTTGATAAGCGTAAAGTGCTGCTATCACCGTCTCGGTCTGCGGCCACCAGAACTTCATGTCCTGCGAATAATCCTGCGCGGGGAAATTACGACAGTCGCGGAAATTGATGATACCGCCGAATTCGGTGTCCCATCCCCATTCCCACGACCAGTCGAGGATGGTCAGCGCTGTTTCAAGCAACGCCTTATCCCCCTTCCTGAACGCAGCTTCTTCCATCAGAAACCATGCCGTTTCGATGCAATGCCCCGGATTAATCAACCGGCCGGCCGACGTGTCGATAAACTCGCCGTTAGGGCCAACCGTCTCAAGCAATGCACGATATTCGGGATGCATAAAGTAACGACGGATCTCATCGATCGACTCATCGATCTGTCGTGTCAGCACCTCATCATTGATTGCCGCGCGGATTCGTGATGCCGTATTGATCAGAATCATGCAAAGCGAGTGCCCTTTCGCCTGAAAAGCAGGAAGGTATTTCGGTTCAGTCAAACCCGGCGTATTTTTGTATTTGAGGATCAGCTTAAACAGAGCCAAGGCTTTTTCGGCATACGTCCGGTCGCCCGAAGCAATCGCATATTCCGACATGGCAATCGCCGCAAACGATTCGGAGAAGAGATAACGACGCTTACGCAAAGGCGTACCGTCGGCAGTTACTTCAAAATACATCCGCCCGTCCCTATCGGTACAGTGTTCTTCGATAAAATCAATACCCGATTTCGACAAGGCTAACCATTCTTCATTGCGCTCAATATGGTTATACGCATACGCCAGCACAAACGCAAAGCGCCCCTGAAACCAAACCGATTTTGTCGGGTCGTACAGTGTTCCGTCCCGATCGACACACGTGTAATAGCCTCCGTTAACACGATCCACCCCGTATTTTATCCAGAACGGGAAGATATCCGTCAGTAAATCGTTCTTATACTTTTCCGCCCAATATCCCAGATATTCTTTGATATCCATATTCATTTATTTATTACATCTTTCAAAAAATCCGATCGCTTCGAGTTCTTTCTTCATCGAAGTTTCTTCGGCATCAGTCATGTTACGGAAAGGCGTACGGTTTTTCCCGAGGTCGAGACCGATCAGTTTCATGATTCGCTTTCCTCCGACGATATTTCCGCGATAATTACAAATCACATTGATTACTTCCTGTGAGAAGTTTTGTCGTTCACGCGCTGTTTCCAAATCACCGGCTTCCCATGCCTCGATAATACCGACCAGCTCGCGGCCATTATAGTTCGTCGTGCCGCCGATGCCGCCCTGTGCTCCTCCCATGGCCAGACAGGGAAGAATCGTCTCGTCCTGCCCGTGCAGCATATCGAACTTCCCGTTCTTGTAGAGACGGCACTGGTTGTATTCATAAAGACTCTCATACGTATATTTAATACCGGCAAAGTTCGGAATACGTCCGTCTACCGTTTGCAGAAACTCGACCATCGACAGGTATGCTCCATTGAAAGCCGGTATATGATAATAGTAAAACGGGAGTTCCGGTGCACCGCTCGCAATCTCCTCACAATATTGTACCAACTCTTCCACACGCGCCACTTTAGGAAACGGCGAAGCCATCGCCCCCGTTCCCCAGGCACCGATTCCCTGAGCATGAGCGGCCAGACGCCGGCTCGATTTCACACACGTACTCCCCACATGAACAATCACTTTAAAGCCCGACGGAACAACCGAAACCCATTTTTCAGCCAGTTTCATCCGTTCGTCTTCCGTCAGCATGTAGCCTTCACCGGACGAGCCGTTAATAAAAACACCTTTCAACCCGTTACGCGCCAACAGTGCCGCATATTCCGCTATCGGAGCATAATCCACCTCGCCTTTTTTGTCAAACGGCGTAAATGGAGCATCGATCAATCCTTTAATCTTTTCCATCATTCTTCTTTTTTTTATACAATATTAGTCAAAGATTTTTTTTACGCCGCAAAAGTAAATAAATTTTTTTATTTTAAGAGCGCGGAATTATTAAAAAAGTTTTGAATTACACTGTAAAAACCGCCTCAATATTTCGTTCGACATCTTTTCTCTGTATTCACCTTTCAAAATAGCCAGCCCGACGTTTTCGTTGTTTCTTTTTTCTTAGTGTCGTACCTGACTACGTTACTTTTTTAATACACGACTGCTTATACGATTCAATAAGGTTTATTCCAATCTTTCAGACGGCAGACAAATGTTACAAGCAAAAACAAACCTTTCCTTTTTAGCCCATCGACAGCATAAAAATTTCCGCCAATCGCTTGCAGGTGCAAAAAAATAACTATCTTTGCAGCGCATTAAAAAAGATGCAATATAATGGTGAATGTAGCTCAGCTGGTTAGAGCATCGGATTGTGGTTCCGGGGGTCGTGGGTTCGAGTCCCATCTTTCACCCACCCCATCAAAATCAGGTAGGAGATAAACACTAATCATAGGTGTTTATCTCCTATTTTCATATTTGCCGCCCCCACACATCACTCTATGGGCGGTTCCGCATACGGCGGCTTCGTGCTTTTTCATCTAACGATGTGTGACAAGTTGTTTTCAGCCATTCCTTTGAACAACATCACTTCTATCTTGTTGTCGGATTCCGTCCTGTCGCATGGATAGAGAGTTTCTTGCGGATATCTGATGCAAGATTCTCGCAGCGTAGCAGTCATTTACTATTGCACTGCACGATTCGATACTTCCCTGTAAATACACGTACTTGGGGTACTATGACCTCGGCTGACTGCTCTCGGCAATCTTTACCCCATGGCTTTCGTAAAAGCAACTAATCACCATGTCCATGAGGTCTCTTCGGATAAGGGCTTTGCCTTTCCATCTTATACCTGCTTCATTTACACCAACCCCTTCGAATAGCTATGAGGATTTTGTTTGTCTTTCAACCTTACACAGGGACAAATGCCTTATATGAAGTTCTGTTCGTCAGGCCAGATGTTTGCCACTAGCATCCTTCAGATTTCACCTCGCAGAGGACATCTTTGCTATTGATTATGTAATCCCTTATCGGGACTTACCTCCTAGACAATACTCATGCCGGGCGTAAATGCAAAAAAACGTCATTAGAATAGAAGTTCTAATGACGTTTTTTGCTCTCTCCGAGCTTATCTTTACAGAGCAATAATTCTTAACACGCCCTATATTCAATCACTTACCTGTATATTTACTGGAAAGTACAACGATCTTCATATGTTCCTGATCAATCGGGAATTTTACCCCCGAAGGCATCAGATAATTATGGATTGCTTTGGTGTAGTAGCCGGTAATATTTCTTCTGTATTGATCCATTGTGGGTGCAAAATCTCTTTCTACAGGCACGATCAGAAGACGAAGATCTTCGTCCGGTTTTTCTTTAATGTGTACATTCAGCAAGCTAATGATATTCCCGAAATAATACGTCCGGGTTGTTGCGTTATAGCCGTACTCTCCAATTTTATTGTCCGTCGAGAGGAAAGTCGTCATATTATTTTCGATGCTCCGATTCTCAAAGAACGTCCGTAGCGAATCTTCCGGCATAAGCATCAGATGAGACGGAGGAGACATCGCATACTTCCAGCTCTCCTGAGGTTCGTACTTTATACTGAAAACCAAACCGTTTGTATAACGCCCCTTTATGGTTTTGGCAATTTCCCGGCTCGGAATCACCAAACGGGGATAAATGCCGGCAGGCGTTTTAATATACGCATATTGATCGTTTGGTGTCAGCAATTTTTCTTCGTCGGTATGCTGGAATCGGCTATGCTGTATTACTTCCTTCGTAACCTGAAACATGACGGAGTCACGAACCAGCGTGTCATTCTTACTGCTCTTCGGACGCTGGTAATAGAGATATAGCTGTGTATTAGATACGTCTAAAATATTGCCACTTCCATAATCGGTCGTGATGTATAATCCCGGGAAAAAGCGATTGAATGCTTCCTGCGTAGCAAACGATGACGGGTTGTTGACTATTTCGTTATAAAATCGGGTTCCCAGTTCTTTCGGCAGCGCGATGTTTAACGAGTACCTTGGTACTTTAATCTCTTTGCGAGTTTCCGGATCTTTCTGTCCTGTTGAAAAAGAATCGCTAAAACAGCCGAATGCCGTATATACCTGTGTTCCTAACGCATTCTGCATATCAGAATAATCCGCAGGATTAAGGTTGGTGTAATAATTCCTTTCCAGAGGTTTGTTGACAGCATAGACTCTTGTCCGCATCAACGCATGTCCATCTCCTGTCCAAAAAAAGAAACGAATTTTCAATTTGACCGAATCAATCACTCCCATGTGCGGTTTATGAGGGAACCGGTAGTTTTCCGCACAATAAAACTGACACAAATAGTCCGACTTCAAATGTCCGTATAACGGGTCATAGATTTCACCCAGCAAACCTCTTGTCGTTTTGGCATAGAGCGAATCCCGCTTCACGGTGGAAGCCGTCATCCGAAACGTATCGATATAGACCGTATTACGATCACCTTGTGGTTGAATGGTAGAACCGACCAATGTCAAGTCGTCGTTGCATCCGCTGAAAAGTGAAATCCCTCCCAGAAGCAAGAGAGCTACTGCATATTTTATTTTCATTTTATCTCTTTAAAATCGTATTGTAAAATTCATTATACGCCTGAACATAATGCTCTGCGTCCTGATAGGGAAGAAAACGTTTTTTACTCTGTGTGATAAACTCTCCTAACTTTTTATCCATTTTTGCACTCCCTTGTATGACTCCATCCGAAAACTGCACGGCTAACTTAGACAGTGAAAGAAAATCATTCTTTTCGAGTATTTTCAAGTCTCTTGTCAAGGCCCCGTCTTGCTTCAACTTTTTTCCCAAGTCTTTGTTAAGCGTAGGCCTAAACGATTTATCATAAATGGAGTACACTGCTTTAGTGCGAGCAAAGCACGGATCGTCCGAATACATTCGTTTCAGATAGAGCGGAGCTAAAGCCGTAAACCAGCCGTGACAGTGAATAATATCAGGTATCCACCGAAGTTTTTTGATCGTTTCAAAGACTCCGCGTACATAAAAAATGGCGCGTTCGTCGTTATCCTTAAATCCGTTTCCCTTTTCGTCGGAGACCGTAGCTTTGCGTTGAAAGAAATCTTCGTTATCAATAAAATAGACTTGCATCCGCGCTGATTGGATCGAAGCCACCTTGATGATCAGCGGATGATCGGTATCGTCAATGATCAGGTTCATCCCGGACAATCGGATGACTTCGTGCAGTTGATTACGGCGTTCGTTGATGCATCCGTATTTGGGCATGAACGTTCTGATTTCGCACCCTTGCTCCTGTATCCCCTGAGGGAGATGGCGACATATATCCGCAATCTCGGACTCCGGCAGATAGGGGGAGATTTCTTGAGCGATAAACAATATTTTTTTAGCGTCCATTTTTTCGGCAAAATAAAATCGACTACAAAGGTAGTAAAAAAAACGGTTAAACAGTGCTTTCATTTTCAGAATGAATCCTAAAATAAGTGTATTTGTCGCCGAAGATGGGGTGTTATGTTCAAGTTATTTTGTTGCTTTGCAGTCGTTTTTTGAGGATGTATGGCTTTGATTTTCGAAAGTAATTATAGCTATTTAGAAATGAAGATAATAAATTGTATTGCAGCATTAAGATCCGCTTTAGACGCTGAACGTAGCGCCGGGAAGCGTGTGGGGCTGGTGCCTACGATGGGCGCATTGCACGCAGGTCATTTGAGTCTGGTAGACCGTTGTGTGAAAGAGAATGACGTATGTGTGGCCAGTGTGTTCGTCAATCCCACCCAGTTCAATGATAAACGTGATCTGGAGACGTATCCCCGTACCTTGGAGCAGGATTGCGCATTGCTCGAGAAAGCCGGATGCGGGTATGTCTTTGCTCCTTCGGACGAGGAGATGTATCCCGAACCGGATACCCGCGTGTTCGACCTTGGGGCAGTGGCTACGGTGATGGAAGGCGCTTTCCGTCCGGGACACTTCAACGGAGTAGCCCAGATTGTCAGTAAACTATTCATGATTGTCGAGCCGGATCGGGCGTATTTCGGTGAGAAAGACTTTCAGCAGATCGCCGTGATCCGATCAATGACCCGCCTGTTGAAGCTGCCTGTAGAGATTGTGCCCTGTCCGATCGTGCGCGAAGCGGACGGGCTGGCACTGAGCAGCCGCAACGTACGTCTGACACCTGAACAGCGGCGGATTGCTCCGGTAATTTCGCGTACGTTGAAAGAAAGTCGTATCTTTGCGGCCTCAGGAACGGTAGAGGAAACGAAAGCATGGGTAACGAAAACGCTGAACGAACATCCGCCGTTGCGTGTCGAATATTTTGAGATCGTCAATGCAACGAGTTTGCAGCCGATTCGTTCATGGGACGAGACGGCGGGGGCGGTTGGATGTGCGGCTGTTTTCTGCGGTGACGTTCGGCTGATTGATAATGTCAAATATTAAGGGAGAAGAAGTATGCTTATCGAGGTATTAAAATCGAAAATTCATCGGGTGACGGTCACGGATGCCAACCTGAACTACATCGGCAGCATCACGATCGACCGGTCGTTGATGGAGGCCGCCAACCTGATCGAGAATGAGAAAGTACAGATACTGAACAATAACAACGGCGAGCGTTTCGAGACCTACGTGATTGCCGGCGAGCGTGATTCGGGGATTATTTGCCTGAACGGAGCGGCCGCGCGGAGGGTACAACCCGGCGATATCGTGATCATCCTTTCGTATGCTACGATGGATTTCGAGGAGGCGAAAGCCTTCAGACCGGCGGTTATCTTTCCCGATACGGCGACGAATAAACTGAAATAGAAGTGTAACGCATCGGGCGTTTAGAAGAAAAGGACAGGTCTGCCGGCACAAGACGACAGACCTTTTTTTACGATGTATACGAACAAACATATCTGGAATATAAGCTATCCGATTTTTCTCAGTTTGCTGGCGCAAAATGTGATTAACGTAACGGATACGGCCTTTTTGGGGCGCGTGGGCGAAGTAGAATTAGGCGCTTCGGCTATGGGCGGGCTGTATTATATCTGCGCCTTTACGATTGCATTCGGGTTCAGTACAGGCTCTCAGATCGTGATCGGTCGTCGGAACGGCGAGCGGAATTTCCCGGCCATCGGCCCTGTGGTGATTCAGGGCATTCTGTTTCTCTCGGCATTAGCGGGGGGAATGTTTCTGGCTTCGCGGATGTGGGCCGGCAATCTGATGCGGCTGATGATTTCGTCGGAAGAGATATGGAACGCGACGATGGAGTATCTCGACTGGCGGCTGTTCGGATTCTTCTTTTCGTTCGTGAATGTCATGTTCCGCGCTTTGTTTGTCGGTATAACGAGAACGAAGGTCTTAACGCTTAGCGCCGTGGTGATGGCGGTTGTCAATGTCATGCTGGATTATCTGCTGATTTTCGGTCATGCCGGACTGCCGAAGATGGGTATTCAGGGTGCGGCCATCTCGTCGGTGGCAGCCGAGACGTTTGCCGTCGTCTTCTTCCTTGTCTACACCTTCCTAACGGTCGATCGCCGGAAGTACGGTTTGAACCGTTTCCGTTCGTTCGACCTGAAGCTGCTCCGTCAGGTACTGAACGTTTCGGTATTTATGATGCTGCAATATTTCGTATCGATGAGCACCTTCTTCCTGTTTTTTATTGTCGTGGAACGGCTCGGCCAGCGTGAACTGGCTATTGCCAACATCGTCCGGAGCATCTATATCGTGATGTTCATTCCGGTCAACGCATTGTCTACAACGACGAACACGATGGTCAGCAACCTGATGGGAGCGGGTAAGTTCCCGATGGTGATTCCGCTGATTCGCCGCATCGCCGGAATCTCGATGGGCATCATGCTCCTATTTTCGGCCATGCTCTCTTTGTTCCCGGAAACGATTCTTTCGATCTATACGAACGACATATCGCTGATCGCATCGTCCGTGCCGTCGGTTTATGTCATCGCGCTGGCCACGTTGTCTTGCTCGGTGGCGAGCATCGTGTTCAGCGGGGTATCGGGTACGGGAAATACGCGTTCGGCGTTTGGGCTTGAGATGATCGTTCTGGTCGTCTACACCTTGTTTATTTATGTTTCGGGTATTTGGCTTCAACAGCCCGTGCATATCTGTTTTATCGCAGAGATCGTCTACTTTTCAGGCCTGTTGATCGTCAGCGTCGCCTATTTGCACTGGTCGGCGTGGGACAGGAAGAAAATATAGGCAAGGTTCTCTTTTCTGCAAAGGGGTATGCAGAAACCGGATTTTTATCTGTACGTTTGTCGGAAAAAAAATACCGGATAACATACAAAAGAAGAGAAACGATGGCTACTTATATTGGAATAGACCTGGGAGGCACTCAAATACGAGGCGGACGAATCGTTGACGAGACGCTGGTGGCACAGACCCGCAGACAGACTCCTCGCAACACAAAAGACGAATATGCAGTAATTGACGCAATCAAAGAGGTCGTCGAAACGGTGACGGAAGGGCAGCCTGTCGAGGCGATCGGTATCGGTGTGCCCGGCATGGTGGACAGAGCACAGGGAATCGTCTATCATGTGATGAATATCCCGCATTGGGAGGAGAAAGTGGAACTCAAGAAAATCCTTGAAGAAACGTATCGGGTTCCTGTGTATATAGATAATGACGCGAACTGCTTCGCTTTGGGCGAACGTCATTTCGGAGTAGGACGGGATTTCGAACATTTTGTCGGACTGACGGTTGGAACAGGACTGGGTGGAGGAATCATCCAGCAGGGACGTCTGCTTTCGGATGCCAATTGCGGTTCGGGCGAGTTCGGGATGTTACCTTACAAGGATCAGGTGCTCGAATACTATGCCAGCGGCTCGTTTTTCAAAAACGTGTATGGGGCAGACGGTAAAGAGATGTATCAGCGCGCGTGCGACCGCGATGCCGAAGCGTTGCAAGCCTACCGGGAGCTCGGGAAGCATCTGGCCGAAGCCGTCATGATGGTTGTATTGACCATCGACCCGCAGATGATCGTTTTCGGCGGTTCCGTTGCAGAAGCGCACGAACTGTATGAGGAGTCGATGTACGCTCATCTGAAAACGTTTGCATACAGCCACTCGATGGAACGTTTGCAGCTATTCTTTTCCAAACTCGAACATCCGGGCATCTTGGGAGCAGCCTCCCTTTGCTACTAAAAACACCGGATATAGGCTAACGAATAGCTGTCGTACAGATTGTCGTACATTCCGTGCTTAAAGCGTATGGAGATGATGTTCTTTTTAATCTCGTATTCAAATTTGGTGCGCAAAGTAACCGGATAATCGCCGTTGTTTTTGTAGCCGTAGAATCCCGAATAATCGGCCGCGAGCGATACGTTGTATAATTTCGCGCTCATCCCGATGCCGTAGAGCAAGGCGTCGTTCTGGCGATGCACGAGGTCGTTCGTCATCCAGCAATAGAAGCCGAGCAGTCCCTGCAAGCGCAGCGCTGCCGATCCGTCAGCATTTTGAAGCAGGTTGCGGCCTGCCGTCAGATCGAACCAGTACGACGCCGCGTCCGTATAACGGGCATCGGCCAGGCGGCTCCCGCTAGCCGTTTTCAGGTTGGCGCTCACCATCAAGTCACACCAGCGATCGCTACGAAGCACCTGATAGAACGAATGAATCAGCACGTCGCCGTAACAGCGGAAGGGAGGTTTCGTTTCCGCGGCACGACGCTCGAGCTTCACAGCCTCCGTCGTCTCGTAATTTTCCGTGACGACTCCGGCTATTTCCACCCCCGCCTTGCCATGAGCTATCGGTATAAAGAGCCGGGCGAAGAGATCGCTCGTCTTATCGCCCGTATAGTCATGATACTCTCCTCTCAGTTCCAGCTCCCAGCGTGTACCGATACGACCGCTCCGCAGTTCCGAAATCGGGAAAGCATTCGGCCCGAAATAACGTGGGGTATAAATCAGCAATTTCATCCGTTCGCGCCAATCTTCGTCTTCGCCTTGCGCAAAGAGCAGAAAGGGGATAGCAAGCAATATAATAACAAGTACTTTCGTTCTTGAAGAAATATTCATTCGTTTACGTTTTTGGGATGCAAACTTACAAAAAAATGTCTTTTATGGGCCATTCTGACGCAAATTCCGCATTGGGCCGGTTACAGCGGTCAGTCGTCAGCGGTCAGCATTCAGTCCTTCGGATGTTTTTGGTTTGTCGGTCAGTCATCAGCCAACCATTCAACGATTCCCCATAGGCACGTATGGGGCATCCCCATAGGTACGTATGAGATGCCCTCATAAGCACGTATGCGGCATCCGCATAAGCACGTATACGCCGGCTTGTGACGTTCGGCACCCGTAACAACGTGAATAACAACAGAGGCTACTCCCCTCGATAAACGAGTCGAAGCAGCCTCTGCTTTTTTCGATCTTTCCTCTCTGTGCCGGTTATCGCTCTGCCGGTTCGGCTCCCATGGTAAACTCCAGCGCTCCGCCGGCCGTTATCGCGGCGAAGTCGATGTACGATTTATCATACGGAGCGCCGTCCAGCGTAACCGACCGGATGTATTTATTCGCCGCGCTGTTGTTCTTGGCGACGATCCGAAACGTCTTGCCGTTGCCGACTTGCAGCGTGGCTTCGTTCACCACGGGGCTGCCGAAGAAGTAACGTCCGCCGGCAGGTTCTACCTGATACATGCCGAGGGCCGACAGGACGTACCAAGCCGACATCTGACCGACGTCCTCGTTGCCGCAAAGTCCCGCGGGACGGTCGGAATAAAGGCTGTCGAGCACGAAACGCACTTTCTCGGCCGTCTTGGCGGGCTTACCGATGCACGAATAGAGGTAGAGCACGTGATGGCCCGGCTCGTTGCCGTGCGCATACTGGCCGATCAGTCCGCTGATGTCGGGCGAAGCATCCGCACCCATATCGCCGGAGACGATGAAGAGCGAGTCGAGCTTCTGCTCAAAGGCTTCGCGACTGCCGAACAGTGCGACCAGTCCTTCCACATCGTGCGGTACGAGCCACGTGTATTGCCATGCCGTTCCCTCGGTATAATCGTTCTCGCGGTGCACGGAGTGGAACGGATCGAACGGTGTACGGAAATTCCCCTTCGAGTCTTTTCCGCGCATAAACCCGGTCGACGGGTCGAAATAATGCGTATAAGCCTTGCTCAGCTTCGTGAAATAGGCGGCATCTTCTTCCTTACCCATCTGTTTGGCTACTTGCGCCACGCTCCAGTTCGCAATCGCGTACTCCATGGTTTTGGCTACCGACTCCACTTCCTTGTCGAAGGGGATATAGCCGTATTCCTTTATGTAGCCCTGGCCTCTTTCATCGAGCATTGCCGAGGTCTTCATCGCCTCGAAGGCCAGTTCCTTATCGAATCCGTCGAACCCTTTCAGCACGGCATCGGCTACCACGCAGATGCCCGGATTACCGACCATGCAATCCGTTTCGTTCGCCATCAGATGCCAGACGGGCAGTTTGCCCTGCTCCTGATAAATCGCCAGCATGGTGCGGACGATATCCGACATTTTCTCGGGGTGAATCAGCGTCATCAGCGGATGTGCCGCACGGTAGGTGTCCCACAGCGAGAAGGTTGTATAGTTCGTAAATTCGGCCTGAGGGTGCACGGCCTTGTCCGTCCCGAAATAGTCCTTGTTGACATCGCAGAACTCCGACGGAGCAATCATCGTATGATAGAGCGCGGTGTAGAAGATGCGCTTCGTGCGTTCGTCGGCATCGATCACCACCTTGTTCAGCTCCTCGTTCCACGCCTTGTCGGCCTGAGCCGCTGTGCCTTCAAAGTCCCAGCCCGGCAGCTCGGCCTGCAGATTCATCTTCGCGTTCTCGGCGCTCACGGGCGAGAGGGCTACTTTCACGTAGACCGTCTCGTTATCTTCCGTCTCGAAAAACGCCTGTCCGTACGCTGCCGATGCACCCTCTTTCAGTTCTTTCCGCTCCTGCCGGAAGCCTTTGAGCGGCTTCGAGAAGACGGCCGTGAAATAGATGCGCTGATCGTGAGCCCATCCCTGCGAGCAACGATAACCCGATACGGTCGTATCATTCTCCTGCATGACGACGCCATCGACCGGGCGATCCCACCCGATGCCGTGCTCAAGGTCGAAAATCACTTGGGCATCGGCCGATTTGGGGAAGGTGAACTTATGAAATCCGACGCGCTTCGTAGCCGTCAGCTCCACATCGATGCCGAAGCGATCCAGCCGCACGGCGTAATAACCGGGGCGTACCTTCTCCGTCGATCGGCTGAACAGCGAATAGATGCCCGAAGCGGGATCGCTCAGGTCGCCGCGTGTCAGTTTCACCTCGCCCACGGCCGGCATCAACGAGATATCGCCGAGGTCGCCGATACCCGTCCCGCTCAGGTGCATCTGTCCAAACCCGATAATCGTCGAGTCCGTGATATGATAACCGGAGCACCAGTCCCACCCCTGACTGTAATTCGTCGGGCCCACCTGTACGAGCCCGAACGGAACGTTCGCCCCGACGAATACGTGCCCATGATCGCCCGTCCCGATGTACGGATCGACATACTGTGTCAGATTTTGTAAGGATGAAGGCTGACCGCCCTCCTGTCCGCCGCTGCGCTTGCAGGCCGTTGCCACGATGGCGAGCATCAGGAAGCCCCACGCGCCGGCCGTTTTCATTTTTGGCAGAATCTTTGTTTGTCTCATTTTACTCATTATTACGTTTAACTAATTCATCTGTCTGTTCTTTCCTCTCAAGTTTCCCATTTCTGAAAACGAAAAACGTGCTTACCATGTGCTCATTCAGGCTCGCATAAAGACCTTCCTTGTAGCATAACACTTCAATCGTATCACCATCTTCCATGTACAGTTCTTCCTTAAAAGGCTTACCGTATTTTTCCAAAATAAACGCTTTGCTAACTCCCAGCTTGATGTCTTCGTTCCGGAATCGGGACGAACTCCTGAAAATGGAACACCCCGACAGCATCAGGAAGAACAGCGCTGTCAGAGCAAGCATTTTCATCCGGCGGATTGTGCTGACTGTAAAATTGGCTTTCATATCGAATCATTTATAAATAAAACATTCCTGCTAATTCTATTCATTCTCCATTCCCAATTCAATCCCGATAGAGATCGTTCCACCACGAAGCGTCTCCTTTCAGCCATTTCTCGAACCACGCGAAGATCGATTCGTTCCATTTCAGGCGTTTCTCGTAATCGAGGATCTGGTGATTCTCTCCTTCAACCTGAAGGAGTTCGGCCGGCTTGCCCAGAATCTTCAGGGCGGTGTACATCTGAATGCTTTCTCCGGGCGGCACGTTCGTATCGGCCGTACCATGAACGAGTAAGATCGGTGTCTTGATCTTGTCGGCATGGAACAACGGGCTCTGGTCGACGTATAACTCCCGGTTATTCCACGGATAACTCCCGGCGCTGGCTGCCGTACTGTACGAATACCCCCAATAGCCTTCGCCCCAGTAACTGCTGATGGAGCTGATGCCCGCATGCGATACGGCCGCGGCAAACATATCCGTGCGCGTCTGGAGATACATCGTCATGAAACCTCCGTATGACGCGCCCATACATCCGATCTTCGTGGAATCGACAAAAGGATGTTCGGCGATAAACTTCTTCGTCCCTTCGATGATATCGTCCGACGAACGCCGCCCCCACGTATTGACGTGCAAGGCAGAGAACCGCTGGCCGAACCCGGTGGCGCCACTCGGTTGAAGCACGTACACGACATAGCCCATCGCCGCGTAAACGTGCATCGGGTAACGGCTTTCGAAACGTCGCTCCACGGGCGAAGTGCCTCCGTAATAATATACAATCATCGGATACTTTTTCGTGGCGTCGAAGTCAGGGGGCAGGTAATAGTATCCTTTGATTTCGGTACGCTCCGAATTCATGAAGTTCCAGTTCTGCACTTCGCCGAGCGTCAGCTGCGACAGCTGCTGCCGGTAAGGATCGGCGATCCGGATCGTTCTTCCGGTCCTTACATTATATATATAGGCACGTGTCGAGTTGGAAAGGCTCACTCCCGAATAGGCAAGCACGAGAGCATGTTCTGCGACTTCAAACCCGTTCACCACTTCTTCTTCGGATGGCAGACGCGTATATCGTTTCGTATTCAGATCGTATCTATACAGGCAAACACGGTCTTCATCTTCCGCCTGAAAGTAAATCGTCCGGCTGTCGGCGCTCCATTGCCCTCTCATCAGGCTCGGATTAAAATCCTTCGTGATCGGCTCGATCTTCTTTGTCGATAAATCCATCAGAAAAGCCTGCGTATCGTAACTGTTGGCAATTTGCCCCTCGGCTACATTCAGCCCGATCCCGCCGAAAGACTCGGGAGCGCCCAGAATCAAGAGCAGCTTTCCGTCGGGCGAAAACCGTGCGTAGGATGCGAACCGATCTTTCCACCACAACGTATCGGCCGCCATCGTCTTGAGGTCGAGACGGAACAGGGATGATTTACGGAAAGGTCGTTCCGTGATCGTCTCTTCGGTAGTCGAGAACAGGATGTAGCGACCGTCCCGGCTCACGTCATTCAACTGCGTGTGATGTGCCCCGAAGGTCAACTGGCGGGTCAGTCCCGTCGCTAAATCGTAACGATAAATAAAGGCGTGGCGCGGTTTATGTCCGGTGCGTTCCGTCAACGTATACATGCGGAAAATGTTTCCCGGCTTCTCGTCCGTTTCATCGGCTTTTGTGTAGAACAACGCTTTCTCGTCCGGCGAGATCAGGAACGATTCCTCCGGAATATCTTCGGCTAATATCTCTTCTTCGAGCGTTTCCGGCCGGATCGCGATAAGACGTGTCCGTTCGTCTGCTTTCGGATGGTAAACCAGACGCTCGGTTCTCGGCATCCATCGTAGACCGCGCTTTTGTCGGTCGGTATCGATCGTTACCCGTCGGCCGGTTTGGACATGGTACAGTTCTGTGGAGTAAGATGTTCTCTTTCCATACGACTCGGTATAGGAAATCAACACATAATTTCCCTGCGGAGATACCGACGTTCCGCTCACACGTTTTCCCTTAATGATATCGTCCAGCACGATCCGGCGTTTCGAATCATGCGAGACCGACCATCCGGCCGAACTCTTCGCGTCGTTTTCGAGCGTTATTTTCAAAGTCGTCCCCGAGTTTGTCGCCGACGGAGAGAATAACTTAACTACCACCCGGGCGGCCTGCGGATACGGAGCGAGCGTAGCGGATAACTCCTTCGCCTGAGCTTGTGACTCTTCGGCGGTCGTCTTTGTCGAAACCGATGTGCCATTCACAAACAGCTCGGCCAATGCAGGGGTAACGACCTTCACCTTCACTTTTCCGTATGCTTCTCCGTGCACATAGAAAGAGAAAAGTTGTACAAATGGTTTCTCCGTTCCTGAAGCGAGATGAAACAGTCCGGCCGTATCGGCTTCGTATGGCTGGGTAAAGGCCGCTTGTTCCGGCACCGTCAGATTTAGTTTCAGTAACTTCTCATGATTAAACGAGTTGCCTTTCTGGTCGACCGAGTCAACGGCCAACGGTTGGTCTACTTCGAGCGGAGCGACTCCCCTCAGTGTCGTTAAAGTTTCGCTCTGTGCCGGGCCATGGATGAGACCCAGAATCAGCAGTAGTGCTGTCTGACATGTACGATTGATTTTATGTTTCATATAAGTTGTGTTTTATGCGATTCATTTTCAGAAACCTTCCTTTCCGTGCGGTGACAATCAGTACGGCTACTATGCCGGCAATGATATACAGATAGATAAAGAGACCTTGGATACTGTCGTTTTGTCCGTACGAATGCATGCCGCTCAGGAAATAGTTCACCCCGAAATACGTCATTAATACCGAAGCAAAGGCTATAACCGAGCACAGATTGAGCGACCAGAGGTTATACCATCGAGGCAATAAATGAAGATGGCTCACCATCGTATAAACGACGATCGTTATCAACGCCCACGTCTCTTTCGGATCCCATCCCCAGTAACGTCCCCATGATTCATTAGCCCATACGGCTCCCATAAAAGTGCCGGTCGTCATCAACATCAGCCCCGCAAGTAAAGCGATTTCATTGATGATACCCAGTTCACGGAACGACCGGGCGTGATGTTTTATCCGCTCTTTTCCGAGTACGCTCATCATCGTCAGGCTCGTTATTCCGATCAGACAGGAGATGCCGAAAAAACCGTAAGCCATCATGAGGACAGCTACGTGAAACATAAGCCACGGCGACTTCAAAACGGGCACTAACGGATTGATCTGCGGGTCCATCCAATTCAGCCCCGACACGAACAGGATCACGCCGGCGAACAGGGTGGCTAATGCAAAAGTCATCGGGTTGCGGCGCATAAATAAAAAGCCGGCCAAAGCGGTAGCCCATGCCATATAAACCATCGTTTCATACGAGTTACTCCATGGGGCATACCCTCCTATAAACCATCGAAATCCCATACCCAGAATATGAAACGCAAAGACTGTTCCCACCCCCAAGGACAGTACCCCGAGTATACGGCGAATCCATCGGGAATCTTTAAAGAACAGGATAAACGAAAGCAATAGCATCATCCCGCCCAAAGATAAATAACCGATCTTGCATCGACGGAACGGATCCAGTTTATTATACATCACTTCCAACCGGATGCGGTCCGCATCGATGTCGATCGTACGACTCTTTTCTTCCTGATAGTTTCTGATCCTCTGCAACGCATCGTCAGCCTTGCTCCAATCGCCCGACTTCAATGCCCGCCTCACCTCCGAGAGATATGCTGCAAAACTCTGCGAAACAAACACCGAATCGGCTCCGCCGTATGCCGATAAATCGTCTCCCGGAGCATACCAGCGGTTGTTGGTGTCCGTCTCATGCGGAAAAATGCGGAGCAGCTGTCCGTTTGCTACTTGATGAAAGATATTGACCTGCTCATCCAGCTTGATGAGGTCTTTATCGAACCCTGATCGCTGCGTCGGTATTTTTCGGTAAGCCTCCTCTATCCGCGCCTGCAACTTATACGTACCATCCGGATGAAACAGTTCGGCATAGGCACATTCACCTTTTGTCAGATCATAATATTCTGCCAGTTCGTTATCCGGTAACGCCATAAAAGGCACATACATCCACATCTCCGGCATAGTCAACAGACTCAACAGAAAACGATCGGCGCTTAGCCCGTCGATTGTACTCTTTTTATGCAATTTGCGCAATATCTCGGACGAGAATGTATGGACCGGGATCATGCGTCCGTTCATCGATTGTACCGGAAGCGATCCGAACCGCGCGAGGTGCTCGTCCGGAATATGGATTTGCAAGACCGCCTTCTTTATCGCAGCCCGATCCGGCATGCTCCATACGCCGGCAGGATACATGCAGAGCAGGAAGAGAAATACCGCCGTATGATTTTTCAGTTGACTGATCAACCGGCGTAAACGACTGTTTCGTCCCACCACACACCCGACAAATCCGACCATGAGTAAAAGATAGCCCATATACGTCACGTTACGTCCCGCCACGTCTTTGTTGACAGAAAGAATCGTGCCGCGCTCATCGGGATCGAACGATGCCTGAAAGAAACGGTAGCCTTTTACATCGAGTACGTTATTCATAAAGACACGTTCCTTGCGTTCCTCCCCGTCGACATAAACCCGCAGATTACTTTCATAGGAAGACGGGCTCATGGAGCCGGGGTAACGTGTCAAGGTAAATCGTTCCAGTTCGATCTCGAACGGTAAGGGATCCATCCGTTGTCCGTGATTGGAGCGAATATGGATCCGGTTCTTCTTCTCTCCTTCTCTCAGATGAATGGTGCCTTCTACACCGAACAGATGCGATATGACGGATCCTGACAAGATGACGACCCATGAAAAATGAACGAGCAGCATGCTCCAATGCTTCTTCCGTATGAATCTACGCCTTCGTATAATACCCACGAAGTTAGCGATCAGTAGCAGCTGAAGGAGAAAAAATAAGGGGGAATAGTAGATCAGGACTTTGGCCAATGTCGAACCATGCGCTTTCTCAATGAAAGTAGCCGCCGAGAGCCCCACGGCATATACTGTGAGCAACAGCAGCATGGTTCTATAAGAAGAAATTATCTTTTCAATCGGAGACATATGTTGTTTATACGGTTACAAAGCTACGAAAATATAAAGACAAAAAAAAGCCGATGGAAGAAATCCACCGGCCTTTTTCGTTATAGTCTTAAGATTGATTATTTATCATCTGTATTCATGATAACCACACGGTTCCAAGCATTTTCAGCATACGGCTGAACTGTATCACCCATCCACTCGATAGAGATGTTGTCGGAAGAGACTCCGTATTTGTCGATAAGCTGTTTCGCAACCGCTCTTGCACGTCTTTCAGAAATGCCTTTATTGTAGTCCGGGTTACCTGTCTTTCTGTCTGCATAACCAACCAACTTGATCGGCAAGCTGTGTTTCTTCGCATATTCAGCTGTATTGAAGATGCTAACTTCCTGATGTTTGTCGATTCTTGCGCTGTTCAGACGGAAGTAAACTACGTTTTGCAGATTTTCACGCGGTTCTTTCACTTCCGGGCACTTCGGACATTCCGGACAGAATTCCGGACGTTTGCTCAACTCGGCGTTTTCAGCACGCAATGCGTTGATCTGAGAATTCAGGTCGTTCAGCAAATCGTAATCCATCGGCTCAAGTACTTCAAATTCTTTTCTTCCGAGGTTGAAGTTCAGACCCAACATAGCCTGTACCGGACGGTCGTAACGAGGACGTGCGTGAGAATCCCAGTTCCAGTGCTCACCCAGCAGGGTGTATTGTCCTTCGAGGAACAAATCCACACGTTTGCCCAGACGGAACATGAATTGAACACCACCGTTGATCGATGCAGACTCAGCTCTCGGGAAACTGTTGTTATTCTTGTCGCTATAACCCGGGCGAAGTGCGTAACCCAGACCTACGAACGGAATGAAGCGGAACACTTTCGATTCTTTGTAAGGAGCCCAGAAATTGGTTACATCCCACATGATGTCCACATGCGGATTGATCCACCAGAAATCTTGTGCGTTATCGCTCTTATAATCTTTTACATAGCTGTAATTTTTCATCTTACCGCCATTCACTTGCAAACGGAAGGCCATGTATGGGTTGTACCATTTACCGATAGAGATCGCTCCCGACGGGGCAATACGATCGGCAAAGTCGGCATTGCCGTTCAAGTCTCCAAACAAAATGTTTCCACCTCCGGCCAACGAGATAAACATGTTATCCGTTGCCTTGTTCTTCTTAAAGTTCGTTTTCGAACCGTTTTCGGTGCTGAAGCCTACCTGCGGCTGGTATTGCTGCGCAAAAACAGACAATGCAGCTCCGAATAACATCGCTAAAAGTAATACCTTAGTCTTCATAATCTATTCATTTTTTATTAAACAATAACCTATACATTAATATTATACTATTACATTTGCTAACGCACATTTCGAGGCAAAGGTAATTCTTTTTTTCTTCTAAACAAATAAAATATGTATTTTGTTCTGAATTTTTTTCAATGCCTTCGCTACTCTTTCTTGTGTTAATCACCAACGATATCTATGAATCCGTCTTCCCGTTTCTCATACGAGTGTTTGATGGATGTTCTACAGACTGTTCTGACTTTCCATCCATAGTTTCATCAGATACTCTCCATACGGATTTTTCATCATCGGCTCTGCATTTCTTTTCAACTGATCCGTACCGATCCAGCCCTGCCGGAAAGCTATTTCTTCTACACAAGCGATTTTCAACCCCTGTCGTCGCTCTATCACCTCTACAAAAGAGGAAGCCTCGGTCAGAGAAGCATGGGTACCTGTGTCCAACCAAGCAAACCCGCGTCCGAGGAGCTCTACTTTCAAGCGACCACGATCCAGAAAAGCCTGATTCACCGAAGTGATTTCCAGTTCTCCGCGTGCTGAGGGTCGAACGTTTCGAGCGATTTCTACCACTTCGTTCGGATAGAAATAAAGTCCGACAACGGCATAGTTCGATTGCGGATGTTCCGGCTTTTCTTCAATACTCAGTACGTTCCCTTGCTTATCGAACGTCGCTACGCCATATCGCTCGGGATCGTTTACGTAATAACCGAAGACGGTTGCATTTTGTTCTTCGCAAACGTTAAAAACTGCGTTTTTTAACATTTGCGTAAAACTTTGTCCATAGAAAATGTTATCGCCCAATATAAGGCAAACATTGTCTTTGCCGATAAAATCCGCCCCAATAATAAACGCCTGTGCCAATCCGTCGGGCGAAGGCTGTTCGGCATATTCGAAGCGGACTCCCCAGTCCGATCCGTCGCCTAACAGACGCTGAAAACCGGGTAAGTCCCAAGGAGTGGAGATAATCAGAATATCCCGTATACCGGCCAGCATGAGTACCGATATCGGATAATATATCATCGGCTTGTCGTAGATAGGGATCATCTGTTTCGATATCCCTTTTGTGATGGGGTACAGGCGTGTCCCCGAACCTCCGGCTAAAACAATTCCTTTCATCTTGTTATCCTCTTCTGATACGTATTTGAATGGCCTTTTCGATAGGCTGCTCACTGACGAAAACGAGATAGCCTCCGCCGCCCGCACCGCTTATCTTCCATCCCAATACCTTTGATTTATATGTTTCTAAAACAGTAGACACTTCGGAGACGATCATGTTGGGGAACATAGCCACCTGCGCCTCGAAACTGTCTGATGCTGCCTTTCCCCAAGCGATTACATCTTTTGCTTTCAACGCTTGCCAACATGCTTCGGCCGCCTGACTCAGGCGCTGTGCATCGGATTCGTTGATGCGTGTGTCTGCAAGTACGTCGTATTCGGCATGACGCGGAGACAGAGGGACAAGCCACAGACGTTCTTCGATCCATCCCAGCAGATCACGATCGGTTATCGATTCGATCGATTCCGGCCAGTAGTCTCCATTATAGTAGAGCCGGTTCAATCCCGGCAGCACAATACCCAGCGAATCCTGTGAGCCGCTGACGTATTTCGTTCCCGGCGGATTCTCAAAACAGAATAAAGTACGCGCCAGTTTTTCTTTATCCCCTTCCGGAATATCCGCCTGCCATAATTCGATTGCTTTTTTACGTGAGCTTGTCGACATTCCGCTGCGATCATTGAATTCGTAGTCCGGTTCGATGCTTATTGTCAGAACAGCACCGGGACAATACTTGCTGACGGAAGGTTGATCGAGCCATCCTCCGGCCAGATCAAGCCGATAAGGAATCAGACATTCTTTCCGTAACGCCGTTGTTGAACGAACGGGCAGACTGCCGTGCGGAATCCGTTGACTGACGATGTACCGAATGCCCAATTCTTGGCATAGCCGCTCCTTAGCCGGCGTATGTCCGTCGCTGTTGACAAAGAAGATATCCGGCTGCAAGCGTTTCAGATCTTCGACGAAGTCAAGCACTCCGCTACCGCTGTTCACCCATGCCTCTTTGACACTCTTTAGGGCTCTGACCATGTAAAGACGTTCGTCTTCCGTGTGAATCGTTTTGCGTGCTTTCAGTTCATGGATGGTTTTGTCGGAACCGATGCCGACATACAAGTCACCGTGCGTGGCTGCTTCTTCAAAAAAAGCAACGTGCCCGCTGTGTAGCATGTCGTAACATCCACTGACAAAAACTTTCTTTTTTCCCATTCTTCGTATTTCTTATTTTCTTATAAGTAAGTATTCAATATTCCATGCAGTAAAGCAGTAAAATAGTTAAGGCGTAAAGAAGAGTGAAAAGCACAAAGCTTATACGACCTTGCCACATTGCTTCTTTACTACGTTACTATTTCATATACGGGACAAATGTATAAATTTTCCTGTTTATATGCCATCTTTTCAAAAAATACGACTTAAAGTACAAGTGAACGGCACAACGATATTTTTCTATACACTGCAAAAACGGAGTTTCCCAGAGGAGGCACTAAATGCGAGCGATAACCTCCGGGAAACAATCCGTGATGTGTCTTAGTGTTATGCTACTTCCCTCGAGCGAAACGTACGAAGGCCGTAGGTGGCAATCACGACGAAACAAACCAGCGGTAAAGCGAACGACAAATTAACTGCCGGAAAGCCCCCGAGAGTGCCCAGATCAATGATGGCGGCCTGCAACGGCGGCAGCACCGATCCGCCGAGAATAGACATGATCAGCCCGGCTGCTCCGAACTTGGCATCTTCACCAAGCCCTTTGAGCGCAATACCGTAAATGGTCGGGAACATCAGCGACATACAGGCCGACACCCCCACGAGACAGTATAGCCCCTTGATATCACGGAAACCGATGACGCCGAGCGTCAGCAGACCACCTGCAACGGCCAGAATCATCAACAGTTTTCCGGGATTGAGATACCTCAGCAGAAATGTACAGATGAAACGGCTGCAACAGAAAATCACCATCGCGGCTATGTTGTATTGCTGACTCAACACTTCGGCATCTTTCTCTGCCATGCCCTGTTCCATAAAGATTCGTGTGCCATACTGAATGATAAACGTCCAGCACATGATCTGCACACCGACATAGAAGAACTGCGCAATCACCCCTTCACGATAGCGGGGACGCGAAAAGATGCGTCGCAGTGTCGGAAAGAAATCGATGGCGTGCGACCGGTCGGCGTTCTTCGGCATCTTTACAAAACAGATCAGGAGAAACATCGCAAGAATGACGACGCCGATGATAAGGTAAGGCGTGATCAACACCCCCAAATCATACTGTTTGACAGCTTCGAACCGAGCATCGTCGAGCATCGAACGTTGCGCCGTATCCATCGGGTCTAACCGTGCCTGAATAAATGTCATGGCCACGAACATCCCCATCAGCGAGCCGATCGGATTGAACGACTGGGCGAAGTTAAGCCGCTGTGTGGCCGTCTCCTCCGTTCCCATCGAAAGGATATACGGATTAGCGCTCGTTTCGAGGAACGAGAGTCCGCAGGTCAGAATAAAATAAGCGATCAGAAACGGGTAATAACTTCCGGTCATCTTAGCCGGAAAGAAGAGGAATGCACCGACGGCATACAGCGCAAGTCCCATCAGGATGCCGGCTTTGTACGAATATTTACGGATAAAAATCGCAGCCGGAAAAGCCATCGCAAAGTAACCTCCGTAGAATGCGACCTGAACGAGCGCTCCTTCGGTCACGCTGGTGCGGAATATTTTTGAGAACGCCTTGACCATCGGGTTGGTGATGTCGTTGGCAAAGCCCCACAGGGCGAAGCAAAACGTAATTAAAACGAACGGGATGACATAGCTCACCCCGTCCTTATGTAAGATCGACTGTTTCTTCATGGCCTGATCTTCGTTCAATATTTCCCGTAGAGCGGACCGTAAGTGCTGCAGGCGCGATAGTCGGATCCTTCCTTATCCATACCGAAGGCGTTCCATGAAGCTGGCCGGAAGATCTCGTCTTCTTCCACGTTGTGCATACAAACGGGGATCCGCAGCATTGAGGCCATCGTGATCAGGTCGGCGCCGATATGTCCGAAGCTGATGGCTCCGTGGTTGGCTCCCCAGTTGTTCATGACCGAATAGACGTCCTTGAACGGGCCTTTGCCGGTGAGTCGCGGTGCGAACCACGTCGTCGGCCAACCTTTGTCGGTACGATCATCGAGGATTCGGAATGATTTCTCGTCGAGGTCTACCGTCCATCCTTCGGCCAGTTGCAGTACGGGGCCAACGCCTTTGACGATGTTCAAGCGCATCATCGTGCACGGCATTCCTCCTTTGGTCAGGAATTTCGAGGAATAGCCCCCACCGCGGAAATATTCGCGATTAGCAGGCATCCAGGTCGTAGCGTCGAGGCAAGCCTGTGCTTCGTCTCTCGTGATCTCCCAGAACGGTTTCATCACCGGCTTTCCTTTCTTGTCGCTCTGCTGGCCGGAGCCGTCGAGGGTAGCCGCTCCGGAATTGATCAGGTGGATGATTCCCTGTGCCGCTTTGCCGGTCAGCTTTTTACCGGTTACACGCAGTACGGCTTCGGGACTCCAGTACGTTCTGACGTCGGCAAAGATTTGTGCCGTATTCGTCAGCAGATAGCCGAACAGCATAGCTGCTCCGTTGAGCGAGTCGTTCTCGGTGGCCAGAATGAATGGCGCGCGGATACCGCTCCAGTCGTATGACGAGTTGAGGATCGCCTCCGTAAAGTCTCCGTTCGGATAGAAGTCTGTCCATTGGCGCTGCCCTTGAAAACCTGCGACAATTGCGTTATGTCCGAGGGCTTCTTCACCGAACCCGAGCGCTTTGAGTTTGGGATTACCCACCATCAGATCGCGCACGATCAGGGTCATCTTCACAATAAACTCCCAATCTTTTTCGTGCTCGGCTTTCGTCTTTGCCAGGTCTTTGCGGTTAATGATGTCTTCGCCTTGCTTGCAATTTTTCTTTGCCCACGCCAACGCTTTTTTATATTCTTCTTTATCGTAAATACCGTTCTCCATGCGACGGATGATTTCGACCTCATCGACTCCTTCGCAACGCATACCGAGGTAATTCTCGAAGAAATTCGAATCGACGATCGAACCGGCAATTCCCATACATACGGCACCGACCGACAGATACGACTTGCCGCGCATCAGAGCGACGGCCATCGCCGCACGTGCAAAACGCAGCAGTTTGTCGCGCACATCGGCCGGGATGTCTTTCGCATCGGCATCCTGCACTTCATGTCCGTAGATGCCGAAGGCCGGCAATCCTTTTTGCGCGTGAGCTGCCAACACGGCTGCCAGATAAACGGCTCCCGGACGTTCGGTTCCGTTGAATCCCCAGACGGCTTTCACCGTGTGCGGGTCCATGTCCATCGTTTCGCTGCCATAGCACCAGCAGGGCGTGACGGTAATCGTCACTGCCACGTTCTCACGCCTGAACTTCTCGGCACAAGCGGCGCTCTCGGCCACCCGTCCGATGGTCGAATCGGCTATCACACACGCAACCGGTGTACCGTCAGGATAATGCAGTGTTTTCGTCAGCAGTTTTACGACGCTTTTCGCCATATCCATTGTCTGTTTTTCGAGTGATTCGCGCACTCCTCCCATTCGTCCGTCAATCGTCGGACGGATTCCGATCTTAGGCCATTCACCTTGAAATCTGTGTTCTCCCATGTCTGTTCAATATTTTTATTATGTTTCTAATGTATTCTCAAAAAACGTCGCCAATATTACACACGTTTTCCGAATCCAGCAAATCTTTCTTCCTTATTTCATCCTTATTCCGAAAATAATGTATTATCTTTGCCTTGGCAAAACAACAAAAACAGCCTGAAATGGACGAATTGAATAACGAAAATCTGCCCATTCGACGCCTCGAGGAAACAGGATCGTACAGTAAATATTACGATGACAACCGTTTTTGGCGTAAAGTCCGACGCATTGCTCGAAAAGCCGGAACGAGCGTGCTGCGTCCCGTTCTCTTACTCTATTATATGATGAAAAGCGAACATGTACCCTTGCGTGACAAGGCCTACATTGTAGGGGCGTTAGGCTATTTTATTCTGCCGATCGACCTCGTTCCCGACTTCATTGCCGGACTGGGTTATACGGACGATTTGGCCGTGATCGCCATCCTGATGAAACATCTTAAAGACAATCTTACCCCTGAAATAGAACTGCGCGCCGACGCTAAAATACGTGACCTGCTGGAGTAATTTCACGAATCGATCTCGAAGAGAGGGGAAGGCGTCATACGTTTGAGCGTAGTCAGATGTACATCTTTTCCCACCCGTATTCCTTCTGCCGCAAGACGCAAGTCGACCGTTTTGTAAGCCAGGTCCGGATGGTTGTTTTCGCGGCTCAGGTGGCAAAGCCAGATGTTTTTTAAAGCCGGAGTATAATGAGTTGCCAGGAACTCGGCTGTCTCATGATTGCTCAGATGTCCTGTCGGACTGGCCACACGTTCTTTAAGGAAGTCCGGATAACTTCCATAGCGCAGCATCTCTTCGTCATAGTTTGCTTCTAACACCAGATGATTAGCCATTTGTATATATTTGCTGACCGTGTCTGTGATATGTCCCACATCGGTAGCGACCGTCAGGCGATGATTGCCGCAGGTAATCAGATAACCGACATTATCACTGCTGTCGTGCGGTACTTCGAAGGCTTCGATCCGGAAGTCACGGATCATGAACGGCACCTCTTTCTCAATCACGCGGCGCGAATGCACCAACGTTTCTTCGACATACCGGCTACGGGCGATACCCTCATGTACGGCCTCGGTGGCATAGACGGGAATATGACAGCGTTCGCCCAGACAGCCGATCGTCTTGATATGGTCGGCATGGTCGTGCGTGACGAGTACTCCCATAATCTTTTCAAATTCGACGCCCCGGTCTTTCAGTACTTTTTTAATGGTTCGGATACCGATACCGGCATCGATCAGGATACCGTAATCGGATGTACCCACATAATAACAGTTTCCGCTGCTCCCACTGGCCAGGCTCAAAAAAAATAGCTTCATCTTTTTTCTCCCCGACGCAGATATTTACATCTGCATCCCATTTTTTTGGTCGCAAAAGTACGTATTATTTCCCTACGTGCGAAACCTCCGCCTTCTCATGCACCAGTTGTAACGAACCGTGTCCATTGACTTTCAGAGAGGTTTTTCACCGCATGGAGGCATCGTTTTTTTTTTGTCGACGATCTGCCGGCAAGGTTTGGAGGGAGGATGGCTTGCTTATCGGTTGACGGTCGGGAGATATGTAGCAGGTTGTTCGCAAACGACTTACGGACACGTCGTAAGCGGATTACAGCACAGCCATTCGTTTTGTATCCATCCGACGCAGGCTTTTCCCTCAAGCGAAACATACTTAACCTTCGACCATCCGACGCGGATGTCGACAAACGTGACCTGCTCCTCTTGATGAATCGTAAACGCGACAGGGCTGTTCGTGTCGGGGCGGGTATAGAACCTCAGCTGCTGGTTCTCGCCATAATTGCGTGTGTCGTTGGCCAGCAGCGATCCGTGAATCCACGCCTCTTTTCCGTCCAGCACGACCATTCCCTCTTCGGTCGTCAACTCTTCGATTTGGGGATCAATACGGAACCAGCCGTTCCACGCCTCAAGCACCTTTACGCTATACGCTTTTTCATCCATTTCCTCGAAGCGGAGCGTATGAATCACCTCTCCGCCCGGTATGCGGCGTATGTTCGTGCCGCTGCTGTCGGGGTCGGCGATGTAGGCAAAAATACGCATTTCGTCTGTCGGGTTAGTGTTCTGATACGTTGCCTTGAACTTTTGGGCGGTTGTCGACTGTGCCGTCGCCCATAAGGTGGCCGTCAACAGGATAGCCGTCATGAGAATAAAGCGGTTCATTATTTTTCGTTTTAATTATATTTGATTTCCCATACGCAAAAATACATCTAATTCCTATAACCGCAATAGGGGATTTTGTCTTTTCGACGTTTAGTTGTCTCAATGTTTTTTGTTTAACGGTCAGCTATCAGTAATCAGTCCACAATCCAACGCCTGCAAGGGCGCAAGGGTTGAAAGTCCGTTTTCACTTTTCACTTCTTTTGTCATTCAGAGCGAAGCGAAGAATCTCTTTTCTTTTCCGGGGCGGGATTCCTCACCGCGTTCGGAACGACAAGAGGAGGCGTTCGGAACGACAAAGGCGGTTATTTGCGTCCATTTGCGCCGTTTGCGCCGTTTGCGTTCGGACATCGTCTTTTGCCCCACAGGGAAAGTACCTTTCCAGCCATTGGGAAAGTACCTTTCCAGCCATTGGGAAAGCACCTTTCCAGCCATTGGGAAAGCACCTTTCCAGCCACTGGGAAAGCGCCTTTCCAGCCACTGGGAAAGCGCCTTTCCCAAAAGAGCGATTATTTGTAAACCCTTTTCAACGTTTCCAAATCTTCCAATCCGTGCTTCAGTATAATCTTGTCGACAAAAGAACGGATAAATCCAAGCCCGTAACCGAAAATCTGAATAAACGAAGCGGCGACCGACAGCCCCGCGATGCGGAGACTTTTCGTTTTCAACAGTGCATCGGCAAATAGAAGCACGAGGTAAGTCGCAGGAAATAACAAAAGCCATGGTGAAATAAGAACGGCCAGCAGCAAAATAACTATACTCCCGACAACGAACAATGCCGGCAAGGTATGCACCGGCTTGAGCGAATCGGGATATAACTTATAGAGGTTGATGCGTGCCTGTCCGAAGATATGTACCTGTTTGTAAAACTTCTTCAAATCGCCGCGACGCTTGTGATACACAAACGCATGGCGATAGAGCTTCGTGACGAAGCCGGCTTTGTGGATACGTATGCTGAGGTCGATATCTTCCCCATACATATCCTTGAAACCGCCGACCTTTTCATAAACCGCTCTCGAAAATCCCATGTTGAACGTGCGCGGCTTGAATTTCTCCATATTCGTTTTTCCGCCGCGTATGCCGCCGGTCGTCCAGAAAGAAGTCATGGCGTAGCTGATCGCTTTCTGCGTGGTCGTAAATGATGGATGCTCCCTGTCCGGCCCACCGAAACAGTCGGCATAATCTTCGGTCAGGTTTCTCTTAACCGTCTCGAAGTAATCGGGCGGGATGATGCAGTCCGAGTCGAAAAAGATCAAATAATCCCCTTTCGCATGCTTCATCCCGACGTTGCGGGTATCGCTACGTCCGGAGTTTGCCTTGACGATATAGTTGATGGTCAATTTCGAGCGGAAAGCCTCGACTTCGGCCGTGCAGGGTAAGGTGGATCCGTCTTCGACCAAGACCAGTTCAAAGTCGTTGCACGTCTGTTCGGCAAGGCTTTCCAATAGCTCCCGGGCTTCGTCCGGGCGGTTGTATATAGGAACAATGATCGAAAAAAACATGTATTCCGTTTGTTTGTTATTTAACCAGTTTCAGCTCTTCGAGCAAGCGAGGGCATTTCCCCCATTTATCAATCATCCAGAGCACATAACGGATATCGACGCTGATGGTGCGCTGTAAATCCGGTTCGAAAGCGATGTCGCCGCTCATGGCTTCCCAGTTGCCGTCGAAAGCCAGACCGATAACGCGTCCGTTCTTATCGAAAACGGGACTTCCCGAGTTGCCTCCGGTAATGTCGTTGTTCGAGATGAAGCATAATTGTAATCCGCCCTGTTCGTTTGCATACGGACCGAAGTCACGCGCTTTGACCATATTCAGGATTTCCGGCTGTACCCAGAATTCACTGCTCTTCGGGTCTTCTTTTTCGAGGATCCCCTTGTCGGTCGTATAGAAATTATACCATGCGGCATCGTAAGGGCGATATCCGCCGATTGTACCGTAGCTCATACGCATGGTGAAGTTGGCATCCGAATAGAAACTTCGGTCGGGATGCATCTCCTGCAATCCGGCCAAATAAAGGCGCTCGCCTTTGTCGATATCGTTGTCCCATGCAGCCACTTGCTGTTGTATATCGTACATTGCAAGCATGGCTGACAGCGATAATACGGCTGCCGGATCTTTCTTCATTACCTTTTCATACTGTTTCGGGTTCTTTAAGAGGGCTGACACCTTTTCGAACGAGGTAAGCATGGTGTTTCCGAAAACATCGGCGGCATATTTCTCGTAATCCCCCTTGTATTTTTTGTCTACCTTGCCGTAAATATCGGGAAGGAACGATGCGGGTACGCGCTCTTTCACGATCCTCATCATGGCCGCCAACACGTGTTGGTCGAGTGTCGGTTCGTAATCTTTGTAGAAAGCCTGGAGATCACCATTGATCCGCTCGTCGATTTCTTCGGGCGTACTGTTCTTTACATCCACACTGTTGATAATCCGTGCCAGACGAATAATCTCAGCTCCACCAGCAAAGGCTTCCATAAGATACGTCGCATACTTCTGATACTCGGCCGATGAGGTATAGCCTTTTTCCAAAAGATGAAGTACATCTCCGTATTCCGTTTTACGCGCAGGCATTTGATTGACCCATGCGGCAAAGGCTGCTTCTTCGCTCTTCTTCCGGTCGATGACGTCGAGCCGGGCCAGGCCACGGTTCATTCCGATCGAATTTTTCCAGTAGTTCGAGCTGCCCGCATATTTCGAAGCGTATTTAATGCGCACGGCATCGCTCTCCAGCATGGCTTTCTTCCAGATGTCCTGCTTGATTCCCCGTACTTCGATACGCGGCTTGTTACTGTCTTCGATACGCTGTTGTACACCCCATGAGCTGAGGTAACGGTTCGTGCGACCGGGGAAACCGATCGTCATGGCATAATCTTTCTCATCGTAGCCCTGCAACGAAATCTCGGCTACATAATCCGGTCTGTAGGGGCGGTTGTTCGCGCTGTATTCGGCCGGCTGATTGTTGGCGTCGGCATAGACACGGAAGACGGAAAAGTCGCACGTATGACGCGGATACATCCAATTGTCCGTGTCGCCTCCGAACTTACCGAGCGAAGACGGGGGCGCAAAAGCTAAACGCACATCGCGGAAGACGTTATAAACGACCAGATAATATTTGTTTCGGCTATAAAACGGAATCACTCTGGCGCTTAACGAAGAATTGTCTTTTCCGATCGAGTCGCAGATCGCCTGCCCGATCGAATCGGCCTTAGTGATGCGTTTGAACTCATCGTCAATTCCTTCGATCTGCGACAAAATACGTCCGCTCACATCAACCGTTTCTTTCAGGTACTGCACCTTCAATCCCTCGACGGGTAATTCCTCTTGCAGGCTCTGCGAAATGAACCCGTTTTTCAGGTAGTCGTGTGTTACACTGCTCAACTTCTGGATCGCACTGTAGCCGCAATGGTGATTCGTAAAGACAAGTCCCTGATCCGAGACAGTAATACCCGTACAACCACCTCCGAAAATAACGACAGCGTTGGCTATACAAGGATTGGTTTCGCTGTATAACGTTTCGATGGGTACCGTAAGCCCCAGCTCCTGCATACGCGCCAAGTTTTCTTTGTTCAACTCTTTCAATACCCACATTCCCTCGTCAGCAAATGTTTGTCCAACTGTTGTCAGTAGCAGCGCGACTGCTACCCAAATTTTGTTTGTTCGTTTCATTTATTATCGATTATAAGTTTGATATTCTTCTCTTTGGTACGAGCCGACAGCCATTGTGTCAGCTTCTTCCGATCTTCAGCTCCGATGTTCTGCTGAGTTTTTAAGTAAACGAGCATGACGGTATCCTGTTTCGACTTGTTTGTTTCCATGAGGTAAGTCTGCGTGCACGAAAGCTGTTCGATATAGGGATAAAGCACTTGCATTTCAGGCACCAGCGTGCGTGTCAGATTCGAGGCATGTCTATAACGATCAAGGCTTTGCTTCAGCGAGTCTATTTGAATGGCTTGCGCCTCAAGCAGGTCTTCACTGTTTTTATAGAGGTCTTTCATCAGCATCGTCTTCAGTTCATTGATATCGACTTCCTCGTTCCCGAAACCCTGTTGCACAATCAGATCGATGTCTTTCAGCCCGTAGTTGGGCATCTTCAACCGTACGGTCGAGATCATGATGTCGGGGATCGTCTGGCCAATCAGTACCACTTTGATTTCCTTCTTATCGCCCGTATTGGTAACCGAACGGCTTAGTATCTGCGTATTCGGAAAGTGTAACTCTTCATTGATAAACTTGCGAACCTGCTGATCGAAAAGTGTCGCTTCAAATACGCGGTAACTGAGGTAAATGCTTGGAACGATCGTGCAAATGACAATGATGGTCATATAGCGACGCACCGTCTCTTCCCGCTTTTTATCGATGAATGATTTGCGAGGATATTTTAAGATGCGCACAACTATATAGGTGGCGAAACTGATAAAAACAGTGTTGATGAAATAGAGGTAGAAAGCGCCGAAGAAATAACTTAAATTTCCGCTGGCCAGTCCGAAGCCGGCAGTACACAATGGAGGCATCAATGCCGTAGCAATGGCCACCCCGGGAATCACGTTACCTTTCGATTTTGTGGAGCTGGCCACGATGCCGGCAAGCCCTCCGAAAAACGCAATCAGTACATCGTAAATGCTGGGGGATGTACGCGCCAGCAACTCACTTTGCGCCTCGCTGATGGGCGAGATAAGAAAAAAAGCGGTTGACGTAGCCACACTGAAGGCCGTTGCTGTCAAATAGTGACGAAGTGAACGCTTGACCAGATCGAAGTCGGTAATCCCCAGACCTAATCCGAAACCCATAATCGGTCCCATCAGGGGTGAGATAAGCATGGCTCCGATGATGACGGCCGTTGAGTTGGTGTTTAACCCCAAAGAGGCAAGAAACACGGCGAAAATCAACACCCATAGATTTGTGCCTCGGAATTCGACCCCTTTCTTCAGCGACTCAATCGTTTCTATTTCATCTTCTTTTTCCTGTCGTACATCAAAATGACGTGTCAAATAAGTTTTGATTTGCTGGTATAAAGTATTTTCCATCATTTGATTTTTTTTATATGACTGAAATATCGACTAAGATAAGGGATTTCCGTTATAGGCAGGTCTCTCCTCATGACGATTCCCGTAAAAAATAATAACCACACCGTCCGGTATAACAGGCGTAATACGACCGAATCGATGAGTGGCAGCATGGCTGCCATATAACACACGGATGCAATAGCGCCATACGTAAATGCAGAACGCAGGTCGTAAGCGACAGGATAATATTTCTGTCCGACCGCATAAGAAAGCAACATCATCAGTAAATTACTGGCAAACGAAGCCCATGCGCAGGCCATAAATCCATATTGAGGAACGAACAGCACGATGATGATTATCGTCATGGTGCAGCCGGCCACGGAAAAGTAAGCTCCCCATTGCGTACGGTCCGTAAGTTTGTACCATATCGAGAGGTTGAAATAGATACCGAAAAAAAGTTCGCCGAGCATCACGATTGGAATGACGCGAAGACCTTCGTAGTACTTCGCATCCACGAAATGTTTCAGCAAATCAAGGTAGAACATCACTCCGAGAAAAATAAAGAGTGCGAAGATGATAAAATATTTCATTGCCTCAACATACGATTTTTTGTTATCGGCGTCTTTGTGTTTCGCGAAAATAAACGGTTCGTAGGCATAACGAAACGCCTGAATAAACATAACCATCACCACCGCTATTCGGAAACATGCCCCGTAAATACCGAGCTGTGAATCGGCGTATGCTTTGTCGTCGAACAGAAATGGAAACAGAATTTTATCTGCGGTCTGGTTAAATATTCCAGCAATGCCGAGGATAAGTATCGGAAACGAATAGCCGATCATCTTCCTTAGGCGTTGCATGTCCGGTCTGACACGCAAGCCGGGCATCATATCGGGCAACAGCATCAAAAAGGTAAAAACCGTCGTGAAAACGTTGGCGATGATGATGTAGCCCACCCCGTAATCGAGACGGTAGAACCATCCGATCCATTCGGGATAAGAGGCGTCGATAAGAGGACAGAGGACGAGGAAGAAGAGGTTCAGAAAGATGTTCAGAAAGATGCTCAACAGCTTGATCATTGCAAACCGGATCGCTTTATTTCGGTAGCGAAGGTAGGCAAACGGGATGCAACAAAAAGCATCGACGGCTACAATCCCAGCCATCATACCGATATATTCCGGGTGATCGGAATATCCGAGCGCTTCACTGACGGGAAAAAGAAACACCCACATGCCGAGGGCGAACAAGAATGACGTGACTCCTACGAAGCCAAGCGTCGACGCATAGACGCGCATGGGCTCGCGCTCGTCGGTTTTGTGGATGAAACGGAAAAATCCCGTTTCCATCCCCCCCGTAAGAAGAATGAGAAGCAGGGCAGTCCATCCGTAAAGATTCGTGATGATCCCGTATTCGCCGGTGTCAGTCAATACTCGCGTATACATGGGCACAAGCATCCAGTTCAGAAATCTTCCGATCATGCTGCTCAGCCCGTAGATGGCGGTTTCCTTCGCCAAACGCTTCATCCCTTCCGCCATACCGCTTATTGAAATAAATCACCGGGACGCCCCGCAATCGCTTTTCCCAGATGTTCGTAGGCGAGCGCCGTCACTTCGCGCCCTCGAGGCGTACGTTTGAGGAATCCCTCCTGAATGAGGAATGGTTCATAGACCTCTTCGAGTGTACCCGGGTCTTCGCTCAGTGCCGTAGCGATAGTAGTCAAGCCGACCGGGCCGCCATGAAACTTCTCAATCAGGAGCGTAAGTATCTTATTGTCGATCTGATCAAGTCCGTAACGGTCGATATGCAAAGCTTCCAAGGCATAACACGCGATGGCTTTATCGATCTTACCGGAACCTTTTACCTGAGCAAAGTCACGCACGCGTCGCAACAAAGCGTTGGCAATACGAGGCGTACCGCGACTGCGGCCTGCGATCTCTCGGGCAGCATCCACGGCACAACCGATGTTCAGGATGTTGGCGCTGCGAAGGATAATCTTCGTCAGTGTCTCCGTATCGTAATATTCGAGGTGCAGATTAATGCCGAAACGGGCCCGAAGCGGGCCGGTCAGCAGGCCGCTGCGTGTCGTTGCTCCGATAAGCGTGAACGGAGCAAGGTCGATCTGAATCGAACGGGCGCTTGGTCCTTTGTCAATCAGGATATCAATTCGATAGTCTTCCATCGCCGAATAAAGATATTCCTCTACGATGGGGCTGAGCCGGTGTATTTCGTCAATGAAAAGCACATCGTTCTTTTCGAGCGAGGTGAGCAGACCGGCCAAGTCGCCGGGCTTATCGAGTACCGGACCGGACGTCACTTTAAAACCGACATCCAGCTCGTTTGAAATGATGTTCGACAGTGTCGTTTTGCCTAATCCGGGGGGACCGTGCAACAAAACATGATCCAATGCTTCCTGACGCATGCGGGCGGCCGCCACGAAAACCTTCAGGTTTTCTACCACTTCAGGTTGACCACTGAAGCTTTCGAACGAGAGCGGACGCAGAGCGTTCTCGTATTCACGCTCCGTTTCCGGCATCATATTCCCAGCCTTATGTATGTCAAACTCTTCTTTCATCGTCGGACGCTTTCAATAGGCCTGCAAACTTACATAAAAAATATGGTTCATCCGGTATTTGGAATGATGATGTATCAGACATCTATATTTCCCATAGAGCACATACACCTATAAAACTTTTACTATAAGAACTTTGAGAAACAAAAGGGCACATAATGTAAGAGTTTGAAATCTTCACCTCACAAATTATAACTTTATATTTTTCGAAGGTCTATAAGTAGTGGGATTGGGGAATCACATGATAATATAAACAATTAATTATCAGAAATATCGACCCATCACTTCAAATTCAGAAAGGCCCAAAACTAAGACGGTCATCACCTCACTCTGGGACATCGTAAACTTACGGTTTCTTTTCTCTGTCCTGTTATTTTGCCATGAAAATTCTTTGACAGTTTTATCAAATTCGTTGAGCATCTGTTGTTTCAGAACCTTAAAGCCCCTTCCATACCCCTAATTTTAAGAAACTTTTTTCACATCGAATTTACGTTCATTTATCTTTTTGCTCCTCCTTTGTACGGAGATATTTATCCACGCCATCGGCAGCACGAATCCTTTTCTCTTTTATAGCATCTAAAGCTTTTTGCTTGTTAAAAGTGTCTTTACTTCGATCCTCTTTGTTGTGGTACAGATGATACACTACACCTCCAAATTTCAAAAATCTTTTTCTGACACCTGCATTTCTCATTCTGTATATGAGGTCTATGTCCTCATGTCCCCAACCGATATAACTCTCATCGTATCCATTAACTGTCAAAATATCTTTTCGCCAGAATCCAATGTTGCAACCCCTATTTGCGAGCAAGTTATTTTGCTTATAATAAGGAGCAAGGATATTTTGGAGAAAAGAGACACGCCACGCGTTGGCAGAGTTTGCAAATCGCTTCAAAAAAGACTTTTGAAGCCCGTGTTCCTGAATCATTGCAGACCCCTTCGAAGAAATCATCACTCTGCTACCCGCTACATAAGCCCCCTCACGAGCTACACGAAGATGATCTTCCACAAAGTGTTTTTCCGGGATACAATCTCCGTCGAGTTCAATAATATACTCAGACTCTACCACAGCCACAGACTGATTCAAGATAATACTTTTGCGGAAGCCAAGGTCTTCATGCCAAACGTGTTTAATAGCTATTCCTTGGGGAGCCTTTGCTTTCATTCTCTCGATCATCCCTTGGGTATCAGCCCTCGATCCATCATCTGCTATCACGATCTCATCCGGTAGCCGGGTTTGTGTGAAAAGAGCTTCAAGAACCAGTTCCAATGCTCTGGGCCAGTTGTAAGTAGCGAGTAAAATTGCTACATTTTCAGGTTGCATATCGTCTTCAATCTTTCTGAGTATTAATGTACTTGTCTAGTCCGTCCTCAGTACGTATCTTTTTGCTCACAATGACCTCCATTGCTTTCCGCTTATTTATCGGCGTGATCAAAAACGTTGTTTTGTCGAACTCGACAGGATCGACATATACGCCTAATCCATGATAGACCGTTTTTCCTTGGTTGACGAAAACAAGATAGATCGGACATGTGCCGTCAGCCTTTTTTCTTCGCTCGTCTTCTGTTACTTGGATATACATTTGCTCAATTTCAAGACCACGAAAATACACGTTATTACACGAAAAAGCAAGCATACTCACAAAAGTATTCATTCGTTTTAGGGTATAAAAAAAGCCTCAAAAGTTTCTACTATCATAACTTTTAAAGGCTTTTCCGGATGGTCGGGGTAGCAGGATTCGAACCTGCGACCCCCTGCTCCCAAAGCAGGTGCGCTAACCGGACTGCGCTACACCCCGAAATCAATACAATAATTTGTTGTTTTTATTGCGGCTGCAAAAGTACAAAAATAAATGAAGATCATCAAAAAAATAACGACAGATTCGTCGGAGTAACATAAAAGAGATGTTTTTCTACTTCTTGTAAGCCGGATTCGATAAGATGAAATAAAGCGCCCCTCACCGTTGAAAGCCGCTTTTATATGATATAGCCTGGTCACATTCGACAAAGACTTACACACTCAACAACAAAAACTTGGGTAAAAAAAACAACGAAATCATATTTTTTATGTAAGTTTGCCGCCGATTTCAATAACAAAGCAAAAAAAGAACAAATGAAAAAATTATTGATTGCAGCAGTAGCGTTAGTCTCTGCTTGGGGTGCTGTAAATGCACAGGATTTTAAGCCTGGTAAAGGGAATGTAACCGCCGACTTGTCACTTTTCTCAAAAGGTATTTTCGCGACTGAAAGTCCCGTAATGCTTAACAGTGGCATGTTGAAAGGACGTTATTTCATCTCTGACGGAATGGCATTAAGAGGTGCTCTTTCGTTAATGAATGATTCGCAAAAGGATACATCGGACGAAAATGTAACGAAGAAACAAAACAAAAGTCAGATAGGCATGCGTTTTGGTTTGGAAAAACATTTCAGCGGTACAGACAGACTTTCGCCATACATCGGTGCTGATATAGGTCTGGCATATCAGACGCAGTCTTCGTCTTCAGAACCTAAACAAGGAGACAAGACAAAAGTAGAAGGTCCGGGCACCTTTGGTCTCGGTATGGGATTATTTTTCGGTGCAGACTACTATTTTGTGAAGAATGTATATCTGGGTGTAGAAGCAGGACTGGATCTTGGTACCACATCGGTAGGTTCGGTAACTTACACAAGCGGTGGAACTTCTACAACAGGCCAAAAAGCAGGAAGCTCAAGCACTATTTCGGTAGGAGCTAATGCCGGATTTAAATTAGGTTTCGTATTCTAATCATTTCTCCTTTCTGATGTTTTGCAAATAAAGACCGTTTTATTTCGCAAAACATGGTTGCCCGAGATATGTACTCATATCCGGGCAACTTTTTTACAGACTCTGCAGCAAATCGCACTTACAATGCGCAAAAGAGGCTCACTGCAAATGGGACGGTCAAATCAACGAGTATACCATGCAGGACGGCTATAAAGACATAATCTTTGCCTGAATATTTTGTAATGACAGGCAGAGTAGTATCCATCGTCGTCGCACCACCGGCACAGATCGGAGCGAGAGGACCAAAGAATCGAACCAATAAAGGAGCCCCCAAAAGCGCCATCATTTCTCGAATAATATTAGTTATTAAAGCAATCGTACCCAGTTCCGCAGCCGATTGTACCCCCAATGAAACGGATTTCAGATCAGTAATCATCACAGACGATAAAGAATAATAGGCAAAGCCACTCGCTACGGCTAAGCAATCATAAATGCTCCATTGGGAAATACAGAAAGCTGCTAAAGTCGAAAAAAGGAGAGTGCCTATTATCGTAGCGACTGGCACCAATAGCAATTGCAAACGTACCGTCTTCAGTATTTGCATGATATGTTTATCACTTCCTACTCCTAATCCAACTTGAAGCATCAAAAAATAGAGAATATAACGTGTCGGATCATCCTCAATGCGAATATCGTAAGTATCTAATATCCAACCCATCAGACATCCAGCTACGAAAAAAGCAACAACAATAAGGCTCCCTCTCATCTGTTATCAAAAATATATAAATCAGACTATGATTTATTTTTGAAGAAATTCCGATATACGATCCAAGCTCCCCAAACACTACCCAATGTACCGGCAAAAGCCAGCCATAAGGCTTGCCCTCCCAATGCAGGTAGATTACAAATTATCTCACGATTATTTCCTACTGAAATTCCGAGAGAAAAAAGCAACAAGTAGACAGTCCAACCCATCAGACCACTGAACCACCTAATTATCAACTTCTTTCGAAACAGATACCCCAAAGCGATTCCGGTAAACATAAGCCCTATTACAACAAACATATAATTTTACACTATTCTATCTCAGCAATTTGGTTTTTGATATTAATTCATCCTGTTCCCGTATCGGCACAATCAGAAAGCCGTAATTTTGTTTCACCGGGGTAATCGTATATTCCGGATGCGTGTGCGCTCCCCACGTCGTATCACCTCCAACTCCCATTTGCCGGCTGTCAATATTAATCCATACCATGGGTTGCTTTTGAATGCTTCCGCCATGCACACGCTTGGTCCCAGAGGGGATATATTTCAGCGCTTTCATCGGAAAATTCCATGCACTGACACTGAGAGGTTCGTCGGTTGTGCGGATTAACAGTCCCACGCCCTTATCGTTCTGGAGAGCCGCCCAACGTACATCCGTCTTATTAGCGGTCTCCTGAGCTCGTACATACGGATGATATTGTTCCCAAACCGATGCACTGTACAAGTCGACCAAAGCGCTGTTTTTGCGATCCCAATAATTTTCATGAGGTCCTCGGCCAAACCAGGTCATGTTTTCAAACTCTTCTTTAAGGATCATATACATTCCCAGACGAGGCATCTCCGGAAGAGGATACTCGCCCGGTTCAAATACAAAGTTCACCTTAATAACTCCATCTGCATAAACAGTATATGTCACACGACATATAAACATTTGTTCCGGCATCGCATAAGAAACAGACACCATAGCCTTCTGACGATCAAACGAAAGCGTATACTCAAAATCCTGCAGTATCAGTCGCTCTCCGGCTTCATTCCAGATTGCGCAACGTTCTCCGGTTTTATTGGCAACATCGTTGTCCGTCATCGGACGCCAGAAGTTCGGACGCAACCCTTCGATCAGAAATTCCTTGTCTCCGGTAACATAACTGACCAGCTCGCCATTTGTCTTAGAGAAAGACAATGAAATACCAGCCATCTGAAAGACCACCTTTTCATCCAAATCTTGACATGTCAACACCCCTTGGACTGGAGTCTCTTCCGATATCCTCGTTCCCGGTAATAGCCATTGGGCGGCAGAAACCGTATGTCTCGCAGGAATCAGTGGAGTAGCAGTTCGTGTATAAGCTGTCAGATGAAGGAAGTATTCAGTGTTGGGTTCCTTGTGGAATGATGGTAACGGCAGTTTCACGTTCATACTCTGATGCGGTTTGATGGAAGGGACGTTGAGCACTCCTTCGTACAATATGCGACCATCCGCTTTAATCTCCCATTTATAATCATAGATATCTGCGTCGATAAAATCGTGGCGATTGGTGATCCGGATAAGATCGGACGAGAAAGGCACACTCTCAAAATGGATATAGCGATACACATGTTTTACTTCCCAGATATGAGGATGCAAACTGCGATCAGCTGCAACAAGTCCGTTGGCACAAAAGTTCGAATCGTTCACAATACCCACAAACCCCATATCTCCACCATAAGCCCAGATGTCACGACCATCATCGTCTTTCCGTGCAAAAGTCTGATCTACCCAATCCCAAATAAAGCCTCCCTGCAAATTATCATATTTATAAATTAAATCCCAATAATCTTGCAAGTTTCCCACGCTATTACCCATCGCATGGGCATATTCACATAAAATGAAAGGACGTTTTTGCCGTTCGTTTACCCATTGGCGCAAAGCCCAAATACGGGCATACATAGGACAATAAATATCGGACAAACCCGCCATGTGTCCTCCTTCGTACTGAACGGGACGACTCGGATCGCGTCGTTTAGCTTCATGATACAGATTTTCAAAATGCTTCCCATATCCCGATTCATTACCCAAACTCCAGGTAATGACAGATGTAAAGTTTTTGTCACGCTCCATCATACGCATCATGCGCTCCCGAAAAGGAATGTCCCAATTCTCCCAATCGGCCAGCGTCTGAACCGAGGGATGATCGGACATACCGTGCGATTCGATATTGGCTTCGTCAACCAGATAAATGCCATATTTATCGCATAACTCATACCATTGAGGATAATTAGGATAATGCGAACATCGTACCGCATTGATATTAAACAATTTCATCAAACGAATATCTTCCTCCATGCTTTCGACGGTGATTGTACGCCCCGTATACATGTTATGCTCGTGCCGATTCACGCCTTTGATAAGTATAGGTACGCCATTCAGCAACAACATGCCGTTTTTTATCTCAACAGTGCGAAAACCAAAACGATGTGCAAACGATTCCGTCACTCTTCCTTTCCGATCCAACGTTGAAACCGTGACGGTATATAAATCTGGCGTTTCGGCAGTCCAAGGTTTCACTTGTTGAAATATTTTCCGGAAAGAAAGAAGAGTATCCGATTGATTTCTTGCTTTCAAGCGAGAAGAAGCGATCATTTGTTTATTGTCGTCAAACACATTCAACTGTATTTCCGTACCACGAACCTCCCTCCGGTTGTCCAGCAACACATCGATTTCGAAGTTCCCATCGACATAACGATTCGTTAGTGACGCCTTCACTTCAAAGTCTTTGACCCGTACCGCGGGACGTGCAATCAACATAACATCGCGTTCGATTCCACTGTAACGCCAATAGTCTTGTGCCTCAAGGTAAGAACCATCACTATACCGATAAACCTCTACCGCAAGACTATTCAATCCGGGCTTCAGGTACTGATTGATCAAAAACTCAGCAGACAGACGACTATCCTCACTATAACCGACAAATTGACCATTCACCCAGCAATAAAAGGCTGATTCGACCCCACCGAAATGAAGTAGAATATCGGATCCATCAAAAGACTCCGGTATCCGAAAGCTTGTTTTATACGATCCGACAGGATTATATTCTTTGGGAACATGAGGCGGGTTGGGAGGAAAAGGATAACGCGTATCGGTATAGATCGGCACATCGAACCCCTGCAACTCCCAACTCCCCGGAACTTGTATATCAGCCCAATCCGCCACATCGTAATGATCTTCATAAAAAAAGACAGGACGAGAAGCCGGATTTTTCGAGTAATGGAATTTCCAGGTCCCATTCAATAAATATGTTCGCAGTTGGGAGCTGTCTTGAAGCAAAGCTCCCTCTTCCGATGCATAAGGAACGAAATGGGCATGCATAGTCTCCCGATTCAACTGATTCACAATCTGATTCTCCCACTCTTTGGATTGTTGGGCAAACAAGGTCGCAGGGAGCCACAGGAAAAAAATCACAATACTCTTCTTCATGATGCGGATATATTACTCAAAAAAACACTCTCAATCAATCTATTGCATTATTCGAATTGATTTCCTGAATCGGAATCGGATAAAAATTATGTTTGGACGGATCAAAGTTCGAGCGTCCTGCCGCATGCAATACTTCTTTCGTCTTTCCCCAACGACGAAGATCATAGAAACGCATATTCTCCAAAGGAAATTCCAGCATACGTTCATGTTCAATCTGTGCGCGCACAGCGTCACGAGTGGTCCCCTTCATCGCAGGCATACCTGCACGCTTACGCACTTCATTAACAAGAGGGATCGCTTCAGAGGTACGGCCAAGCTCATTCAAAGCTTCCGCCTTCATAAGCAAAACATTCGCATAACGCATCAAAACAATATTCGGAGCAAAATATGCAGCACTCAAACCGGCTGCATCCGCCGGCATATATTTACGGAAGACCGGTTTATCAGCACCTTGAAACCATTCGTCATAAGTCTTGTCATACACGCGTTTTGCAACAGTATCATTGAAATATTCATCCTTAAAAAAGAGCGTTTCATACAAACGACCGTCATAACGACCGTCTGTCGCCGTCTTACCCTCTTTTTGATAAGCTTGTATCAGCAGATCCGTCGGGAGTACTTCATCCCACCCCTGCAATTCGGAACAGCCGATAAATCGATGAAGCTGGGTGCGGTAACGCGCTCCATTGGCCGTACTTAATGTAAGCTGTATCTCAAAAATACTCTCTTTCGAATTTTTATTTGTGCCATCGAATAAAGTACGCAACTCTTTCACCAACTCGTATCCCGTCACCCGGTTCAATGCCTCGACAGCTGCATTTAATGACGCATCTTTCCGGCCTGTTTCTTCGTATGCTCTTGTCAGGTGTGCCCATCCGAGATAAGCGTAAGCTGCTCCCAGAGTAGCTCGTCCAACTGTTTCGGAAGTTCGGTTGGCCGGTAATGCTGTTGCTTTTTTGAAATTATCGATAATAAAATCCCATGCTTCGGCACGAGTAGATAACGGTTTATCCAGCTCGGCCACCGAAGAAATATATTTGTCTCGAATAACGATCTGTTCCCAGTTCAATAATAATTTCATATGATAATACCCCCGTAGGAAATAAGCCTCGTTCTGTATCATTGCACGATCGGCCTCCGTTATTTTATCAGCCGGTATATGGGGTAGATTTTCAATGACCTGATTACAATAATTAATACCATAGTAATTATCCCGCCAATAAGCAGAGAATTGAGAATTGCCGTTCGTGTAATTAAAATTTGCCAATTCGATCCAATTCGGATAATTATATGCATCCGATCCCGGCTTGATAATATCTTCGCGATAAGCTTCTACGGGAAAAAAAACCTCAGGAAATTCCCAAGCATCGGAAGAAGCTTCCAACTTCGAATATGCAGCGGCTAATCCGGCTTCCGCATCCGATTTATTTCGCCAGAACGACTCGGAGGTCAACTCGTCGGGGGAACTGACTGTCAAAAAATCATCACAGCCCGTAAGGATACCGGACAATAAAAGAACAAACGTTATATATCTAATTTGTATCATGATTATGATGTATTAAGGAGTTATTAAAATGAAAGTTGCAATCCCACAATATATGATCGCGTGAATGGATAGATATGTGTATCCACTCCGGCATTCAAGACATCCGATGTCGGATTGGCAGCGCTCTTACGTGAAAATTCGGGATCGATTCCCGTATAAGGGGTAATTGTAAAGAGATTTTCTACACTGGTATAGAGGCGCAGATTTTCCACTCGTAGTTTATGCAATACGGATGGCGAGAACGTATATCCAAGTTGTAGTTGGCGCATGCGAATGTAATTGCCTGTTTCAAGAAAACGGTCTGATTCACGCGCATTCCCGTTCATATCCTGCAATATCGCACGAGGAATATCCGTTCGATTATTCTCAGGAGTCCAGGCATTCAGTGTTGTTTCCAGGAAATTAGAGCCGGAGCTCATACCTTCGTAAAAATAACGATTCGCATTGTATAATTTACCGCCCCAGCCTCCGCCAAGCAAGAAGGAACAGTCCCATCCTTTATAGTCAACGCCGAATGTTAGATTTGCTTCGACTTTAGGAATAGCAGCCCCACAAAATTCTTTGTCTTCTTCATTGATCACGCCATCTCCATTTATATCGGCAAAACGGATATCTCCCCCCTTCGCATTCGGCTGCAAGCGTTCTCCCTTATCGTTTTTATAGGATTCTGCCTCGGTATCACTTTGGAATATACCTTCGGTACGATATAAGTAGAACCCTGCAATCGGATACCCCGCTCTCGTTTGTGTCGGAAAATGTTCCGTTCCCCATTTCAGCCCATCACCGTAAAGAGCTTGCTTCGGGTCTGACAACTCAACAACTTTATTGGCTGTAGTCGTTAAATTGAAACTTGTATGATATTGAAGAGCCCCGACTTTATCCTGCCAACTCATCTCCAGCTCAATACCGGCATTGCGTATCTTCCCGACATTCATGACGGGATCAAATAATCCAACCGAAGGAGCAAGTTTTTTAGTAATCAGCATATCTTCCGTCCGATTGTAATAATAATTTGCTGATCCGGACAATTTTCCGTTAAACAACCCGAAGTCAAATCCTATATTTTTCGTATCTGTCGTTTCCCACTGCAGGTTACGGTTAGCCAATCCTCTCGCTGTACTGCCCGGCCAAGGTGTCGAACCTGAACCCTGTACATAACCTCCATATAAATTATTATAGGTAGAGATCAATGCCTGAAAATCGTAATACCCTAAAGCTTGCTCATTCCCAAGCCGTCCCCAACTGGCACGTAATTTAAGATTACTAAACACGCCGTCCTTCGGGAAAAAGTGCTCTTCAGAAATACGCCATCCCAATGCAACCGAAGGAAAAAATCCCCAACGGCTGTCACGACCAAATTTGGAAGAACCATCCTGACGGAATGTCAGCTGTAACATATACTTACCGGCATAAGCATAGTTCAGTCGTCCGAAAAAAGACACCCTGCGATATGCATAGAGGGAACCTTCACCTGTATATGTGCCCCCTTTTCCGGCGTTAATGGTCCCGAAATAAGGATCAAGAAATCCGCCCGGTTTCTCATGAGTGACAAGTTTTCCGTCCTTCACTTCATGTACCAGCGTCTTACCTTCTACCGAGACGCTATTCCAAGTATAATCCTGCAAAGTAACAGAATTTCCGGCCATCGCATTGACCGAATGATCGCCGAATGCCTTATTCAATGTTAGGATATGATCGATTACCTGTTCTTGCCAATAGGAAGAAGATTCGGTATGTAGGGGATATTCTGTCGGTGATTTGACATCTGCGACATACGGAGGCGTATGATAGTTATACCGTTGATGATCTCCACGATAAGAATAAGCAGAACGAAAATTGAGCCACTCCGTAAAGTGGGCTGTGACCGAAGCATTTGCCGTTATATGATACCTGTTCGTGACGGCTTTCCGAAAATGATGATCAGCCAGAACATTCCGATTACTCGGTAGTCCATTCCTGTTTGTCAGTCCATATCCATAACGTTCTGATTCATCATAAACAGGCACTAAGGGTGAAATCATGTAGGCCTCTTTCAATGAATATTGCGGCTGTAAACTCCGGGTTGCACGAAGACCGATGTTGGCTTCAAATTCGAAAATGTTTTTCCGTCCCGACAGTTTCATTCGTGCATTTTCCTGTTTGAACCGATTACCTAATAATACCCCTTTATCATCGGCATGGCTGAAGGAAACAGCATAACGAGCCTGTTCACTTCCTCCGCGCAGACCAACCATGTAATGTTGTGAGAGACCGGTACGAAACAGCTCATCCTGCCAGTTCGTATCCGAATTACCGGGATTCGTTATATACTCTGGCAATTCAATAGCTTTGCCGGGAAACTGCTGATTGTAATTCTCATACATCTGCCTGTGTACCTGCACATATCCCTTGGCATCAAGCATCGACAACCGATTGGCGACATGCACCATACTAAGCCATGTATTAAAATCGACTTTCAACTCTCCTTTTTTCCCATTCTTGGTCGTTACGAGAATCACTCCATTAGCAGCCGTAGAACCGTAGATAGCGGCAGCAGCACCGTCTTTAAGCACCTCCATTGAAGCAATATCCTGCGGATTGATATTATTGATATTCCCGGGAAAACCATCGATAATATACAGAGGTTCATTATCTCCGAAAGATTTTACCCCACGAATTTTAACCGATACTCCGGCGCCCGCATTTCCTCCCGACTTACGAATATTCACACCCGAGATTTTGCCCTGCAACGCCTCTGCCGGATTTGTTGTTGCACGGCCGGCCAGTTCCTCCACATTCACCGAAGAAATTGCACCCGTAAGATCACTCTTTTTCATTGTTCCATAACCGACAACAACAACCTCTTCCAAAACCTCGGTATCTTCTTTTAGCCGAACAACGATATTGGACTGTCCATCGCAGGTTATCTCCTGTGTAGCAAAGCCAATATACGAAAAAATAAGCACATCGCCCTGTGAAGCCCTAATCTCAAATTGTCCATTCAAATCTGTTATCACTCCTTCAGTGCTTCCTTTCTTGACCACATTTACACCGATAGCCGGCACATCATGATCATCATACACCACTCCTTTAATTAAGACTTGCTGTGCTATACTCCACGAAGGTAAGAGGAGAAAACACAGTCCTACAAACATTGTTTTAAAATTTAAACCGATACCTAATCGATTCTGACTTTGCGTTAATATCATAGTATTTCAAATTAAAATTTTTGACAAGATTAGATATTTAAGGTTCATTTGTCAAGTTTTTTCAATCCTATTTTATATCTACAAACCCTATTAAAAGGAACTATTTATATCTACAAAAGAAAAAATAAAACATTCTTTATTAGATATATAATCATTACAACGCATACTACATTATGATCTTTTGTATAGATTCAAAAAACATCTATCTACACTTAAAAACATACCCAAATTGGTAATCAATTTTTACAGACGAGAGATCATCTATATCTGCTTCATATACTCTGTGAGGCTGTCATCCGTTTCGAGATTCAAGTGTTTTCGTAACCGATAACGCGCCATATTGACTGTTTTAGGGGTCGAATGAATGATGGAGGCTATTTCTTTCGTCGACAATCCGACACGCAGCAAAGAAGATAAACGTTTCTCATTTCCGGAGAGATTAGGATGAAGCTGTGAGAGGCGTTCGATAAACTGCCGGTTTATTTCGTCAATTAAAACTCCCGTTTCCGTATCGCGAGTGCTGAATTGTGATATATAGGTATAAATATTGCGTAAATGACGTTCACTTTCGGCAGGCGAAAGCTTATATCCCGCTCTTATTTTTTCCTGTATCTGTGCCAATAAATCATTCCGGCTACGAATAAAAAAAGCAAGATTGGTCAACTCTTTCCGGCGGTGTTCAAGTTCTTGCTGTACAACCTGTGCCTCACCCTCTGACTGTTTCAACTTCAGCGCCATAAGTTCTTTTTCATGATTCTCAAGTTGCCTGGATGCTTCGAGTAACACCAGTTTCTTCTTCTGCCGATAGTGATATACCGCATAAGAGAGTACGAGCATAAGAACAATTACAGCTAAGACAGCGATAGATATCCACAAACGGAGGAAGTCGATTTGAAACGCTTGCTCCTGCATAATCATTTGTTGCTCCTTATCATGGAGGTGTTTTTGTACGATATTCAATTCGATTTGTCTCATCTCATTCATCATCAACAAATCTTTTTCCGCCTCATAAAGTAACAATAAATAAGTATAAGCTTTTTTGTAATCTCGCTGAGCTTCGTAAACCCACGACCTATAACGATAGTTGTCTGCAATCAATTCTTTTGCATTGATCTTTGTGGCATGATTCATAGCCGTATCCAAAGCGGACAAAGCATGGTCGTAACTGTGTGCATAAAAATATTGCGTTCCGAGATTATTGTAATTTTCACTTAAAGCCCAAATCTTCCCTAATGAACGATTTATCGTAATCGCTTCGTTTAATAAGGCTACTTTTTCAACACTGTTTCCTTCATATAAACAAAGGTTATTCAGGTTGGCTGCAAGTGATGAGAGATTATTCATCTTGCGATTAATACTCAAAGCCGCCTTAAAATTTTCTTCGGCACGAACATTATCCGGTTTCTGGATATAAACTAAGCCTCGTGCATTGTAGCAGCGGGCTAAATGAAGCGAATCATTCTGTGCCCGGTAAATATCGGCAGCTTTGTCCACGTACATAAAAGCCTTATGCAAATCTTTCAGTTTCAGGTATGCTCCGGACAGGTGAAGAAATATGCAACCCTTCAAATGCAAACTATCTGGCGGACAAGCCTCCATCGCATGAGTCAATATTTCAAATCCGATATTAAAATCACCCTGATTCATATAGGCTTCACCCAATATGGCTTGCCCCATCGTCTTACAACCTATATTTCCTACCTTCTGCGCTTCAGTAATAGCCAGACTCGAATAATATATTGCCTTAGAAGGATCGGCATTTAACATCTCTTCAGCCTTATCAAGTAATTCCTGAATCTGACAGCGATGATTCCTGTCATGAGGAAAGACCGATAAACAGATCATCCAGCACAGAATCAATCCCATCGACTTACGGAAACTGCCTATCAGTCGATTTTTTACGAAAAACAGCATGTGTTTATGTCTTGAATTATGTTTTGAAAACATACTCCCCTGCAGGTTTTTAAGCAATGCAAATGTACTGTGTTTTTTTGATATCTCAAGATTCGTTTTTTGATCTCTTCCCCAACCTTCTTTTCCGATTTCCTCAGACAATCAAACAGCATAGTGACATATTCGATATATAATCGTTTTAGTCGGGAACATTTAAGAAAATATGTATCTGATAAACAGAAAAACATAAAAGCACTACTTTCCCTTTACCGGCAAGACAGACAAAGCATAATTTATGTAAAAACGACCGGTATCCATTCAAAAACGGCTATATTTGCCGCATCAGTCAACGGATATTCAAAAAGAACTATTTTCTGTCAAATAAGAAGAGAACAAGTACTCATGAATTGGAGAGAAAGCATCAAGAACGTATGTTGCCATCCTGTTTTCAACCGCTACACGACTGTTGGCGTTGTATGGGGCTTGGCAGTGCTGGCGGCGTGGTTGCTCAAACATCCCAACAATAATTTTATCATCTTCCGAAACGTATTTTGGCATGTATTAGAACAATTACCACTCTATGCCGAGTATCCGGAGATTTACCACGATGTCAATCATTATGGGCCGTCGTTCAGTTTCATTGTCGCGCCGTTTGCCGTCTTCCCAGCGAAATTCGGGTATCTGCTGTGGCTTGCCGCCATGAGCGCTTTGCTGTTTATGGCCATACGCTCACTCTCTTTCGAACGAAAAAAGATTCTGTTCATCATGTGGTTTTGTGCCAATGAATTATACACGGCCCTCAGTTTGGCACAGTTTAATATTGTTATTGGCGCCATGCTCATTCTTGTCTTCGTCTGTATAGAAAAAGAAAAGGATGTATGGGCCGCTCTATTGATCGTTATCGGCACATTTGTTAAGATTTACGGTATTGTGGGACTGGCGTTTTTCTTTTTCTCGCGCCACAAAACAAAATTTATCCTTTCCCTGATCGGATGGAGCATCGTGTTTTTTGCCTTACCCATGTTGTATTCTTCCCCCGAATACATCCTCAATCAATACGGCGAATGGTTACCGGACTTAATCGCCAAAAATGCCGTCAATCATTTCGCCCGCGCCCAAAATATCTCGTTGTTGGGCATTGTTCGGAAAATATCTGGCAATCCTGACTATTCCGACATGTGGCTGATCATCCCCGGACTGATTCTTTTCGCCCTGCCCTATCTGCGCATCAGGCAATATGCTTTTCCGGCCTTCCGACGGATGTTTTTAGTCTCCGTCATGCTGTTTGTCGTCCTGTTCAGTACCGGTAGCGAGTCGAGCAGTTACATTATCGCCTTGACAGGCGTAGCTGTTTGGTTTTGGGGAGTTCCATGGAAGCGTTCGAAAGGAGATGTCGCGTTGCTTATTTTTGCCTTTATCCTGACCAGCATGTCACCGTCCGACCTCTTTCCTGCGTTCCTCTACCGGCCTTACGTTCAGCCCTACGCGCTGAAAGCTTTGCCGTGCGTGCTGATTTGGTTCAAACTGATCTATGAGATGATGACCCGCGATTATGCCGCGAAAGACGAGCGAGTGTCTGAGTTCAGTCCTTCGGTCCACAAATCATGAGACATTCGAGATAACATGCCATTTTACTGAATATGATATTGCTTAGTTTTGACATCGAAGAATTTGACCTGCCGTTTGAATATGGGTTGTCATTGTCGTGGGAAGAACAGATCCGCATTTCGTCCGAAGGTTGCCGGAAGATATTGAGTTGTCTTTCCCGCCACAAGGTAAAAGCGACGTTTTTCTGCACCGCCCGATTTGCGGAGAATACCCCCGAACTGATCCGTGAGATCCGTGAGAGCGGGCACGAAGTCGCCTCGCATGGCTATGAGCACAGCGCCTTTGAAGAAGCGGACCTGAAACGTTCGAAAGATATTTTGGAAAAGCTCACCGGCCAACGTGTCGAAGGATTCCGCATGCCCCGCATGGCCGACGTCCCGGATGCCGCGCTTTTCGAGGCCGGATACCGCTACAACTCTTCCCTCAATCCCACCTACCTGCCCGGACGATACAACCATTGGCACGAACCGCGCACGTGGTTTCGGCAGAACGGGCTGCTCCAGCTGCCTGCCTCGACGACCCCCAACATACGTTTCCCGCTTTTCTGGCTGTCTTTTCATCACCTGCCCGGCGCCCTCTACCGACGACTGGCACTCCGGACATACAAGCACGACGGCTATCTGCTCACCTACTTTCATCCGTGGGAGTTCATGCCCATACAGCAAATCAAAGGACTACCGTATACGGTCACGCACAATGCCGGAAATAATGCCGAAGTACGTTTGGATAAGTTGATCGGTTTCTTCCGAAAACGAAACGTACCGTTCGGAACATTCCGCGAATTTATCGAAACATTACCCCCCACGTCATAACTTCTTCACGGGCGATACGAAAAAAATATCGGCCAACAACATCTTTTAACATCACTTTCGCACCAACACTACGAAATATTCGTATATTTGCGTTCGATTAGTAACATAAAACGATTGTAATCATGGAAAAATTAACACAACAAGAAGAAGAAGCCATGTTGATTGTATGGCAACAGGGGGAGGGCACGATTCGTAGCTATCACGAACAAAGCGGGAAGCCGCTCATGCCTTACACGACCTTTGCGTCCATCATTAAAAATCTGGATCGCAAGAAATATTTGAAGATGCGGCGTGTAGGAACGACGAACTTGTGTAAACCGCTGATTTCGGAGAAAGAATACAAACGTAAATTCATGTCGGGATTTATTCGCGATTATTTTCAGAACTCATACAAAGAAATGGTCTCGTTCTTCGCCCGCGAAGAGAAGATTTCGGCCGATGATTTGAAAGAGATTATCCGTATTATCGAAAAACAAAAATAGAAAACGATGGAAACATGGACTTATTTACTGAAGGTAAACGCGGCTATCACTGTGTTTTATATGGTATACAGATGGTGTTATCGGAATGACACGTTTTTTACCTTGCGACGGTATTTGCTTCAAGGCATCTTATTCTTGTCGGTCGTATATCCGTTTACCGACTTCTCGAAATGGTTTGTGCGTAGCCACACACTGACCGAAGCGGCGTTTACATATACGCAATATATGCCGGAACTGACGGTGACACCGTCGGTCGAAGCTCCCGCGACCTACTCATTGGGAGATTACGCGCTATGGCTGTATCTTGCGGTGACGGGATTTCTGTTGTTGCGGCTGATGGTTCGTCTGACGCAGCTCGTATGGTTACGGTGGCGCAGTCCACAGGTAGAGATGGAGGGCACACGCGTCAGCCGATTGCAGCGGCCGGCTACTCCTTTCTCGTTTTTCAACTGGATTTTTATACATCCCGAGATGCATCGGAAAGAAGAACTGAAAGAGATTCTGGCACACGAACAGATACATGTGCGTCAGCATCATTCGTTCGACATCTTGCTGGCCGAGCTGTCCTGTGCCGTCTGCTGGTTTAATCCGATGGCATGGATGCTCAAGAAAGAAATTCACAGCAACCTCGAATTTCTCGTCGACCATCGCGTGGTGAAGGACGGAGCCGACGCTCGCAGCTACCAATATCATTTATTGCGCATGGCGCATCAGCCCGTGCAGACCGCGCTCGCCAATCAATTCAACACCTCGCCGCTGAAAAAGCGCATCCGGATGCTTAACGCCAAGCAATCGCCCAAAGTGAAGCTGGTGGCCTACACCTTAGTGCTACCCTTGGCATTGTTGCTGCTCGTAGCCAATAACGCGGGCGCGATGACCGAGCGTATGTCCGGGTTGCTCGACGCTTCTCTGCCCATGTTGCAGGGACATACGGAAAACCTGTCCGACACGAAGAAAGAAGACACCCTCGTCGTATCGGGTACCATAGTCGACGGGCAGGGAGCGCTGCAAGGCGTGAGCATCCTCATCAGCGGAACATACAGCGGCACGATCAGCGACGAGAACGGACGATTTCAGATTCGCATGCAGGCCGGAGACACGTTGAACTTCTCATATATCGGAATGGCGCCGATGCATCTTGTACCGAAGGCTTCGGGCGATGTCGGGAAAATCGAAATGAAACGTAAGAAAGAAAACCTCGATGAGATCGTCGTTGTAGGATATACCTCCTCCGAGAAAACCACGCGAAACGACCGCAAGCCATCGACCGGATCCGAAGGAGAACCGATCTTTACCGTTGTGGAAGAGATGCCTCAGTTTCCCGGCGGACAAGCCGCTTTGATGCAATATATCGCCCGGAATATCAAATATCCGGTGATCGCGCAGGAAAATGGCATTCAAGGGCGTGTAGTTTGTCAGTTCATCATCGATGAACGCGGAAACACGGCCGACGTACAGGTGGTTCAGGGCGTCGATCCGTTGTTAGACAAAGAAGCGGTTCGCCTCATCGAGGAGATGCCCCGATGGAAGCCCGGAAAACAGCGCGGCAAACCCGTATCGGTCGAATATACTGTACCGGTTAACTTCCGCTTAACCAAAGGATCCGTATGCTCCATACAGAAAGACACGGCGCGGCAGACACAAAGCAGGCAGGCTCCTATCAGGTACTATCTGAACGGCAAAGAAATCTCTTCCGAACGGATGAAAAGCATCCCTCCCGCAGAGATTGAAAACATATACGTACTGAACACGGAGAAGCGGCAGATGGAACATAAGGATAAAACTGCTTCGAAAGTTATTATCATCACGACCTTGGACGCGGCAGCCGACGAACGCGCCCGAAACGAAGAAATTAAGAAGAAGTTTAATTAGTTCTCAGATTACTAAGCGATCGATTTCAGAAGGGTGTGCCGAAAAAACGTTTCGGGCACACCCTTTCGATATGTAGAAGAAATATAGAAAAACAACGCGCTAAAGATAAAAGCGAGAGAGCACAAAAAAACAGTCCTTCCGTATAGCGGCGTCGAGCAAGGAGCCGGATATACATACGGATGGATGCAACATCCCGACGTCACCGACAATTTTCCTTATAGAATCGAATGTATATACGATAAAGTACGATGTTTTTTCTTTTTTATTAAGAGATTTGCCTTATCTTTGCAACCCATAAACGTTCAAAATGAATAAAGCACGAATTTATTGTTGTTGTTGCTGTTGTTGATTCAATCTTTTTCTCAAAATTGATAACGGTGCTCTTATGCACTTTTCACACAAGCAATAACAAGTTTCTATTCATTCTTCAATATCTTTTTTATGACATCCGATACTTTTAAACTTATCGATAAGTTTGAACCTTTGCCTATCCGCATTCCGGCAGATAAATGCCAACTCGAAGAGGCAATCCGCACACTTGTTTCTCTACTGTTTCCCGTTTGCGAAACAGTCGATATAACAGTTTTTCGTAGCCAGCTGAAGACATGTGCTATAACACTCGACAATAATATTGGTAAACTGACGAATCCGTCGTTCGCTGATGATGTAGTATACCGTTTCTTTGAACGATTACCCGAAATACGGATTCGTCTCTATAAAGACGCCCATTGCTATCTTCGTAATGACCCTGCTGCCAAAAGCATAGAAGAAGTTATATTAACCTATCCCGGATTTTTCGCGCTTTGCGTACACCGCATCGCTCATGAGCTCCATAGATTAGGTGTGCCTGTTATTCCTCGTTTGTTTGCCGAATATGCCCATGCGCAAGTCGGCATCGACATACATCCCTCCGCACAAATCGGTAAGAATCTGTTCCTTGATCACGGTACAGGGATCGTGATCGGAGAGACATGTCAAATCGGAGATAACGTAAAAATATATCAGGGAGTTACGTTGGGTGCGCTCTATGTGGAGAAACAACTCTCGGAAACGAAGCGACATCCCACCGTACAAAATGATGTGGTTATTTACGCCAATGCCACCATATTGGGAGGAGAAACCGTTATCGGACACGATTCCGTCATCGGTGGTGGAACATGGCTTACCCGGAGCGTTGCGCCCTATTCACTCGTTTACAATTCGGTAGACATAAAAATACGAACGGTAAAAACGTTTCCGCAACCCTCCGATTATGTGATATAAAACTTTTCTTTCTGTACGAAAAATGCATTCTTACGATGATATAAGTCTTATCAAAAAAACAATATAATGAAGTATAACAACATTTTAGAAACAATCGGGAGAACCCCGCATGTACGACTGAGTAAACTCTTCCCTAAACAAGAAGTATGGATTAAGCTTGAGAAACAAAATCCCGGTGGCAGCATTAAAGACCGTGTCGCGCTAAATATGATCGAGAAAGCCGAAAAAGAAGGATTCTTGGAACCGGGTTCTACCATTATTGAGCCCACTTCAGGCAATACCGGAGTAGGCCTCTCACTGGTAGCAGCCTATAAAGGCTATCGAACCATTATCGTGATGCCCGAATCGATGTCGGTAGAACGCCGCCGGTTAACGGCCGCCTACGGTGCCCGGTTGGTACTCACTTCGCGCGAAAAAGGGATGAAAGGAGCCATCGAAAAGGCGCAGGAGATTCAAGCCGAAACACCCCGTTCATGGATACCACAACAATTCAGCAATGAAGCTAATCCCGACATTCATGCCCGTACCACGGCACAAGAACTTATCGACGACTTCCCCGAAGGGATCGACTATCTCATTAGCGGCATCGGCTCAGGAGGGCATATCTCAGGTGTGGGCCGAGAATTAAAGAAAATGTTTCCGTCCATTTTGGTCATAGGGGTGGAACCCGAAGACTCGCCTGTTATTTCCGGAGGCCATTCAGGTGCGCATGCCATTCAGGGTATCGGTGCCGGATTTATCCCCGAGACGCTCGATCTTACGGTGCTCGACAGCATTTTCCGCATTACCCGAGAAGATGCGTTCAATTACGCTCGCAGGCTGGTTAAAGAAGAAGGCATTCTGGGAGGCATTTCCACCGGAGCATCCTTGGCCGCCGTAGCCCAAAAAACCGCCGAACTGAGGCACACCAAACGCATCGTGACTTTCAATTACGATACAGGAGAACGCTATCTCTCGGTGGAAGGATTGTACTGAGTAGCGCCGCATAACCATTCAAAGTATGACAACGGGACTTGGTTCGACTATTCTATGAGGAAGGGCGACAATAATCTGATTGAATGATGAGGTCTAAAAAAACCATGGATTGCCCAAGATGCGGAAGCATAAATCTTCGTGAAGATGGCATTGTTGGAGGTCGTCAGTTCCGTTATTATAAATATAGCGATACATGAAACGTTTTTGATACGTATCTTTGACGCGCCGAAAGTAAGCGGTACAGGGCACAACCCCTACAACAAAACATATACGCGTAAATAAAACGAAATGAAACAGTTCTGTTTAATCCTCACCGGCGTGTTGATGGTACTCGCGTGTTCGCACGAGAAGAAAGTGACCGAGAAAAAGAAAAGCCCGGAAGCCATCATCGGAATGGAAAAAGATACATTGTCTATCGACCTCGACGATACGTCATTGCCCCACTATCATACCCTAGCGGCATTCAGCTTGAATACGAACGATTATTTAATCGGTTATAACGATCAAACGCATGCTTTAGACGTTTTTGATTTTACAAACGGGGTTGTCCGCGATATAAAGCTCTACCGCGAAGGAAGACAAGCGGTTGCCGGCGAAATAAACGAATTATACGCTACTTCGTTGGATTCGATCTGGATTTTGGCGGACAAAACCGTTTACCTGTTCGACACGGCCGGCATCATACACGAAAAACACGAATTGACTGTCGACGAAGGAGAATACATCATCAATACATCGAATTATTCGAATGCTTCGATCAGATTATATTTCAACGCACACAGCCAATCGATGTATTATGTCACCCTTAAAATGGGAGACGAACCTATATTTTACATCAACGAAGCCAATTTACGGCAGGGGAAACACAAAAAAATAGTCCTTCCGTATACCGGCGCCGAGCAAGGCGTCGGACATCTGTACGGATGGATGCAACATCCCAACGTCACCTACCATTTTCCGCTGGTGATCTACAATTTTCCTTTTAACTCGAATGTGTACACCATCGACCTGCACAGCGGAATCGTGAAAACTTACGGAGCAGACAGTCGCTATACGCGTAATACGGCGTCGGAAACGCATTCGGCAACGATGGAAGACTGGTATCGGCATTTGATCGAAAACGTGCACTTCTACGAAGTCAATTACGACCTGTACAAGAAGCGTTATTACAGGCTTCATGTAAACGGAATCGATTTCACCACCGGAATGCCGATAGACAAGCAGTTTTTTAAGAAGCAACTATTTCTGACGGTCTTCGATCAGGACTTTAACGTAATAGATGAATTTCCGCTATCGAACGACACCTATAATCTGAATGGAGGATGGGGCATTTTTGAAAAAGGCTTTTTTATTATCAAAGACCATCCCAACGCGGAATCTCCCGATGATGACAAGATGAAGTATGATATTTTCCGTTTCGGATAAAAAAGAAAAAGCCGGAGAAAGAAGCGAATATATACCCTTATCGTCCAAGCGGTGTTTGCGATAAATGAAGTCATTTCAAGGTCTTAAAAAAACAAAAAACTGTCGTCGGCTATTGGGAGCTTATCGTCATAACTTGTATGTTTGTAGAAAAAATACAGAAAACACAATGAGAACAAACTTTTGCAAAAAAACATTCGCATTTACCCTGTATCTGGGATTAATTCTTACATTTTCTCGCTGCGTACAGAATGAAACAACTGAAAAACATTACAACGTCAACGATCACATTGTTAATGTACATAATCAGGTTAAAGAAATTTACATCCCCGAAGAAGATATACTCATCGGTTCTGTGACTCGATTGTATTCCTCTGACAAATACCTGATCATAGTAGATCACAAGTCTAACTTAGAACAAGTTTTACTGTTCGACAAGCAAACATACAAATACTTGGCGAGCACAGCTTTTCGTGGACAGGGACCGGGAGAAATTGCAAATATCGGACATATCGGTATCGATGAAAAGAATCGGAAGATTTATGTTTCCGATCACGGCAAACAAAAAATCTTCGGATACGATCTCGACAGCATCTTCCAAAATCCGAATTATATGCCGTTTGTTAAAGCAAACATGAATAAGGCACAATTCCCGGATAACTATCAATATATCAGCGACACGCTCTGTTATGCAAGAATTATCATCCCTGAGGGAGTAAACAAATTCAATGAGCTTGCCGCAAAATGGAACATGCTGACAGGAGAAATGAAACCGATGAACTATTCCCATCCCAAAGTGGAGAAAAGACGCATTACATTAGACGTATCCATTGAGGATAATCTCTATGCAGAAGCTTTTCATAATCGCGACTTGATAACGGTCTTAGATTTGGACGGTAATCTGAAGTTTAATATCTATGGGAATAATTGGGGAAGCAGAGAGGAAAACGAACTTCAACATTATGGAAATGTCGTTTTATGCAAAAATAGAATCATCGCTTCATATTCAGGCGGAAACAGACTTACCGACGAATATTTTCCAACAAAACTCGTCGTCTTCGATTGGAAAGGTAACCATCTCAAAACATTGGAAACAAACTATCGCATATCCGATATGTGTTACGACAAAGACTATAACCGGATCATTATGTCGTTAGACGATGATATTCAATTCGCATACCTCGATTTAGATGGACTGTTGGATTAAATAACATAATATTGGCAAGTATAGAGCGAAGTTTTCAACACTAACAGAAGTATGAAGCTAAAAGCATTATCTTTGTAGAAAGAAAAATAAATTAGAGAAAATGAATATAAATACAACTCATACAATAATAAACGGAGACAGTAGACAAATGAACGAACTCAAAGATAAAAGTGTTCATTTGATAGTTACGTCCCCTCCTTATTGGCAATTAAAGGATTACGGAACGGAAAATCAAATTGGTTTTCACGATGATTATGAAATGTATATAAATCATTTAAATCTGACTTGGAAAGAATGTTTTAGAGTATTGCACGATGGCTGTAGGCTTTGCGTGAACATTGGCGACCAATTCGCTCGTTCAACATATTATGGTCGCTATAAAATAATTCCCATTCACACTGAAATTATCAAATTCTGCGAAACAATCGGTTTCGATTTTATGGGGCAGATTATTTGGCAGAAAACAACTACTATGAATACTTCGGGCGGAGCGTGTATTATGGGAAGTTTTCCATACCCACGAAACGGAATTGTTAAATTGGATTTCGAATATATTTTACTCTTTAAAAAGCAGGGAAAAGCACCACAACCAACAAAGGAACAAAAAGATAATTCAATAATGACAAATGAAGAATGGAATACTTATTTTAATGGTCATTGGCATTTTTCGGGAGCAAAACAAGACAAACATTTGGCAATGTTTCCCGAAGAATTGCCTTATCGCCTTATTCGTATGTTTTCATTCCCAAATGAAATTGTTTTAGACCCATTCATGGGAAGTGGAACAACAGCTTCTGTAGCGAAAAAACTGAATCGGAATTCTATCGGTTACGAGATAAATCCTGATTTTATTCCAATTATTAAAGAAAAAATTGGAGGCGATGATGTGTTTTCAAAAACTAAAATTGAAATTATCGAACAAAAAACCATCTCAGAAAATTTTGAAGAAAAAATCAAAGAACTACCTTATCAATTCATAGACACGCATAAATTAGAGAAGAAAATAGATGTCAAAAAAATACAATACGGCTCAAAAATAGATGCCGAAAGTACAGGAAAACGTGAAGAATTTTTCTCTGTAAAGGAAATTATTTCTCCCGAATTAATCAAATTAAATAACGATTTGGTTATTAGACTAATTGGAATTAAGCAAAATCCAAATATTAACGAAGAAGCAACAGAATTTCTCTACAAAAAATTGAAAGGTAAAAAAGTTTTTCTCAAATATGATGAAGTAAAGCACGACTCCGACAATCATTTAATGGCTTATCTCTATTTGGAAAACAAAACATTTATCAATGCTCATTTATTGAAAGAAAAATTGGCAATAGTTGATAATTCAATTGACTTTAAGTATAAAAACAAATTTTTAAATCTATAGGCAATGGCAAAAGAATGGATACTAAACAGTGCTATGAATCGGTTTCAATTGAATTTTAAACGAAATGTAGGATCAACTTCAGAATCAATTAGAAAATGTGCTCCAAGAAATATCGAAGAATGGCGAGAATATTATTTTAAAAATGTGAAATCCAAGGAGCACATAGAAGAACTAGGAAAGAAGTTATACGTAAAAATTACAGAAGTCATTCAATCGGAAGTTGAAGAAATTACAGAGAAAGATTGTATTGATTATATGCTCGAACTTGTTATTGATAGAACATTTGAGGGTTATATGACCGAAATAAGTACTATTTATGGGCAACTGCAAAAAATGTTAGATGTAAAAATAGAGCCTGCGCCCGATGAGTGGGATAGATTATTTAATGTTGATTTTTACATAAAAATTGGCGACAAATATATTGGTCTTCAAATCAAACCAGTTAATGCGGGTATACAGCTTCCTGAAATATTCAAAGAATATAATTTGCAAGCGGAAACACATATCAAATTTACAGAAGTGTTTGGAGGGAAAGTATTTTATCTCTTTTCTGCAAAAAATGGAGACAGAAAAGAAATTGTGAATAAAGAAGTAATAGATGAAATAAAACAAGAAATTGAAAGATTGAAGTAGTCTCAGCAAACTAGAAAGCAATCTGACAACTGCCATACGCAAATTATAAATAAAGAATATTTATGGGAAAAATAATCGACATAAGCGTAGAAAAAGACCACATTGAATCTTTAACAAAAGCAAATGGTATTAATTCTTTATCTGAACTTATCTGGGATTCCTTAGATGCAGATGCTACGGAAGTAAAGGTTCAATATAAACCTAAAATATTCGGCGGATATAAGTACCTTCGATTTATTGATGACGGACATGAATTAACTCATGAAAAAGCACAGGATGTTTTTTCGAGATTGAGAGGATCAGAGAAAAAAAATGGTTTTTCAAAGTCCAACAGGCAGACAATATCATGGAAAAGAAGAAAAAGGAATATATAAAAGTCTATCTCTTGGTGACTTAATAAAATTCACAAGTATTTTTGAAAGAGCCGGGAGTCTTTATACATTCACTTTAACAATAGACAGAAATCAATTGTCAAAAACAGATTTAAGCGACTTAAAGCAATTAAAAAAGAGAGAAGGCAAAAGAGGATTCAAGGTTGAAGTTTTTAATCTCAATCTTAAAAATGTAGACCTCCAATCAATATATTCACATTTTACGATAAATTAAATCCTGAAACAAATGAGACAAAACGTATTTTTATGGTTCGTAATCATGGGTTTTTCCATGTTATCAAGTTGTCAAATTTCGCATGAGACCTCTCCCACTTCTTTTATGGGATTCAAAGATCAGATCGTTTATGTAAAAGAATTTCCTCAGACTTTTACCCTTTCGGACGAGACGGTTCCCGATATCGACATCATCGGTATACAGGATATTCAGATTTGCGATACGATGATTATTTTTTCCGGAAAAGGACAAGAGAATCTTTGGGCTTGTTATTCCTTGCCCCGATACGATTACTTGGGTAGCCTGCTAACGAAAGGAAACGGTCCGAACGAATTTATTCAGGCTCCCTGGGTGAGTTCGGCTACTTTTTTCAACGAGCGGGATGAGTTGCATGCCGGCATCTACGACTTTCAAAGAGGGAGAGTATTCAATGCCAATATTACGCAAACACTTAAAACCGGAAAGCTCGACATGCATCTTATGCGAGATTCATTGCCGCCTTTTCTGTTCAATTTCTTTATCATCGACTCCGCGCGCTATTTTTGCAAAGAAGCCAACCATCAGCAGACTCAGCAGACCAGATATCTTATCGAAAGAGACAAACAACTGCATCCGGCTGTTTTTGATTCATTGAATTGCGTTAAACTTGAAGAAATGCAAGATATCAACATCCTGTCGACCATCACCAAATTCAATCCGGCTCGCAATATCGTCGTAGAAATGCCTGTCGGACTGAATTATTTGAACATGTATTCGCTCGACGGAACGTTTACCCGAACCCTCTGTATCGGCGATAAAGTAGACGATATCGAAGATATTCAGAACAAAAAACTATGGGAACGAATCTATACGTTTAACGACATAGCGACTTTCCCTGATTTTTGGGGAGTTGTGTATATCAATGAAGATGCAAAGACCTATCAAACCGGCAGAAAAAAATTACCCTGCATTTATTTGTTCGATTGGGAGGGTAAGCCTTTAGCCGAACTGAAATTACAACATTTTATCACGACATTCGATATCGATCTCCGCAACCGTACGCTTTACACGTTCGATCTTGAGGATGAAGTCCTTCATAAATACGATATCAGCGAGATACTGACAAAAATTATTAGACTAAATGAAAAGAAAAAGCAGATTGATACAATAAGAGCTCTATATTTAGAGGAATAGTTTTAAAAGAAAAATAGAGTCATTTAGATAATAAGACGACCATTCAGATAGTTAAAAAAGAATAAAAATAAGACAAGCATTTGGATATGTCAAAAACACGCTATATGTTTGTAAAACAAATTTTAAAAACAAAATACGATGAAAACAAAAATTTTAGGAGGGATCTTTGCCCTCGCAGTGATGGTAGTTACAGGCTACGGAGTGAACCGGAGTATGCAGAAAGATACCGATCTTTCGGAGATGGCATTGAGTAATGTGGAAGCTTTGGCCGATGAACATGTTAATCCGGATTGCCCGAATGGATGTATTGTTGATGGCTCAAATTGTAAATGTTATGGAATACATCCGCATTACGGTGAGTATGACTGGGATAAAGCAAAGTAAAACATTGCGCCTTAAGGCGCAATGTTTTAAACACTAAACTATATTACTATAAGCTATATAAAATGAAGAATCTTTATCTTATTCCATATCTCCTTTTTATCTTTATCTGCGGAGGATGCTCGCAAAACTCTACAAATGAAAAACACTTTAAAATACGAGAAAATATTGTCAACGTACATGACCGCATTAAAGAAATTCATATTCCCGAAGAAGATGTTTTAATCAATAATTATTCATGGCCATATATTATAGACAATTATCTGATTATTTGTGATTATCAATCATACGAAAAACAACTTCTTTTTTTCGATAAAAACACGTATCGTTACATAACCGGTACCGCAGACAGAGGCCTCGGACCCGGTGAAATTACACGAATCGGACATATTGTATTTAATAAAGATAAACGTTTGCTATATGTTTCCGATCATGGAAAAAATAAGATTTTCAGTTATCATCTCGATAGTATCATTCAAAATAAAAATTATAAGCCTAAAACATGGTTAAGTATAAATGACAGTCTTGCTCCTCTAAATTATGTTTATATCAATGATACACTCTCTATAACGAACACAATGATAGCTATTGGTGATTTTGATTTTAATCTCTCAATAGCCCGATGGAATATGAAAACAGGCAAAATAAACCCTATGCCGTATAAACATCCTGATATTAAGAAGAAACGATTTGAATTTGACGCATCCGAAAAACATAATCTTTATGTAGAAAGTTACACGAATCACGATTTGATGATCATTGCCGATCTTAATGGTAATTTAATTTGTAATATCTATGGACCGGAATGGGGCAAAGACTATCCGAGACCCAGACGATATCATGTAAATACATTATTTTGTAGGGATAAAATTATTACTCTTTATACAGGAGGTGATAAATTCATAGCTGAAAGAAAAGTAAATCCGGCAACCAAATTTTTGATCTTCGATCTGAATGGAAATCATCTCAAAACATTGGAAACAGACTATCATATTGTCAGATTTTGTTACGATGAAGACCATAACCGGCTTATTATGTCTTTAAATGAGGATATTCAATTTGCATATCTTGATTTAGATGGCCTGTTAGATTAAGAAATTCGACAATATAATTAATTTGAACATCATGCTCCGAATAAGAAGATATATAATTCAAATAACTAAACTTTTTATCTTTCTTCTTTTTATTTTGATCCTCTCTTCTTGCCGAGAAAACAATCAAAAAAAAGAGATTACGGAGATTATTAAATCATGGCAGGGAAAAGAGATTATTTTTCCGGAAGGACTTATTTTTACGAAATATGGAAAAGATACGATTGAATATAACATACCGGTTTCAGATTATAAAATTATAATGTATGTTGATTCTGTTGGCTGTACGGAATGTAAACTTTTATTAAACAGATGGAAGAAGTTCATTCATGAAGTCAATTTAATGGCAAATGATACCGTCCCAATATTGTTTTTTTTCTATCCTAAAGATTTGCGTGAGATATCTTTTATATTGCAACAAGACAGTATTGATATCCCGGTCTGCATTGATAAGGAAAATAAAATAAATCAGATTAATCATTTTCCTTCTCAACAAGATTTTCAATGTTTTTTGCTTGATAAACAGAATAGGGTTATATATATCGGCAATCCGATACGTAATGAGCAAATAAAGGAGATGTATTTATCTGCCATCTCAAACGGCAAGTATAGTCCGTCTGTTCAATCATCGGGAATAACTCGAATAAAAGTCGATCAAACAAATTTTGATTTAGGAATACTTAAAAAAGATGATAACAAAAAAGTATGTGTCATAATACGTAATATTGGGAAACTACCTTTTGTTATACATGATGTAAAAACATCATGTGGTTGCGTACAGATTAATTATATTAAGCAACCTGTTGCTCCCGGTAACACTACCGAGGTTAGCCTTACATATCATGCTGATAAAACAGGGCTTATCAACAAAACGGTTTCTATTTACGGTAATATGGACATTTCGCCATTAACGATAAACTTAAAAGGAGAGGTTGTTATTGCAGAAAAGAATAAATGATAAATAAACGACAACAGTTTCGTAAAGTAGCAAATACAGCTCTGAATTTATTTAACAGTATATCAATCATTATAATTGGCTTTCTGTTGCTGCGTGTGTTTGTCTTTGGATCATACCGCATACCCACAGATTCGATGATACCTGCTATTATTCCCGGTGATTATGTTTTAGTTAATAAATTGGCTTACGGAGCACGCCTTTTTAATCTCTTTGACGCCCTTGAAGGAAAAAGAGTAAAAATTAGACGCATTTTTGGATACACTCATGTTAAACATAATGATGTAGTAGTTTTTCATATCCCTCACCCTCACAAACGAGATAAAATCGAAATGGATATGTTTAAATACTATATCAAACGCTGTATCGGAATACCCGGCGATACTTTACGTATTGTAAACGGAATCTATCAGATTAACTCCGATACAGTTCAACATTATGGTAATTTTCTAGCCGAACAAAAATTAAGTCAGATATCCGAACAAGATTTCTCAAAATATTTATATCAAAGTTTCCCCAAAGATACAATATTAAGATGGAATATCAAAAATTTCGGACCCATGTATATTCCCAGCAAAGGCGACTGCATCCGATTGGGCAGAACAGAAACGCTTATCTACAAGAAAATTATCGAATGGGAGACCGGATATACGCTACATATCGAACGCGATACACTATATAATGTCGATACGCCCATTACATCCTACACATTTACACACAATTATTACTTTATGGGTGGCGACAAGGTTGAAAACTCGCAAGATTCACGTTACTGGGGACTGCTCCCCGACGAGCTGATCATCGGAAAAGCATCGTTTATCTGGAAATCCGTCGATCCTTATTCTCATCAAATCAGATGGAAACGTTTTATGAAATCCATTCAATAATACGGCAAAAATTAATACGATATTCTTGTTTATATTACGAAAAAATCGTAAGTTTGCCACACTAAATATAAATAAGATATGAAAAAGAAACATGTATTTTTTCTGTTTCTTGCCTGCTTTGCCTTCGTTCAGTGCAAGAAATCTGCAGAATCGGTAGATGAAGGTTATGCTGCTCCCGTATTTCCCGAAACAAAGGAGATAACCATCGAGTGCTTGAACGATTCGTTTATTTTCGATGTCGGGGGCATCGAACAACTCGACACATTGCTTATCTGCTCCGGAAAAACAGATATGAATGACTATGTCTTTCATTTGTTTTCGAAAAACAGCGGGGCCTATATAAAGAGTTTCGGAACCATCGGACAGGGACCCGGCGAAATCTTATGGCCTGTTATGGGATACTCGACCGATCGGAAAGAAAGCAAAGTCTATTGCTACGATGCGATGCAAACCAAGATGGTGGAATATGCTATCCGTAACCACAACGGCGAGATTGTCGTCGAAGCTAATGAATACATGTTGCCTCCCGAAACAAAGAACACCAGAGGCGATATGTGTTTTTCGATCGGAAACGGTCAGTTTATCACAGCCTATAGCAGTTTCTTCGGGAATTCTTACCGGTTTATCAAAACAGCCTCCGTCGATACGGTCAGTACGTGTAACGAATATCCTCGCTTAAACGAACCGGACGAATTTATAGCGGTCGAACATTCCTATTTCTCCTACATGGGGCGATTAGCCGTAAAGCCCGACGGCAAAAAATTCGTCCATGCCACATGGAGCGGATGTATTCTCGAAATTTTCGACTGTAAGGAAACAATCCGGCCTTCGGTTACGAAACGTTTCTTTGAGCCAGAATACAAAGTAACGAAAAAGAACGTAAAATATCCTTTCGTTCAATGTGCCGAAAACGTCGTAAACGGAATTTGGGGAATGGCATGTACCGACGCTTGCATCTATGCTAAGTACACGGACGATAGTCGCTATAAAAAATCCGGTCCCCTGATTGCCGTCTTCGACTGGGATGGAAATCCGGCCGGAATGCTGCATTTTGACGAAGGTCTGTATGATTTCGTTATCGAAAACAACGATAAGTACGGCTACGCAATCATGGGAGATAAAAAAGACGAAGGAATCAAACTAGTCAAATTCAAAATCGATTAATGTTTTCTTCTGTAAAAATCACCGTCCGAAAAGCTACAGACAACCCAATAATCGAACACCTAAGCCTCTCAACATTTCTTCGGAGTACAAAGGCTGTAAGCCTGATCTATTTCAGCCCCATCCCGCAAGGATGGGGTATGGTTGTTTATACATTATCGGAAGGGCTGAAAGCCTGAATTACAACCTCTTCCACAAATCATAAATAAAAAAATAAGCGATATTTTTATCGTCGGTGGGTAATTTCAACATAAACAGAAATATGGATGAAGAAATATTTGAAAAAAGATACGTAAATCTGCTACTCATTTCTTTTTCCCAAAAAAACAGCTTCTTTTTTTTGTAAATACAAAAAAAAGAATTATCTTTGAAACCGTAAGTTTTTTTTAATGCAAAAATCATGGAACCGATGAAATCTATCGCTGAAACAGGACATGCGAAGAATGTTGCAGTATTTGAAAAGCTGATCGCTTTCTGCACGGACTACGGACCCGCCTACAATCCGTCGAGGAATGAACTCAAGCTCGATGAGCTGAATAAAAAACGTGACGAAGCCAACGCCGCGCTTGCCGATGTGAAACATGCGAAAGCCATGCTTAAGCAAGCTATTGCCGACCGCCAAACAATCTTCAGTCTGCTGAAGCCTTTGGCAACCCGGATACTCAATGCACTGAAAGCATCAGGCGTATCGGATAAGGCTGTGGATAGTGCAAGCTCCATCAATCGAAAAATTCAAGGGCGCAGAGCAGCTGCCGTAAAGATGATGCCCGCCGAAGAAAACGCGGAAGAAACACCGAAACGCACCATTTCCGTTTCGCAGCAAAGTTTCGACAATCAAGTCGATCACTTTTTGCAGATCATCGCCATTCTGGAAATTCAGCCGCTCTACCAGCCTAATGAACCCGATCTTAAGATCGACGCGCTAAAGAACTACGTTCAAAAACTTCAAGACGCCAACCAGATCGTTACGAAGGCCGCCACCGCGCAAACCAATGCCTTGGCGGCCAGAGACGCGGTTCTGTATTCGGAGCATACCGGTATGGTCGATATCGCCCTCAGCGTGAAAAAATACGTACTGTCCGTTTTTGGGACAAACAGCCCCGAATACAAGCGGATCAGCGCGTTCACATTTCGCAACAAAGTATAAATAAACTGTTGCGGCCCGGGAGAAACAATCAAGTATTTTTTCATAGCCAATATTCTCCCGGGTATTTTTATAAACGCTGGCGGCAAAACAAGCAAGTAAGACGAAAAAAGAATCATTTACTCGTACAAAACAGGCGACTGTATAAATAAAACAATCAACCGTAAAAAGAAAATAATCAACGATGCTAACGAAACGATCAACCGCATGCTCAAAACAGTCATTAGTGTTAACAAAAAAAGCGTCCGCGTTATATATTTTTAATGGTGCGTTTACAAAACTCTCGACCGCGTTATATATTCTTCACTTTTTATTCGCAAAAGAAGCGCCCGTATAAATAAAACAGTCGTCGGCATTATAGATACTTAATACAGCTTTTCCAAAACAATCATCCGTATAAGTAAAATGACTATCAGAACAATCAATAATCTATCTTATACTTTCGGAAAAAAGATCGACATCCGAAAAACGAGATGGTTCGATAAAAAAACACGCTTCTACAGCAAACAAATACGAAGCGAAATGCAAGCTAAAGTTAAAGACGCGTTAAATAAACACAAATGCTACGAAAATATCGTAGTTTATTGATATTAAAACTATATTTGCAAAATAATTTATATAAAACAGGCAGACATAATATATGAATACAATGCAGGTTCTATATAACTTTTGAACAAAAGAATTAAACACTACCGTATGAAAAATATGAGGCACATACAATATCTTGCCGTTGTTTGCATGACAGCATGGGGAATCACCGCGCTTTTCGCCGCGTGCAACGCCGACAAGCAGGCTAAAACAGAAGAAAACGTCCGTCAGCTTCTCCCCGACGCCCCCGCCGAAGTAACCGTAATCCCACTGAAAATAGTCGACTTCGAGCATGAGCTTGTCAGCAACGGTAAAATATCGGCACGCACCGTTGCCGAAGTAAAATTTCAAACCTCCGAGATTATTGCCGATGTCTTCGTAGCTAATGGCGACCGTGTAACCAAAGGACAACGCATTGCCGCGCTCGAAACCTATGCCTTAAACAATAAACTGGAGCAGGCCAAAGACGCGCTCGAGCGCAGTAAGCTTGAAATGCACGACGTGCTGATCGGACAAGGCTACAAATTAGATAACCTCTCGGCCGTTCCCGACGAGGTAATGCGATTAGCCAAAATCAAAAGCGGCTTCAACAATGCGCAAACGAACTATTCCATGGCCGACTACGACCTGAAACAAGCTACCCTCGTAGCTCCCGTCAACGGTATCGTGGCCAACCTTTTCGCCAAGCCCAAAACGCTTTCGAAGCCCTCCGAAGTATTTTGTAACATCATCGACACGCAAAGTCTCGAGGTCGTGTTTACCGTACTCGAAAACGAATTAGGTTTTGTCCGGAAAGGCGACAATGTAAAGGTCGTCCCCTACTCCATGCCCGACGTTGAGATCAAAGGACGCGTCTCCGAGATCAATCCGTGGGTCAACGAAAACGGCATGGTACAGATCAAAGCTACCGTTAGCTATCACCCGCAACTTGTCGAAGGTATGAACGTTCGTGTCAGCGCCTTCCGCTCCGTAGGTAAGCAGTGGGTCGTACCCAAGACGGCCGTCGTATTACGTACCGGTAAACAAGTCGTTTTTACCGTAGTCGATGGCAAAGCGGTCTGGAACTACGTTCAAACAGGACTGGAAAACGCGACGGAATATACCGTTACCGGCGAAACCCTGAAAGAGGGTGATCCCGTTATCGTGACCGGTAACATCAATCTCGCCCACGAATCGCCCGTAAAAGTCATTCAAGACGAAAAAAATAAAGAGTAAAACAACGAAATAAACCGGTATATAAACAAATAAAACACCAAAGTCATGAAAAGAATAAACGTTATTTCCGCATTCCTCTTCTCAATTTGTATATCCGCATGCACAGGAGGAAATAAACAAAAAGCGGATGATTATATTATCGTCGATGTAACAGCTAATTACCCCAAAAAAGAATTTACTCTTCAAGATCTTATGGATGTAGAGTACATCCCTCTCGAAACAACCGATACGTTTACAACGCAGGGGGTTGTGAAAGCCATCGGAAAAAGTCTTATACTGATAACAAATCGGAACATGGATGGAGATATTTTCGTCTATGAAAGAACTACGGGTAAAGGACAAAGAAAGATAAACCGTCGAGGGCAAGGACCGGAGGAATATTCGCAGGTAAACAGCATTGTTTTAGATGAAGAGCATCATGAAATGTTTATAGTCGATTATCCTGCCAGAAAAATCTTAGTTTACGATTTGGAAGGAAATTTTAAACGCGATTTTACATTCGAAGATACAAGTTATTATCATGATATATCTGATTATGATACGAAATATCTCATTGCTTATAAAGGTTATTCGCCCGGAATAGAAAATGAAGAAGCAAATCATATTCTGATTTCCAAACAAGACGGAAAAGTGGTTCGTGAACTTTCCGTCCCGATTAAAACAATTAAAACACCTGTATTTATAGAAGGAGAAATGGTCATTACACCCGGATTCTGTCAAACTCTTCCTTTGTCGGAGTATTGTATACTCATGAGAACCTCGTCAGATACAATATATAATTATTCGGATGATAACATACGTCCGTTTATAATACGAACACCTTCTATTTATACGATGGATCCGGAAGTATTTCTTTTCGTAACAGCCGCAGATGACCGGTATTATTTTATGCAAACAATGAAAAAAGAACTTGATTTAAACACCTTCAAAGGATTTCCGACAACCGATCTCGTATATGACAGACAAGAGAAAGCATTATTTGAATGTACCATATATAATGATGACTTCACCAATAAAAAAGAAGTATCGTTAAAACCGGCACCCGGGCGCACAAACAATCGAGAAATCGCTGCCTGCATAGCTTTAGAAGCGTCCGGTCTTATAGAAGCTTATCAGAAAAATGAACTGAAAGGACATTTAAAAGAAATCGCCTCGACATTAAACGAAGAATCCAACCCCGTCATTATGCTGATGAAATACAGGAAAAATTAAGACGATTTTGGCGTTTACGTATATGTTTTTACGCATTATATAGAATGAATATAATTCATACGATGATTAAATCAGGCTTTCAGCCCTCTGTTTTATATGATATCTTTCTTCCCAAGGCTTACGCCATTGGGCTGAAATATATCGGACTTTCAGTCCTTCAAAAACAGATATTCACAAATAAAATAAGAAGCCGTAAAGAATATATTCAAAGGGGCAAAGCCCCGCATTATTTTAGCCCAATGTGTAGCGAAGCGGAGCGTTGGGGGCAATGCCGAGTATATCATCAATACCCAAGGGGCAAAGCCTCGCATTATTTTAGCCCAATGTGCAGCGAAGCGGAGCGTTGGGAGCAATGCCGAGTATATCATCAATACTCAAGGGGTAAAGCCCCGTATTATTTCAGCCCAATGTGTAGCGAAGCGGAGCGTTGGGGGCAATATCAAATATATTATCAACAACAAAGGGGCAAAGCCCCGTATTATTTCAGCCCAATGTGCAGCGAAGCGGAGCATTGGGGGCAATATCGAATATATCATCAACAACAAAGGGGCAAAGCCCTGTATTATTTCAGCCCAATGTGTAGCGAAGCGAAGCGTTGGGGGCAATGTCGAGTACGCAATTCAGGAGGGCTGAAAGCCTGACATAAAAAGAAAAATATGCCTCAATCATTAGCTAAACTTTATATCCATATTATTTTCCATATAAAATCTACGAGTGTCCCAATCCGAAAACAGGATGCTCACGAATTGTATGCATATATTGGCTCCATTATTAAATCTGCGGAATCCATTCCTATTATGATTAACGGCATGGAAGATCATATTCATATTTTGTGTGCCCTGTCAAAAAATATATCTTTAGCTAAATTAATTGAGAAAATAAAAAGTTCAAGCAGTAAATGGATAAAGAGGAAAGATAACTACTATCATCATTTCGCATGGCAAGGAGGGTATGGAGGTTTTTCCGTAAGTCCTTCTTTACACGACAAAACGACGCAATATATTTTAAAACAAGAAGAACATCATCGAAGATTAACATTTAAAGAAGAATATCTACTTTTTCTAAAAGAATATAATATACAATATGATGAAAACTATCTATGAAAAAATAAATCCGGACATTCCATGCGCTGCATTATATAAAACCTTTACGCGTAAGGTTTACGCCATTGGAATAAAATATCGTGAAAAGAACAAAGCCCTGCCTTATTTCAGTCCGATATGTAATAAAGCAGAGACTTCGGTAAAAAGAATTTACGTTTAATTCTTCTTGTTTATGATCAAATTTCTTCTTCAACGTCCTGTTGCTGTGCTGATGGTTTTCCTCGCTTGTGTGATTATCGGCATCATCACCTACGCCACGCTGCCCGTGTCGCTCTTGCCCGACATTGCCATCCCCGAAATCACCGTGCAGATAACCGGCGACAACATGTCCGCCCGCGAATTGGAAAACACCGCCGTCAAACCCGTTCGCCGTCAACTCATGCAGACCGGCAAACTCCGCGATATTCGCAGCGAGACCCGCGACGGATCCGCCATCATACGCTTAAAATTCGACTACGGCACCAATACCGACCTCGCCTTTATCGAAGTAAACGAGAAAATCGACGCGGCTATGAACAACCTTCCGCGCGACTTCCGCCGCCCCCGCGTTATCAAAGCCAGCGCCGCCGATATTCCCGTCTTCTACCTCAATCTTACGTTGAAGGACGACAAACCTTATACCGTGACCGACGAACAAAAGTTCCTCGATCTTTCCGAGTTCGCCGATAACATCGTTAAGCGCCGGATTGAGCAGTTATCCGAAGTCGCGATGGCCGATATGACAGGCTTGATGCACCGTCATGTACAGATTGTTCCCGATATCGACAAGTTGAAATCCGCTTCCATCAACTTGAACGATATTGAAAGAACGTTGGCAGCCAACAATATCGAGCCCGGCAGCATGATTGTGCGCGACGGTTATTATGAATACAACATTAAATTCTCATCGCTGCTGCGCACGCCCGATGATGTCCGCAACATTTATTTGCGTAAGGACGAACGTATTTTTCAGCTCAAAGACTTGGCTAAAATTAACGTCGTGCGTCAAGCTGAGACAGGCCTTTCGCTTATTAACGGCAAGCGCGCCGTCACACTCGGTATCATCAAGCAAGCCGACGAAACGATGAAAAATCTTAAAAACTCGCTCGGCGAAACCATTACCGACCTTGAGCGCAGTTATCCCGACGTAGAATTTACGATTAACCGCAACCAGACCGAATTGCTCGACTACACGATTTCCAACCTCAAGGAAAATCTTTCACTCGGCTTCCTGCTTGTGTTTATCGTCGCCCTGCTCTTTTTGGGCGATGCCCAGTCGCCCATTGTAATCGGCATCAGTATGGTAACTTCGCTCGTGACTTCGTTTATCTTTTTCTATCTTTTCGGACAGTCGCTCAACATCATTTCTTTATCCGGGCTTATCCTCGCCTTGGGAATGATGATCGACAGTTCCATTATCGTAACCGATATTATCAGCCAGTACCGTATGCAAGGTTCCTCCCTCGAAGAAGCCTGTATACGCGGCACGAACGAAGTAATCACCCCCATTCTCAGTTCGACGTTCACCACCATCGCCGTATTCGTGCCTCTTGTATTTATGAGCGGCATCGCGGGCGCTATCTTCTTCGCGCAAGCCTTTGCCGTCAGCGTCGGCCTGCTTGTATCGTACTTCACGGGCATTATGCTCTTGCCGGTGCTGTATAAAATCGTCTACGGCATACGTTTTCGGAAGTTGGCGGCCGGTAATTTCTTCGTGCGTGTGCAAGAAGGCATCGACCGTTGGGCATTCGGATGGTACGACCGGGGGATTGAATGGGTCTTCCGTCATAAAACCGTCACCTTTTTGTTTTTGCTGCTCTCCATTCCCTTTTGCGTGCTGATGTTCCGCATTATGCCGAAGTCTACCATGCCTCATATCGACCACACCGAAACGATGGTCATGGTAGAATGGAACGAAAACATTCATGTAGACGAAAATAACCGGAGGATTTGCGAATTGATGAAGTATGCCGATACGTTGACAATCGAGCATGCCGGTTATGTCGGGCACCGTCAATATCTTCTCGACAAAGAAAACGACTTGTCCCCGTCCGAAGCGCGACTTTACTTCCGCACGGCCAAAGCATCGGATATCGATGAATTAAAAGGCCACCTTGCCCAATGGACGAAAACGAACTATCCACAATCCGTCATCACGTTTTCTCCTCCCGAAAACATCTTTGAGAAAATATTTGACACCTCCGAAGCCGATGTCGTCGCGCAGCTTTATCCTGTCAAGCGCGATCACATCCCTGACGCCGCTGCGATCCGTCATATCGAGCAGCGGCTGAAGTCGGCCACCGAGGTCGAAGCCGAAGGTATTCCCTTTGAGCAGCAGTTCACCGTTGCCATCGATAAGGAGAAGTTGCTGCTTTATGATGTCGATTATAACGAAGTATATCGCACGTTGCGCACCGCTTTTCGCGAGAATCGGATCGCTACGCTGCGCTCCTATCAGCAATATCTCCCGATCTCGCTTGCAGGAAAGCAGCAGACTGTCGAAGAAGTCTTGCGTGAAACGCTTGTGCAGACCGTTCCGGCCACCGGTCGCGCCTCCATGTTCATTCCGTTACAGGCATTGGTAAGCATCAGTCGCGGCGAAGACGTTAAAACCATCGTTGCCGGCAAAAACGGCGAATACGTTCCCATAAATTATTACGACGTAAAAGATCCCGAAGCCTTGATTGAAAAAGCCGACGAGGCGATTCGCAGTGACGCGTCGTGGGAAGCCGTTTTCGGAGGAAGTTTTTTCTCCAATCAACAGATGCTGGGCGAATTGGTCGTGATTCTGCTCGTATCTATGCTGCTCATGTACTTTATCCTTTCTTCGCAGTTCGAAAGTTTCCTGCAACCGCTCATCGTACTGGCCGAAATCCCCATCGACATCGGTTTCGCGCTCGCTTTGCTCTGGCTCACCGGTCATACGCTCAACCTGATGAGCGCCATCGGACTGATCGTCACCAGCGGAATCATCATCAACGACAGCATCCTGAAGCTCGATATGATCAATGAATTGCGCAAAAAAGGCATCCCTCTGATGGAAGCCATTCATACAGCGGGGGTCAAACGTTTGCGCGCCATTATCATGACATCACTGACGACTATTTTCGCCATGGTCCCCTTGCTCTTCTCCTTCGATTTGGGTTCCGAATTGCAAAAGCCCCTTGCGCTCGCCATGATCGGGACGATGATCATCGGAGTGCTCGTCAGTTTGTTTATTATCCCGTTGATTTATTGGGTAATCTATCGGAAAGCAGATCATCGGTATCACAAAATCAAAAAATAAAAAACGGATATGAAAACGCTAAAGAAATACGAAGATCAAATCAAAAAGTGCGGCTTTATCACGTTCGCGGTTCTGCTAAGCGGACTGTGCGGCCTGCGTATATCGGCGCAACAACCCGGCACGGTCACCCTCAGCCTCGAAGAAACCGTGCGCCTTGCCGGCGACAGCTCCCTGTCCGCCTTTCGTGCCAAGAACATGTACATGGCTAACTACTGGGAATATCGTTCTTTCCGGGCCGATCGCTTACCTTCGCTGAGCCTCGGCATGACTCCGATGAGCTATAGACATTCTTTCACCAACCGGTACGATTCGCAGCAGGATATCGACATTTATCGCAGGCAACAGACGCTTGCTTCTTACGGTAATTTATCCGCGAAGCAAAATTTTGACCTTACGGGAGGAACATTTTCCATCCATACGGGATTAGGTTATATTCAGAATTTCGGGAAGAACGAAAAAAGTCAGTTCAGCAGTATTCCTGTCAGTATCGGATATGAACAAGAGCTGATCGGTTACAATCGTTTCCGTTGGGAAAGAAAAATTGCACCCCTCAAATTTGAAAAAGCGCAGAAAGAATTGATTGCACAGTTGGAAGAAACGGCCGAAGTCGCCGCGGGTTATTTTTTCGACTTGGCGATGGCGCAAGCTGAATATGAGCTGGCCGAAGAGAATCGCAGCAATACCGAAAAACTGTACCGTATCGGCGAAGAGAAATACAAAATTGCGTCCATCGGGCAGGCCGAACTGTTTACGTTAAAGCTCGATCGCGTAAACGCGCAGAACTCGTTTCAGAATGCCGAGATTCGCCTCAAACGTACCATGTTCGCGCTCGCTGCTTACCTGAACTTCGACAAAAACACGAAAATTACGCTGCAATTACCCGACTACCCCAAAACATTCGCCATCTCGACAGACGATGCGCTCATGCACGCCCGCCAAAATAATCCCCGCTACCTCGAATCGAAGCGCCAACTGCTCGAATCTCAACAAAAGTTGGACAAAACACGAAAGGAAGCGCTGTTTAACGCCGGCTTCTCGGCCAGTATCGGCTTTAATCAAATTGCCAATACCTTCCGCGATGTCTATCGTAATCCTTCGCAGCGGGAATTTGTGGAGCTTACGCTTTCCATTCCCCTCATCGACTGGGGCGTGCGCAAAGGACAGTACAATATGGCCAAAAGCAACCTCAATATCGTGCAACTCACCGCGCAGCAAGACGAGCTTCGCCTCGAGGAAGATATCATTATGACCGTTGGCGATTTCACCATGCAGCAACAGATGATCCGCAGCGCCGAAGAAGCCGTCGAATTGGCGAAGGTCGCCTACGAACAGACGCAGGAACGGTTTATCATCGGTAAGGCAGACATCAGCAGTCTCACTCTTTCAACGAACCGTCGGCAGGAAGCGCAGCGCAACTATATCGCCGCCCTGAAAAACTATTGGCAAAGCTATTTCAAGTTACGTAAACTCACCCTCTTCGATTTTGAAAAGAACCGCACCATCGAAATAGACTTCAACGCAATCAGAAAATGAATGGAAACATCTTCAATAATCGAAAAAACAAATATACCTATGGAAAAGAAAAGTATTTTATTGATCGTTACGATCATTTTATGCGGATCATGCACCCATAAGCAGAAACCGATTACCGTTGATACCGGTTCGATTGACACGGTAGTAACCGTCTTGTCGTTTCCGGAACTTGAGGCGGGCGAAATATTCTACAAGAAGCAAAATCCTTTTGGTGAAACGGTCGAACTGACAGGAAAAAACATCACAGGAGATACGGTCGTTTTCAAACCCGGCGAATGCGAGATGTTGATTAAAGACGATCGTCTGATCATGAAAAACATCAGACAGCCTTTTCGTATTTTCAGTCTGCCCAACCTGACACAACAAAAAGAAACAGGAATGTACGGTAACGGTCCTGACGAATTTCTTTTTCCAACGCTTGTGCCGACATCCGAAACCGATAAGCTATGTTATCTTTTTGAAGCGACCAATCAAAAATTGTATAAACTGCATGAAGATGGAACAATCATCTATTGTCCTTCTGTATTTAACGCTCAACAGAAGCGAAATCAATTCGGCGAAGAAATGAAACTTGCTCATATAGAGAAAAACGATTTTGCCTTTGTCGCGAACAGTCCTACCGGAAAAAGCATTTACCGAACGACACAACACGGCGATTCTCTTTCCCGACGAGAGGTCTTTAATCTGGCTTTAAATGCCTGTTGCAAATCACCTTTCGCATATATCGGAAGTTTCGCGGTAAATCCTGCTAAAAACCGTATGGCGTATGCTTACAAATATTTCAAGATCATCAAGTTTATGGATTTAGAAGCAGAAACCGTTCGTACCATTAATTTTGCACGTGATGATTTTGATGATAAAACCCCTTATATTATAGATGGCTTGGATCAGAATATAACACATTACTGGGGTGCCTGTGCACAGGAGAATTATGTCTATTTCCTGTATAGTGGTCGTACACCGCACGAAGTCGTGCGAGCTGCTCAAAAAGAAAACTACTATATCTATGTCGAACAATATGATTGGAATGGCATCCCTATTAGAAAATACAAATTAGATCAGTGGGGATACTTCACAGTCGACGAAAAAAACGAAAAATTGTATTTAACATCAACCAATCATGATGATCCTTTTTTTGAATATAATTTAAACGGAATAGACAAAACAGATAACTAATGCATACGTGACGAATCCCAAGCCTTGTTTTGAATGAAAAAGACGCAATCCATATCCGCTTTTACCGTTATCGTAGCGTTTCTGAGTGTGGCGCTCATGGGACTGGCGCTTGTTCCGCTGTTGCCCGTCAAACTTGCGCCCTCACACACGTTGCCCGGTCTGACAGTCTACTTCTCGATGCCCAATAACTCCGCCCGCGTAATCGAGATGACGGCGACCTCGAAGCTCGAAGCGATGCTGGCACGTATCAAAGGCGTCAAGAACATTTATTCTACATCGGGCAACGGATGGGGAAGCGTCACCCTCGAACTCGACAAACATACGCCCATCGATGCCGCCCGCTTCGAAGCATCGACCATCGTTCGGCAAACATGGCACGACTTGCCGCGCGAAGTCTCGTACCCCTACATCTCCGTGCGTCGCCCCGACGAAAATGCGGCGCGCCCCTTCATGACTTTTACGGTCAACTCTGCCGCAGTACCCGTCGTCATCCAGCAATATGCCGAGAACCATATCAAACCCCGGCTCAACGATATTGCCGGACTTTACAAGATCGAAGTACATGGCGCCACACCGATGGAATGGCAACTGATGTACGACAATGACCGGTTGCAAGCCCTCGGTGTGACCGTCAACGACATCCGTGAAGCCGTTTCGCAACACTACACGACCGACTTTCTGGGTATGGCCGAGACGCGCAGCGCCGACGGTACCGCGGCATGGATGCGTATCATGCTGATGTCGGGCAGTCGAAACGATGCTTTTGATGCCACCGCCATCACCGTAAAAAACTGCGACGGCGCACTGATTCGCTTGGATCAGCTCGTCGAAGTAGTGCATACCGAACAGGAACCGCAAAGCTATTACCGCATCAACGGCTTGAATTCGATTTACATCTCGCTCACGGCCGAAGAAAGCGCCAACCAGCTCCGCCTCAGTGAACGCGTTCAAGAGACTATGGACGAAATCCGTCGCCTGCTTCCGCCCGGATACGAGATACACAGCAGCTACGATGCCACCGAATATATCCATGCCGAACTGAACAAAATCTACCTGCGCAGCGGCCTGACCGTCCTTATCCTGCTGCTCTTCGTCCTTCTGATTACCCGAAACGTGCGCTATCTGTTCCTTATCACCGTAAGTCTGACCATCAATCTGGCTATTGCCGTAATTTTCTACTATCTCCTCGGATTGGAGATTCAACTCTATTCGCTGGCCGGGATTACCATTTCATTAAGCCTGATCATCGACAATACGATCATCATGACCGACCACCTCATGCACCACGGCAACCGTAACGTTTTCATGCCCGTGTTAGCGGCGACGATGACAACCGTAGGTGCCCTCTCGATCATCTTTTTCCTCGACGAGAAAATACGCCTGAACCTGCAGGATTTCGCTGCCGTAGTGATGGTCAACTTGTGTGTGTCGCTCGCGGTAGCCTTGTTCTTCGTTCCCGCCATGGCTGAGAAAATACGCCTGAAAAAACGCATCTCCCGCACGCGTATTCTACGGTGGTTTCCTCTGCGTTCCAAGCGACTGATCGTATGGTTTAACCGTTTTTACGGTGCGATGATCCGCCTGCTCTCACGTCGCAAATGGATTCCTTTCACTGCCATCGTACTGACTTTCGGACTGCCTGTCTTCCTGATTCCCGACAAGATTGAAAAAGAAACGAAATTCGCAGAACAATACAACCGAATTTTCGACAACGCCACGTATAAGGAAAAAGTCAAACCCATTGTCAACAAAGTACTGGGTGGCACGTTGCGGCTTTTTGTCGACAAAGTGTATCAAGGCAGTTACTTCACCCGTAACGAAGAGTTGATTTTGACCATCACCGCTTCGATGCCAAACGGTACCACACTGGCGCAAATGAACGCGCTCGTCGAGAAGATGGAGCATTATCTAAGCAGTTTCTCCGAAATACGACAGTTTCAGACCCATATTCCCGATCCTCGCCGTGCATCCATCCGGGTATTTTTTACCAAAGCAGCTGAACGAAGCGGTTTTCCTTACCTGCTCAAAAGTAATGTCATCACCAAAGCGCTGGAGCTAGGCGGAGGCAGTTGGAGCGTCTACGGGTTGCAGGATCAGGGCTTCGATAACAGCGTGAGGGAATTTGCGGGCAACTATGGCGTGAAATTCTACGGATATAATTACGACGAGCTGGCCGCGTGGGCCGATACGCTCAAAAACACGCTCCTGCTCAACCGGCGCATCAAGGAGGTAACGATCAATTCCGACTTCTCGTGGTACAAAGATGACTACCGCGAGTTCTCTTTCGATCTGAAAAAGGAACGCCTCGCCGCCGATGGTTTTCTTCCGGGCGATCTGTTCGCATCGCTGCAACCCATCTTTGCAAGAGACATGTGGGCGGGTTCGCTGATTATCGAAGGTGAACGCGAAGACATCAAGCTGGCAAGTCATCAGGGGAAGCATTACGACATCTGGGCCTTGCGACACGTCGCACATCGCATGGGAGGGCGTATGTACAAATTGGACGAGCTGGCCGACATTTCGCAGGGACAGGCACCGCAGGAAGTGGCTAAGGAAAACCAACAATATCGCCTCACGTTACAATACGATTATATTGGTTCGGGGACACAGGGGCGGAAGATGCTCGAACGTGAAGTAAAGGCGCTCGGTGAACGTCTGCCGATGGGCTACACCGTCGAACAGCGAGACGCCCAATGGGGATGGGGACACAAAGACAAAAAACAATACGGACTGCTCGGGCTGCTGATTATTATCATTTTCTTCACCTCGTCGGTGCTGTTCAACTCCATCAGGCAGCCGCTGGCCGTCATCTTCGTGATTCCTGTCTCGTTTATCGGGGTATTTCTGACGTTTTACTGGTTTAAACTGAACTTCGATCAGGGTGGGTTCGCATCGTTTATCCTGCTTTCGGGTATCACCGTCAATGCCAGCATCTATATCCTGAACGAGTACAATCGTGTGCGCCGACTCCGTCCGCGCCTGACTCCGATACACGCATATCTCAAAGCATGGAACGCCAAAATCATCCCCATCTTCCTGACTGTCGTTTCTACGATGCTCGGTTTCGTCCCGTTTATGGCAGGTACGGAAAAAGAGGCCTTCTGGTTTCCGTTGGCTGCCGGCACGATCGGCGGATTAGCCATGTCGATCCTCGGCATCTGGATCTTCCTGCCGCTTATGACCATAAGAGGAAAGAAAGCCATCAAATAAACCACAAGCCTCTTTTGATAGAATATTTATGTTATACAACATATCCACCATTTTTTTAACAAAAAAAAATTCCATTCAAGAAACCTCCTTATATCTTTGCAATTAGTTTCATTTTAAATTTTTTCTCTCATGAGAAAAGTGTTTTTTATTTTTATTGCTGTCCGGTAAAACTCAAAAAGACAAAATCATCTTACTCGAAGCCC
>NZ_JBQNAZ010000008.1:0-84000 GCF_052170195.1 Tannerella sp. | reverse complement strand
CCTCAATCCCTCGCATCCAAAAGAAACTGGCTCGAATGAAGCCACAACAACTAATGACAATGCAATTTTAATGCGTCACCCCTGCCCGCTGAAGTGCCTCTTTTTGCATATTTGAGGAAAAACGCTACTTTTGTACAATTTTTTCATCTCAAAACTTATAGATTATGGCTGTTTATTTAGAAGATGTATCCAGAACGTTCGGAGAATACCTCCTGATTCCCGGTCTGACAACCAAACAATGCACTCCCGCGAATGTCTCACTCAAGACACCGTTAGTGAAGCACCCTGCCGGAGAAAAACCGCTTATCGAGTTAAATATCCCGTTTGTTTCGGCTATCATGCAAGCCGTTTCCGGACCCGAATTGGCTATCGAGTTGGCTCGCAACGGAGGACTTTCATTTATCTTCGGATCGCAGCCTGTCGAAAGTCAGGCCGAGATGGTTCGCAAAGTAAAGAAATTCAAGGCAGGCTTCGTTGTCAGTGACTCGAACCTGACTCCGGAACATACGCTGGCCGACGTCGTCAAGCTCGTGAAAAGTACAGGACACTCGACAATCGGCATTACGGACGACGGTACGTCGAACGGCACGCTGCTCGGTATCGTCACCAGCCGCGACTACCGTACCGAAAAAGACAGCCCGGACATGAAGGTCAAAGAATTTATGACCCCATTCCCCAAACTGATTGTCGGACAATTGGGAATCACACTGAGCGAAGCCAATCAAATCTTGTGGGAGCATCGTCTCAACTCACTGCCCATTATCGATAAAGACCAGAAACTGGCCTACTTTGTCTTTCGGAAAGATTATGACAGCCATCGCAATAACCCCGATGAACTTTCGGACGAAACGAAGAAACTCCTCGTTGGCGCCGGTATCAATACGCGCGACTATAAAGAGCGAGTGCCGGCACTCGTCGAAGCAGGAGTCGACGCTCTCTGCATCGACTCATCCGACGGCTATTCCGAATGGCAACAAGAGACGTTGCAATGGATCAAGAGCCACTATGACATTCCGGTAGGCGCGGGAAATATCGTCGATGAGAAAGGCTTCCGCTACCTCGTCGATGCAGGTGCCGACTTTATCAAGGTCGGTATCGGAGGCGGTTCGATCTGTATCACCCGCGAACAGAAGGGTATCGGACGCGGACAGGCCACAGCACTGATCGACGTGGCGCAGGCGCGCGATAGTTATTCCAAGGAAAAAGGTATCTACATTCCGATTTGCAGCGATGGCGGACTGGTACATGACTACCACATGACCCTCGCTTTAGCCATGGGCGCCGACTTCCTGATGATGGGACGTTACTTCGCTCGCTTCGACGAATCGCCCACGCAGACCCTGCGTATCGGTAACAACTACGTCAAAGAATATTGGGGCGAAGGTTCGAACCGTGCCAAAAACTGGCAACGCTACGACACAGGCGGATCCGAGACGTTGAAATTTGAGGAAGGCGTTGACAGTTATGTACCCTATGCCGGCAAGATGAAAGACAATCTCGAGATCACGCTCGGAAAAATCAAAGCTACGATGTGCAGCTGCGGCTCTATCACGCTCAAGGAACTTCAGCGCGATGCCCGGATTACGTTAGTCTCGTCGACCAGCATCGTCGAAGGCGGCGCACACGACGTTATCCTCAAAGAACAAAGTTGAGAACAGTCACTTTTCGCTCATCGCTACGCACACAATGACACCGTTTCTGCAGGTCGATCATCTGACGAAGAGCTTCGGCGATCTGGTGCTCTTCAAAGACATTTCGTTTGGCATCGCACAAGGCGAAAAGGTCGGACTGATCGCTCCCAACGGGTCGGGAAAAACGACGCTGCTGCAAATCATTGCCGGAAAAGAAGGGCATGACAGCGGCAGCATCGTGTTCCGAAACGACGGGCAAGTAGCCTGGCTGGAACAGTCGCCACGGTACCCCGACGAACTGACGGTGCTGGAAGCCTGCTTCCATTCGCCCAACCGCACCGTGCAACTCATTGCCGAGTATGAGGCAGCCCTTGCCTCCAATGCCGATGCGGAACGAATGGAAACGCTTATCACCCGCATGGAGCAGGAGAAGGCGTGGGACTACGAACGGAAAGCGAAACAGATCCTCACCGAACTGAAAATAAAACATTTCGACCAGCCGATCGAAACCCTTTCGGGTGGACAGTTGAAACGTGTCGCACTGGCCAACGTTCTGATTACCGAACCCGATCTGCTCCTGCTCGATGAGCCGACCAACCACCTCGACCTCGAAATGGTGGAATGGCTCGAAAACTACCTCAACCGGTCATCCCTCAGCCTGCTGATGGTCACTCACGATCGTTATTTCTTAGACCGTATATGCAGCCGGATCATCGAAATAGACCGGAAATCTCTCTTTTCGTACAAAGGTAATTATGCGTATTACGTAGAGAAGAAAACAGAGCATACGGCAGCCGGCCACGCGGAACTTGCACGAGCCAATAATTTGTACAAAAAAGAATTGGAATGGATGCGGCGTCAGCCACAGGCACGCGCCGGAAAAGCGAAATACCGAATCGATGCGTTTCACGAGCTGGAAGAGAAAATCAAGCAGAAACGGGAAGCCGGAAATGTCAAGCTGAATGTCAAATCGGCTTATATCGGATCCAAAATCTTCGATGCGGTAAATGTCTGCAAACGGTTCGACGATTTGCGTATTCTGGAGAATTTCAATTACACGTTCGCACGATACGAAAAGCTGGGCATCATCGGACAGAACGGAACCGGCAAATCGACCTTTATCAAGATGCTGATTGGAGAAGTCGCTCCGGACAGCGGACATTTCGATATCGGTGAAACAGTGCGTTTCGGCTATTACAGCCAAGACGGACTGTCATTCGACGAGAACGCCAAAGTCATCGACATCGTACACGACATCGCTGAACACCTGACCCTTGGCGACGGAAAAATACTGACGGCATCGCAGTTCCTCGGACATTTTCTTTTCCCTCCGGAGAAACAGCATAACTATGTGTATAAACTCAGCGGAGGCGAGAAACGAAGATTGTATCTCTGCACCATCCTGATGCGTAACCCGAACTTTCTGGTGCTCGACGAGCCGACGAACGACTTCGATATCGCCACGCTGAACGTCCTCGAAGAATATTTGCGAAGCTTCAAAGGCTGCGTGATCGTCGTCTCGCACGACCGCTACTTCATGGATAAGGTCGTCGATCATGTGCTTATCTTCCACGGCAATGCCGAGATTCAAGACTTCCCCGGCAACTACACCCAGTATCGCGAATGGAAGGAAGAAAAACTGCGCCGCGAACGCGAGGAGGCCGAAGCATCCCCGAAGCAGGGAACGGGAACAGAAACTTCGGCACAACGTCAGCGGACGAATGACAAGCGTCGGCTCTCATACAAGGAACGGATGGAACTGGAAACGCTGGAAAAAGAGATCGAAGCCCTGGAGGCCGAAAAACAAACGCTGGAAAATGCGTTATGTAGCGGCACGCTCTCCGTCGAGGAGTTGACCGAGAAATCGAAACGTCTCCCTCTACTCAACAACGAACTTGACGAAAAATCGATGCGCTGGCTCGAACTGAGCGAAATCGAAGGATAACGCGCCTATTTGTCCGAGAGATAGTCGATCATTTTTAAAATCGCACGCCGGCAGGCCGGGCAGAACGGATGATAGTCACGCATCATGCAATGTACCATCGGACGGTAAACACCTTTAGCGACATAGCCTCCGCCTTCATATACCCCCGGTTTTGCTTCGTTTCCCGCAGCAGGCGTAGGGACAGGAGTCTCTTCAGATAACAAATCCTTCCATTTGGAGTCAAAATCTACCAGCGTAGTAATATTGGGTTCCCACGGCTCGAGTTTCACATTGTAAAAATCGCTATATGCCACCTCCGATTCGAAATATTCGTCGGCCAGACCGGCAAAACTATGCCCCAGCTCATGAACAAACACTTTCGCCGTGCGCTCATGATCAGCCGTCCCCATCGCATAGTAGTTATAGATGCCCCCGCCGCCATAATCGGACGAGTTGACAAGGATAAAAATCGCATCGCAAGGTACGTTCCATAACGCATCACGAATCGATTTCATATCGGAAGTAGTCAGGTAACGATCCAGACCGAATGTATAAAAGCCCGAACCAAAAGCCGTATTCCGATAGATACCTTTACCGGAAATATCCGTACCCGACTCTTCGGAGGGTACATCAACCGCCCACACATTGAAATCCGAGCGGCGGGCATCGTAAGGAGGGGTAGCAAACAATAACTCCATAAAACGCCGTGCATCAGCTTCGAACTTACCCATTTCAGCTTCCGTATATCCCTCGGGAAGAAACACAAAATCGACTTTTTCCGCCATATCCCCCTCGTCTTGCAAACGCCTCACCGGATGATTCTTCAACGCACCCCGATCGATAAAAATACTCTGCGGATCGACTTCGATTTTCAGAAGCGGATAGAAGCAGTTATCAGCTTTATTGCGTGCCGACAGTTCTACCTCAACGGGCTGTTTGGGATACGGCATGGAGAAACTGTTCGTCCACGATTGCTGTTGATTCTTTGCCTGCTCCGTCGTACGCCACTCCTCAAACAGCGTATTGAACCCTCGACTGTATATCAATTGCTTTGTCGCCCGGTCATAGACCTTGACATAATATCCGCCATAACCGAACGGATCAATCAAATTCTTCCTCGGACCACCCCACACAGGCTCCTCACGAAGTTGCTGCAATGCCGCACGTTGTTCCTGTGCATCACCGCTGAGAGCAAAATCCACACGCAGGCACCTGGCCTCGAAATATTTTTCGAACACATCTTGTGAGAAAGCAGTCAGACTGCAAAAAACCAACCCGATAACGGCGGCAACATTATATACAGATCTTCTCATATTTATTTATTGTTATTCATGTTTATGTCATGCGTTTTCTATGGCTGTTTTTCCTTACCAAGTTTTTTGGCAAAATTAGAAAATAATCTGAATTTTGCATCGTTTTAAAAATCAAAATTGTTGGATTACTCAATGGAAAAAGGAAAAGAACTGATTACACTTGCACAACGCATCCGGGCGCTTTCACAAACAGGCTTGGCTTATTCAGCTAATGAATACGAAATTGACCGCTGTCAGGAGTTGATCGAGATAAGCAACCGCATCACCGGCATCACCAGCGGTATTAAGGAAGAAGAGATTGACGCCTGTTATCTTCCCACAAAAGAATATGTAACCCCCAAGGTCGACATCAGGGCTGTCATTTTCAACGAAAAAGATGAGATTTTGCTGGTACGCGAGAAAGCAGACGGTCGTTGGGCTATGCCCGGAGGATGGTCTGACGTGGGTTATACCCCTAAAGAGGTAGCCGAAAAGGAGACAAAAGAAGAAACGGGACTTGATGTACGTGCCGAACGTCTGCTGGCCGTCATAGACAAACGGTGTCACCCATATCCGGCTGGTCCGTTTTACATCTACAAAATGTTTATTCTTTGCAAGGTTTTGGGAGGAAAATTGTCCGGTTCGTTCGATATTCTCGATCAAGGTTTTTTTGCTTTGGATAACTTACCGCCGTTATCCTTGGACCGAACGATACCGGAAGACATCCGGATGATGGACGAACTTCGCCACCATCCGGACGCACCGGTTTACATAGATTAATTCTTCTTCAGCAAATCGCGGATTTCCGTCAAAAGCTGCACATCGGCAGGAGGAGCAGCCGGGGCTTCCGGAGCTTCTTCTTTTTTTCTTTTAAACTTATTCACGGCCTTCAGCAACATGAAAATAGCAAACGCGATAATCAGGAAGTCAAAAATGACCTGAATAAAGTTTCCATAGCCTAATACCACTTCGGGCGAAATCACTTCTTCACCCTGCATAACAGCCTGTTTCAAGACAATCTTCAGATCGGAGAAATTCACGCCTCCGATAAGTAAGCCTAACGGAGGGGTTATTAAGTCTGCGACAAACGAAGAAACTATCTTTCCAAAGGCACCACCGATCACGATACCTACTGCCATATCCAGCACATTGCCGCGCATAGCAAACTCTTTAAATTCTTTAACAAATCCCATGTTCAATAATAATTTAAATTTAAAATGAATATATACAATTATCGACTCTCGATAATTGTTTCTTTTTTTACTCTTCCGATTTCTCCTCAGGAGGTAAAACACGTTTCAAATACTGGTATCCACACAGTCCCGAGACCAATGATCCGGCAAAAATACCCAGCTTCGCTTCGTTCAGCAGCACCGGCCCGATTTCGGGCAATGATGCGAACGAAAGATTCGCAATAAACAAGGAAACGGTAAAACCGATCCCCCCCAGCATCGAAACACCGAACATTCCTTTTTTGGTGAGGCCTTGCGAAACCGAAACAAGCCCCGTCTTCACCGACACATAGACAAACAGAAAAATTCCGACAGTCTTGCCCACAAACAACCCCAGAAAAACGGCAAGAGGTATACCTAATAGGGCCGAAGGCTCAAATCCTTCGAAACGTACCCCCGCATTGACAAATGCGAACAACGGGAGAATAAAATAGCTAACCATCGGATTGAGCCGGTGTACAATTCGTTGCAGCGGACTGACCGTATTGCTGGAAATACGATGTATATTACTCAGAAGCAATACCTGACCGGGACTCAACACCGAGGATCGACGTGAGTGTTTGACTTGAGAAAAATCCAGTAACGACAGATTCTCCCTCATTTCTCCGGCAAACTCATCCAGTTTTATCTTCGGTCTGGCCGGTACCGTAAAGGCAACCATCACTCCTGCGATGGAAGGGTGAATACCCGACTCTAAGAACAATAGCCAGACAATAAAACCACCAACATAGTAAAACAGTACATTGTTAATATTTAATCGTCCGCCAAGATATAAGCCGGCCAGCAGAACGACCGAAATCAATAAAGGAGGTAGGGCAATATGACTGCTGTAAAAAAGCGCAATCACTATAATCCCGCCGATATCGTCGACAATAGCCAATGCGGTCAGGAATATCTTCAAACTTAACGGAACGCGTTTCCCGAAAAGCCCCAATACCGCGAGGGCAAATGCAATATCGGTAGCCATCGGAATGGCTGCTCCATTCGATTCGGGATGTTGATGACAAATCGCAAAATAAACAAGTACCGGCACAATCATGCCTCCACAGGCTGCGATCACCGGAAGCAACGCTTTTCTGAATGAACTTAATTCGCCTACTAAAATCTCTTCTTTGATTTCCAGCCCTACGACAAAAAAGAAGATGGCCATCAAGGCATCGTTCACAAAAGCCAACAAAGACATCGGTTCGCCATGATGCGCAAAAAACACAAAATCACCAAACCGAAAATTGATGGGAAAGTCGAGAAGACGGTAATATGCTTCGCCCCACGGTGTATTAGCCAGTATAACGGCTGCAAGGGTGGTAACAAACAGCAATAAGCTCGCATTCGGCTTTTGCATTACAAAATGGCTTAACGGTTTTAATTTTATCACGGCCAAATTCTTTTTTTTCGTTAGTAATCAAACAGCTATATAATTCTCGTGACAAAAATACAAATTTTATTTTAATTACTATTCGTTTAACATAGAAAAAAATCATATCAAACAGCATCTATGAAAATCTCGGACACGATGGCGCCCGTTGAGAAGAGATCGACTCTCCGGATACGGATCATTTACTCAAAAGTTTGGTATGTATCATACGCACGAACTCTTCCTTCATGTCCCAAATCTCCTGTTTTTATGAGATAAAAACGAATAAGGACCGAATGATTCAATAAATCATCGTTTTAAAGTCGTTTCTTCTTACATTGGTCGTAGGGAAGATTTTATCGGATGGCAATGAAAAAAAGCAACGTTTGGGGTGCAGCTGTTCAATGAAACCTGTGTATCTTTGCATTCGACAAAAGCACGATGAATCAAAATACGTACCGAAAGATGAAAAAGAAGTCTTTCATCACTCACTTTGCGGCTTATATTGTTCATGCTGTTGCATGTCTTCGGCTCCACAGGTATCGGAGAGCCTTTCCTGCATACTGTATCGTGGGTGTTAGTGATTATCTGTTGCCGGTGTGCTTACTATCTGGCACAGTGCGCGGCAATATCGGCAAGAAGTTAGGGCAGCAGCCGCAGGAGGATTTACGAAAAGAGAGGAAAGAGCGGGCTGTGTCTGTTAAAAACGATCAAGCAAAGTCATAACCATAAGATAAAGAAATGGTACAAGTTCGAATAAAAAGGGTTTACGAGCCGGAAGAAGCGTCGGACGGGTTTAGAGTATTGGTGGACCGATTATGGCCGCGGGGCATCAAAAAAGAGCAATTACTTTACGACGTATGGGCGAAGGACATCACGCCGAGCCCATCTCTGCGACAATGGTTCCATCAGGACGAAACGGGACATTGGGCGGAGTTTGTGCAGAGATATCGGCAGGAGCTGAATGAGAATCCGGCAGTCGAAACGTTTATCGATCGGCTTCGTGGACAGCAAACAGTCACATTGCTTTATGCTTCGAAAAACGCAGCCGGCAATCATGCGCTGATCTTGCAGGAGTTTCTGACGAAACGGTTGAACCAGAGATCGTAACTGGTCAGTGGCGTCTCTCTCTCTTTGTTTTCTGCAGATACGGTGAGAAGGTACAACGAGTGCCGAGATCAAAGTTGTTTAAGGCATCGGTCGACATCGGCTCGCCAGTCTTTCCCGTTTTCAGCAAGCAAGGTTACGAATCCTAACGACCTTGCCGTTTCGAGATGCTGTATGCCATCGTCGATATATAAAGATTCGGAGGGGATGACGCCGCTGTCGGCGATCATTTTCCGGAAAATTTCGGGATGGGGTTTCATGCATTTCAGTTCGTACGAGAAATACATCCGATCGAAATAGTCGGAAATCGGGCGGCGGGCCTCGGAGAAGTCGCTCGTTTTTGCCCATTCCACGATCATATCGTTGTTATTGCTCAGCACGTAGCATTTGTATTGTTTACGGAGTTCCAGAATGTAGTCGAGCTTATAGACGGGCGCGGGATTGACCATGCTCTTCCATGCTTCACGGATGGCATCGGGGCGAAGTTCTTTTCCGCAATGATCGGATAATAGTTGGCAGAATTCGAGCGTTGTGATGTCACCGTTTTCAAGCGAACCGAACAGTCCGTTATGGCTGTAAGGATTGATGAGGTCAGACGCGTCGCTGACTCCCAAAGCCTCGAACTGACGGACGGAACACTCACGCGAGAGGTCTACCAGCACGCCTCCCATATCGAATACAATGTTTTTTATCATAGTCATAAAAAACGAAGCGCGAGGTATCTCTTGATCCTCCGCGCTCCGTCGTTTTTTTTAAGTCAGTTTATGAATTACCAGTCCCGAACGCAGTTTCGGTTCGAACCACGTCGTTTTGGGTGGCATGATATTGCTTGTATCGGCGATGTCGATCAATTGCTTCATCGAGACGGGGTAGAGCGCAAGCGCCACTTTCATTTCGCCGCTGTCGACCCGTTTTTTCAACTCGCCTAATCCACGGATACCGCCGACGAAGTCGATCCGTTTATCACTACGCAAATCTTTGATTCCAAGAATTTCGTCGAGAATCAGGTTCGATGAGATCGTTACGTCGAGCACGCCGATCGGGTCATTGTCGTCATACGTTCCCGGTTTGGCCGTGAGCGAATACCAGTTTCCGCTGAGGTAGAGCGAGAACTCGTGCAGACGTGTCGGTTTGAAAATCTCCGGACCTTTCTTTTCGACGGTAAAGTGTTTGGAAAGTCTGTCCAGAAAGGCTTCGTCCGACAGTCCGTTCAGGTCTTTCACGACGCGGTTGTAATCGATAATCGTCAATTGGTTGGCCGGAAAACAAACAGCCATGAAGTAGTTATATTCCTCATCGCCGCGATGGTTCGGGTTTTGCTGCGCTTTCTCGGCGCCGACGAGCGCGGCCGCGGCCGAACGGTGATGCCCGTCGGCGATATACATGGCCGGCATGGCTGCAAACAGTTCGGTGATGCGCCGGATATCGGCCTCGTCGTTAATCACCCAGAACGTATGACCGAAACCGTCTAACGCGGCCGTAAAATCATATTCGGGCTGCCCGGCCGTATATTTGGCAACAAGCGCGTCGATCTCTCCGTTTTCGGGATAAGCGAAGAATACGGGTTCGATATTGGCATTGTTCACCCGCACGTGCTTCATACGGTCCTCTTCCTTGTCGCGGCGCGTGAGTTCGTGCTTCTTGATTTTGCCGGTCATATAGTCTTCGACATAAGCGCAAACGACTAACCCATACTGAGTCTTTCCATCCATCGTCTGGGTGTAGATGTAGTACTGTTCTTTGTCGTCTTGTACCAGCCACCCTTTGTCTTGAAACATTTTGAAGTTCTCCGCCGCTTTATCATAGACTTTCGGGTCATGCTCGTCGGTGCCGACGGGGAAGTCTATTTCGGGTTTGATGATGCGATAGAGCGACTTTTCGTTACCCTGCGCTTCGGCACGCGCTTCTTCGGAATTCAATACGTCGTACGGGCGAGACTGTACCTGTTCCACTACGTCCTTCGGCGGACGTATGCCTTTGAAAGGTTTGATTTTCATGTTGGATTCATATTAAAAGACCTCCCAAAATCGTAATCGCAAACACGATAATAACGATCGTGTGCATGATCTGCGGGGGGTCTTTCCGGTTCATTACTTGTTTACCTGAAATGTTCGATTACCGTTCTTCAGGAAGTCCACAATCTGGTTGGCTGCGGCGATGCCGGCGTTGATGTTGGCTTCGGCCGTTTGCGCACCCATTTTCTTGGGAGTACTGAAGTAGCGTCCGGCAAACGTCTCAGTCAGTTCGGCATGATTGCCCGGCATGATGTCCGTGAGGTACTTGAAGTCGGGGCGTTCTTCCATCACCTTGACCAGATCGGCCTCGTTAACCACTTCCTTGCGTGCCGTGTTGATGAGCATGGCTCCCTTAGGCATGCCGGAAAGCAGATCGTAACCGATCAGGTTTTTCGTTTCGGGTCTGGACGGAACATGCAAGGAGATGAACTGGCACGTTTTGTACAATTCTTCGGCCGATGAAACGGCTTTCACGCCGTCAGCCTCGATGACGCTGGCGGGGCGCGAGTGATGATAGGCGTAGACCTCCATCCCGAACCCTTTGGCGATGCGTGCGACGATGCGTCCGATGTTGCCGTAGGCATGGATTCCGAGTTTCTTACCCAGCAGTTCGGAGCCGGAAGATCCGTTGAACATGCTGCGTACGCCGTATACCATCAAGCCTAATGCCAGCTCGGCCACGGCGTTCGAGTTTTGCCCCGGCGTATTCATCACGCATACGTTGTGCGCTGTCGCGGCCTCGAGGTCTACGTTGTCATAGCCTGCGCCGGCGCGCACTACAATTTTCAGTTGCTTGGCCGCATCCAGCACTTCGCTGTCGACCTTATCGCTGCGGACGATAAGCGCGTCCACATCTTTCACGGCATCGAGCAGTTGGGCTTTATCGGTATATTTTTCCAACAGCACGCATTCCATTCCGGCTTGCTCTACAGTTTCACGGATTCCTTTCACTGCCACAGCGGCAAACGGTTTTTCTGTTGCTACAAGTACTTTCATTTCTCTTTTTGTTTACAGGTTCGATCGTTTATCTGTTTGTTGTGTATGAATTCGTTTAATCTGACTTTATTTCAACTCTTTCAGCTTATTCGACAATTCTTTGCTCCGTGTATGCAGTCTATCGCTTCATAATTTCCTCTGCAAAACCTGATACATCATTTTCACAATTTCTCATTTAAAGAAGATATCCGTTTTCCGCATTTGCTATTTCAAGACAATGCAGTTTATAGGTTTTACAGCCTGATAAAATGAATGGATCGTTTTCTGCTATCTTGACCGCTTCTATTTGATTATCAGCTCTAAAAATGACAACTCCTCCGGGAAAATCCTGAAAAGGGCCGCATAAGATCAATACTCCCTTTTCATCCAATACTCGCAGGTACTGGACATGCTGTTGAATTATTTGATATGTTAATTCTTTTTTATTCTCCATTAAATAAAGATATGTCATATTCCCTCCTAATTAATTATAAGGTTATAAGATACCCATTTGAACGGACATTCTCAAGAAATCATCTTCATTGATAAAATTCAAATCTTTTGCAAGAATCAGCAAACAACACACTTCGAGCAATGACCATACGCGATTTTCGAAAAGTACGATTGTTCTTCTAATAATTGTCGGGCTGTACCCTCGGCAATATTCAGAGGAACAGAAACAGCTGCACGCCGTATATGACTTGCTATATTGTATGGCTCGAAATCAGCGTTTTTTTGCAGAAAATGATAGACTTCTTTGACAAAAACACGCGAAACCTGCCAGGCATCTAATTTCTCAAACGCATACAGATGTTCCATTCATCCGAAAATAACGCGATACTTACAAACAACTAAACATTTAAACAGCTAAATATTTCAATTCTTTTTCTCAAATTCCTTCATTGTTTCTACTAATGCTTTTACGCTCTCGAGGGGCATAGCGTTGTAGAGCGATGCGCGGAAGCCGCCTACCGAACGATGTCCCTTGATACCGACCATTCCGGCAGCAGCAGCAAATTCGGCGAACGAACTTTCAAGTTCTTTATATTCGTCGTTCATGACGAAGCAGACATTCATCAACGAACGGTCTTCGGGCACTGCCGTACCGCGGAAGAGTTTATTACGGTCGATTTCGTCGTACAGCACGGCCGCTTTTTCCTGATTCTTCTTCTGTAATACCTTGACTCCTCCTTGTTCCTTATACCATTTCAGCGTTTGCAGCGCGGCGAAGATCGGCAATACGGGCGGAGTGTTGAACATCGAATCTTTATCGATATGAGTTTGGTAATTCAGCATGGTCGGGATGGGACGTTCCACTTTTCCGAGCGCGTCTTTGCGAACGATGACGATGGTCACGCCCGAAGGTGCGAGGTTCTTCTGTGCTCCGGCATAGATGATGTCGAATTTGGAAACGTCGACCGGGAACGAGAAGATGTCGGACGACATGTCGGCCACAAGGGGCACGTTCACCTGCGGGATGTCATGAATCTCCGTTCCGTAGATGGTATTGTTCGTCGTGATGTGGAAATACTCCGTATCCGGCGCAAGGGTGTAGTTCTTGGGGATGTACGTGTAATTTTTGTCTTTCGACGATGCCACGAGGTCTACTTCGCCAAAGAATTTCGCTTCTTTAATGGCTTTCGATGCCCATGTACCGGTATCGAGGTAGGAGGCTTTTTTCTTCAACAGGTTGTAGGGTACCATGCAGAATTGAAGGCTTGCTCCACCGCCCAGGAAGACGACTTCGTGTGTGGCGGGAACGTCGAGCAGTTCTTTAATCAATGCGCGCGCTTCGTCGTTGACGGCCACAAATTCTTTACCCCGGTGGGACACTTCGAGCAGGGATAATCCCGTGCCTGCAAAATTCAATACGGCGTCGGCCGTGTTCTTAATCGTGTACTCGCTCAAAATCGAGGGTCCAGCATAAAAATTGTGCTTTCTCATAGCTTTTTAATTACTTTGTGTTGTTAATTAGTAAATACGTTGGGGCAAAGATATAAATAAAATCAAGGAACAAGCCATCTAAGGCAGGAATTAACACATGATAAAAAGGAATCGTTGAATATAAACGATTTATCGCCCGCAGATATCGGCAAAGGGACAATAAGAACACATTTTGGCGTGGAGCGTTTGTCCGAAAGGTACGGAGGGATCGAATATCTCGTCGAGGCAATGGCGGAGATTGTCTTCGAACTCGTCGCGCACGACGACAAAGTCGGTGATCTGCTCTTTCTCCTTGCCCCGATAGACAGACGGGTCGAAGTCGTCGGCAAAGAGATGGCGTACGTAGTAGATCGAGGGTTGTATGGGCATGCCGTTGCTTCGGTCGCCGTACATCCACGCGTAGGTAAATACCTGCATGATGGCGGGCTGACGCTTCTCGTCGGTGCGATCGAAGAGGTTTTCTACGGTTTTGAAGTGCATATCTTTCTTCGTGCCGGTCTTGTAGTCCACTACGCGGATAGTGTCGCGCACTTCGTCGAGACGGTCGATAAAGCCTTTGAGGTTTACGGTTCGTCCGTCGGTAAGTGTGAAAGGGTGATGAATCTTCATCTCCGAGGCGACGTAGCGGAAGGGGGTGAGACGGCGGTCGCGTTCGAGGATTTTGCGTACATATTTCCGGATCATCTCGCCGGTCAGGTAGCTCTGTCCGCTCAGGGGACGTGGCTCGGCGGTGTGGAAAAAGAGTTCGGCGAATGCGCGCTGAATTTTTTCGGTGAGTACCTTTTCGTCGGCCGCGAGTCGCAACAGATCGGCCGTTACTTGCGCTCCGCAGTAGGGGCGGTACGACTCTTCCATGACCTGATGCAGGATGTTTCCGAACACACGGTTGTCGACGCTTTCGGCGACGTCTTCTTCCTCCTTTAGTTTTTCGACCGAAGAGAAATAAAACTTCAGCGGGCAATCCAAATACGTATTGATGGTGCTGGCCGAGAGCGCCCGCGTGCCGCCGCTCAGAAAATCGTCGAGGCGGCGGAGGGTCTCTTCGGTTTTGACCACTTGCAAGGCCGGAGGCCTCGAGGAAGCAATGTTGTAAACAACCAATTTTTCACGCAGCGGCGTTTCGTAATGGTAACGCAGCTGATGCACGTAGCGGCTTACCTCGCCCGTGTTCAATCCGTCGGTACGCGTGTCGTAGAGCAGCGTCACGTGTTTGGCGCGTGCGATCATCCGGTAGAAATGATAAGCCCAGATGCTGTCCTGATGTTCGTAGGTTGGCAGTCCGAAGCCTCGTCTCAAGTTATAGGGAATGAACGAAGCTGTGGCTTTGCGGGCAGGGAAAAAGCCTTCGTTCACAGAGAGCACGATCAGCCTTTCAAAATCAAGCACGCGTGTTTCGAGCACTCCCATGACCTGAAGTCCCGACAACGGTTCGCCGCGGAAAGGGATCGTGATCGTTTCGGTGAGCCGTTCGAGCAGCCGCGCGTACGTATCGACCGACATTTCGATGCGCGACGCTCCGATAAGGTCTCTCATCCGGTTGACCGTCGTGAAATAATGGTAAACGAATTCCTGCTCCAGCTCGTCCATGCCGGTGGGTTCATCTTCGTCGTCGGCATCTCGCTCGATGCGTTGGGCGGAGAGTATGCGGTTCAGCTCTTGAAGCACGGCGATGAGGTAGGATGAGACGTCGACGGTCGTTGGCGCAGGGTCGAAGATCAGCGTGAGCAGAGGCGTCTGTTGCAGGTCGGCCGCGGCGATGTAGATGCGGTTGTTGTCGGTAATCTGCCTGACGATGGCGACGATCTCGGCGGGCGACGTAGCCTGAATATACCGATGATTAAGCACGGGCAAGACCTCGCGATGATAAAAGCAGGGCTTTCCGTCGATAACGCGCACGTTTTTCCGCAATGCGAGCACGGCTTCCATCAAGGAGGCTACGGGCGTGCCGGAAAGCGGATAACCCAGCGTGACGTTGATGTGCCGAATGGCTTCGGGCACGGAATGAAGCACGGGGATGAGCAGTTGTTCGTCGGGCAGTACCACGGCCGTGCGTAAAGCTTCGTCGGCGCTCATCTCGTCACGTCCGCCCAGCGCTTCTTCGAGCAGGGCATGCACCTGTTTGGCCTGCCCGATGCGTGAAGGGATGCCGATCAGCGTAATGTCGGGCGTGTACGGCGGCTCCGGAGGAAGCTTCAGCGACGAGGGGAACTGCTTCACGTATTCGCGCACGAAGTACGACGCCCGGTTGTCCGAGTCCATCACCTTGTCGCCCGTGCCGGTATCCCAATAGAAGTCGGCGATCTCTTGTTGCTGCAACAATCGGAGCAGTGTGTATTCGGTTTTCGAGAGGGCGCTTAACCCGACGAAGACTACTTTCGAGTAAGGCAGCCGGCAAGCGCCTTCGCGCTCAATATGTTCGACCACCTCACGGCTGATCATCCCTTCGTACCCTTTGCCTTGTGCGGCTAATGTGTCGCGCAGCTCGCGGTAGATCGCATAGAGCATCTGCCAGACGCTTAGGAAGTAGCGGCGGCTCGCTCCTTCTTCGCCGGGGCGGAACGATGACCAGAACGCGCGGATGGCTTCGATCTGATGCGGTTGCAGGTAGCTCAAGTCTTTCTCTACTTCGTGCAAGTCGGTCACGTTCGTAAACAATTGGCGCGCGTCGGCCATGTATTTATCTACGTCATCGAAATCGTTAAGTAACATCTCGCCCCAGAACACGAAATCGTCGAACGTTTCCTTTGCTCCGCTGTGGCGGATGTAGATATGGTAAAGAAGGAAGAGCATTTGCAACCGGTCGGCCGGTTGCTTGTCGCTCAATTGCGCGAACAGTTCGCTGATGGTTCGTATGGCCGGCGAAAAAATCGGTCGGCCGGCTGCTTGCGAGAGGTATTTGCGAAAAAACAGTCCGGCACGACGGTTGGGAAACACGAAGGCCATCTGTTGTATGTCGGTGCCGTACGTCTCGTAAAACAAGGTTGCGATCTGTTGTAGAAAAGGAGTCATCCGGATATTCTTTACCTGCGCAAAGATACGATTTTTTTATTCTCTTCCTTTGCCGGCTTGCTGCCGAAAACGATAAAGAAGGGAGTTTGTGTATATTATTAAGCTCTACGCAGCAACTGCATGCTAAAGATCCGAACGCAATGAAATGAAAAATGAAAAGTGAAGAACTAAAAGTGAAAAATGATGTCCTTCGGGTGTTTAACTGTTGCGCTAACGGCTAAAAACGGATGGCTGACCCCTAATTTAATTCAGGCTTTCAGCCCTCTGAATAAGGTATGGGTATGAATTACCCCACCCTTGCGGGATGGGGCTGAACTATATTGGGCTTTCAGCCCTTGTGCTCCGTAGAGGTATTTAGAGCTTGAGTTGTTTGTCGCTCTCCGAGCGATGATAAGTGTCAATAGTTAATGGTCAATGGTCATGGATGATACACTCTGAATCATGTACCCGGCAAATAACCATTAATTCTTGACAACTAACCATTAAAATGCAAAAAGTGACTTGCTTAATAGTACTTATGTATCAATTAATCTCTTTCCCTAATAAAATACCTTCACTTTTTCTGTCTTTATTTTATTTTCTCAAATGATGGGTTGCTGTTTTTATCTGTTTAGAGAGACTTTGAAAGAGATAAAAAGATTTTGAGGTTTAACTGATTGCTCTTTTGATAAGATTATTTTCTTTTTTGCTATGCTAAACTTCTCTTTTGCTTTGCTCATTTTATCTTCTTTGCAATTCATTTTATCTTCTTTACAATCGAAAGGTTCTTTTGCCATAATGAACTTCTCTTTTGCTTTGTTTATTTTATCTTCTTCACAATTCATTTTATCTTCTTCACAATTCATTTTATCTTCTTCACAATTGAAAGGTTTTTTTGCCATAATGAACTTCTCTTTTGTTTTGTTTATTTTATCTTCTTCACAATTCATTTTATCTTCTTCACAATTGAAAGGTTCTTTTGCCATGCTAAACTTCTCTTTTGCTTTACTCATTTTATCTTTTTAACCATTTGACAACTCCAAGAAGAAAAAATACTTCTACAGCTTATCAAATAGTATATAAACTTTTTCTTATCGTCATACAGCTTAATCTTATGGATAAAATTCGAATAAAAAGAAGATTATATTGAAAAAGAAACAGGAATTTTTCTTTCTTATAAGCATATATTCAAGCCTTAAAAAGTTAATAATAATTAAATCCAATAATTAAGGGTACTTTTTTGATGAAAATGTATTATATTTGAAGCGGAAAAGATAATTCATTATTTGTTAAACATTTAAATTTAAGTAACGATGGCAAACTATTCAGAAGTAGGTTTTGGCGCAAAATTGCGTAAGGCACAAGATTTAGTACATTACATCGGGCAATTCGACGGATATAATCCGCCCAGACCCGAGGAGTCGGTCAGTGGAATGAATGATTTACTGAACCTGATCATCGGAGCGAATGCCGAAGTCGTTCATATCCAGCAATTGTATAAGGGAGCAAACAGTAAACGCGTACTGGTCTATCATGATTCGGAAATGTCCATTTCGAAAGTCGTTACCTCTATTTGTGGAGCCGTTGAAGCACAGTTCGGAAAAGATTCCCTCGAGTTAGAATCGATTAGGGTATATGTAAAGAAAATGCGGAGTATCAAAGTACCAAAAGCTCCGAAAGATCCGACCGCAGGGCCGGAGACGAAAACCATCAGCCGTTCGGAACAATCATTCGGGTCGTTAATTCAGAACTTTAATAACATCATTACGATCTTGGGCGAGCTAACCGGCTATAATCCTTCGAATACGCAACTTACGGTCGATTCTTTAAAAACATTATCGCAAGAGGCTACGAATCTGAACGACTCGGTCGCGAAGTATATCACTGATCTTAAAACCGTAAAGGCGAAGCATCTGGCGCTTTATGACGATCTGCATGATCGTGTGCAGCGTATTAAAGCCTACGTAAAAGCGCAATACGGTTACTCCTCGGAGCAATATAAGATGATTAGAGGAATGGCGGTATAAGGGGAGAAGGATAGAAAACGCTACCAACCTATTGTCAAAGATGTGGGATATTAAATGATTTCATGTAAAATGTTTACCCAAATATGATAGCAGGAATCTGCTGAGAAACGGCTGTCATATTTGGGTTATGCCATCATACACATTCAATGGTAAATAATGTCGACAGACTTGAGGCCCTGAAAAATGGTTCGAAGGAAGCCTTTGAAGCCATTTATAAACAATACGCGGGAAAACTGTATCATTTTATTATCACGCTTTCGCATGGTAATCAATATATGGCGGAAGAGATTCTTCAAGCCACATTTGTTAAGCTATGGGAAATACATCCGCAGGTAAATCCGCAAAAATCAATTCTTTTCTATCTGTCTTCTATCGCGAAGAATATGCTTTTTAATCGATATCAACGGCAAACGATCGAATTTCTTTATCAGGAAAATTTAGCTCGTGAAAAATCTTTCTGCGACAACGATATAGAAAAAGAAATCGATCGAAAATGGTTTGAAGAGTATTTACATCAAGTAGCGGATAAATTGCCTCCGGCGCGAAAAAAGATTTTTATTTTAAGCCGGTTAAAAGATTTATCGACCAAACAGATTGCCGAGATGATGCAGATCTCGGTCAGTACGGTAGAGACTCAACTTACGTTAGCTACTAAATTCGTACGAAAACAATGCGAAAAAGATTATGATAAACTGTTCTTCTTTTTCTGGATGTTGTCTTTTTTATAAGAAGAAGAGAATCTCTTAGCGGAATATGGTTCTTAAACTGTACTATATAAAAAGAGAAAACGAAAAATGATCGATCAACATTATATAGATATTTTTGAAAAGTTTCTTCGTAACGAGATATCGGAAGAAGAAATTGAGGAATTACAGGCTATTATGTATATCAATAAAGATATACAACGTTATTTTGAAGACCGGCTTGCCGAAACCGAACATGCTATTCATCCTCATTTGCAACAGAAAGTATTCCGTGCGATTGTGCGGGATATCGAGCAAAAAACAAAACGTTCTTTTCTTCTGTCCTACCGCAAAAAAATATTACAATGGGCGGCTATTCTTTTACTGCCTTTGATTTCCGGAATAACAGTTTATTATTTCATGTCGGAAGACGGTCGGCACGCAACTCCTACCGTTTTTACAACGCAAAAAGGCGAGAAAGCGGAAGCGATACTCCCCGATGGTAGTAAAGTTTGGATCAATTCCGCTTCTACTCTCCGATACGATGATCGGTTCAATCGCAATGAACGGGTCGTTTATTTGGAAGGCGAAGGATATTTTGAGGTTAAACCCGATGCCGACTGCCCTTTTACGGTAAAAACGCCATCGATAGATATTCAAGCCTTAGGAACATCGTTTAATGTGCGCTCGTATGAGGCGGATCAAGAGGCTTCGGCCGTTCTGCTCGAAGGAAAAATAAGAGTAGTGGCTTCGGGACAGGAAAAAATGCTGCAAGTAAATCAGCGTATCCTTTTCGATAAAAAAACACAACGATTTGTTACGGACCGGGTGCAGGCTTCCCATTTTATCGAATGGAAAAAAGGAAGCCTTTATTTTCATAATCAGACATATTATGACATAGCTGCGACGTTATCGAGGATTTATAATGTAAATATCCGGGTAGCTTCGGAAGAACTCCGTCCGATGCGTTTTACAGGAACACTCGGAAGTAACGGAATTAAGAACGCGCTTGATATATTATCGCTAACCTCGCCGATGCGGTATGATGTAAAAGATACTGTTATTGTCCTCTATCATAAAGACGGGTAGTTAAAGAATATTAAACACAACGATTCGATAGCGTAAAATTTTGAGCAAACTGTATTCTATATACATGTTTTCACAAAGTTTATACGTTTGAGGCAGTTTGTATCATATTAATTTAACTTTTTGTCTATGAATGAGAATCTATTACAAAAGAAAAACGAAACATGGAGTTTGAAAAGACTCTTTGTTTTTCTTGTACCGTTGTTTTTGGTTTTGCCGGTCTATTCGCAGATTACTGTAAACATACAAAATGTACCTTTGCGACAAGCGCTTGGCGAAATAGAAAAAGTCAGTGATTATCGTTTTTTTTACAGCGAATCATTAACCGTATTGAATCACAAATGTTCCTTACGAGTTACAGATGCGAGCATCGATGCCATAATGCGTGAATTACTTGCCGGTACAAATGTTACCTACGAGAAGAATAATCTGATTATCGCTCTGATTCAAAAAGGAGTTAAAAATCAAAAAAGTAAGGTGGTTGTACGTGGACGTATCATTGACACGCAAGACGAACCTGTTGTCGGAGCCAATATTATAGAAGAAGGCGCATCCGGCAACGGAACGATCAGTAACGCGGACGGTGCGTTTACTTTGGAAGTAAATCAGGGAGCTATTTTGAAAATATCGTACCTCGGATATCGTGATGTAATACTTCGTACGACAGGAAAGACCTCATTCGAGGTTGTTCTGGAAGAAGATACAAAGGCATTGGGCGAAGTGGTTGTAACAGCCTTAGGCATTAAACGGGAAGAGAAAGCCTTAGGATATGCCGTACAAAAGATCGATGGTGAAAGCTTGCAAAAAGTATCGGGAGTAGATGTCAGCACCTCGCTTACCGGAAAAATCGCGGGACTTTTAGTACGAAATCCGACTGATTTCAACGTTGTTCAATCCATCACGATTCGTGGCGAGGAACCTCTCTTAGTCATCGACGGAGTGGCGTATGCCAATAAGACGTTACGCGATATTTCGTCCGAAGATATCGAATCCATTAACGTGCTTAAAGGAGCTACGGCTTCGGCTCTTTATGGTTTCAGAGGTTCGAACGGAGCTATTTTGATTACAACTAAGAACGGAAGTTCGGGGAAGATCGGTGTAACAGTCGATTTCACGACTAATACGTTATTTTCGTCCGGTTATTTGGCTGTTCCCGAAAAACAAAGCGTATACGGACGTGGAAAGGATAACGCGTACGATAAAAATTCGACTGAATCATGGGGTACGTTTATGGACGGATCGATCAAGAATCAATGGGACCCGTTTCTGAAAGAATATCGCGATTATGAATATCTTCCCGTCGGAAAAAATAACTTCAAGAACTTTCTTGAAAAAGGATACATAACCAATAATAACGTAAACGTCTCTTTTAAAGGAAAAGAAATCGCTTTGCGAAGCTCTGTTAACTGGACTCAAAATAAAGGACTGTATCCTAATTCCCGGCTGAATAAGTATTCTTATACATTAGGAGGCGATATTCAGCTCGGGAAATTTCAATTATCCTCCAACATGTCGTATGCGAAAAGAGAGTCGCCTAATATGGGCTTTAATTCATATAAAGGATATGACCCGATGTATTCTCTGCTCATCAACTCTTCGGCCGATTTTAATATTCTGGATTATAAAAACAATTATTGGCTAAAAGAAGGAGAAATACAGAATTATACGTACAGAAGTCAGGTTAATAATCCGTATTTCGACAGTTATGAAAAAACAAACGAGGTCTCCAGAGATATATTCAACGCCGATTTGTCCGCAAGCTATCAAATCACGGAATGGCTCAAGGCTACCGTAAGATCGGGACTGGATTTTTATATCGACCGCGGAAAACTTCGAGTATCACGAGGGTCGTTCGTATCGACAGGCGATACCGGTATTCCGGGAAATCCTTATACATGGAACGGAACGAAAACGGGAGCTTATCTGACCGGACGAACACAGGGATTCAGTATGAACAATGATTTTCTGCTTACGGGAAATCGAACGGTTTTCGATCGACTTGAAGTCGATTATCTGGCCGGTGGAACGATATTCTACAGAAGAGATGATAACATCAATGCTCAAACGGATGGAGGGATTTTTGCTCCGGGCTTCTTCTCGCTCAAAGCATCGGTAAAGCCACCCAAAATAGGAGAAAGTATGCACGAACAACAGGTAAACTCCCTCTTTGGCCGGCTTGCACTGGCTTGGAATAAGATGATCTATGCCGAAGTAACCGGACGAAACGACTGGAGTTCCACATTGGCCGGTCCTCACGTACCGAAGTCCGATATGTCTTATTTCTATCCTTCGGTATCGGGAAGTTTCGTCGTCTCCGAATTATTGCCCGAATCAACCCGGACATGGTTGGATTTATTAAAAATCAGAAGCTCTTGGACTCAATCCAAAACTCCGGCCGCTATTTACGCCATCAATCAAGGATTTTCCGTAACCACGGGTACTTGGAATAACATGAATGGAGCTTCGGCACCTCATACCATTTATCCGGCCTCTGTCCGTCCCAATGCGTCGCAAACGTATGAAGTCGGGGTGCAAGGTATCTTTCTTAAAAACAGATTGTCGGTCGATGTTTCCTATTACGACAAGAATATGTATGACTTTTTGAAAAATGCAAGTATCTCTCCGGCTTCCGGAATGACGAATATATTTGTTAATCTTGACGAACGAATCTCACGTCGGGGATGGGAGGTTTCCGTAACGGCTACCCCCGTAAAAACGCAAGAATGGCAGTGGGATATGGCATTCAACTGGTCTACTTATAAGCGTGTTTATACTCAACTCGATTCAGTCTATTCGACTAAAAAACCATGGATCAAAAAAGGAGAACGTGTAGATGCCTACGTTGCGAATGATTTTATGAAAGTTCCGGGAACGAATGATTATATTTATCACAACGGACGTCTTCAAAAAAGCAAATATCAATCCGTTATGGGATATTCCGATCCGGATTGGCTATGGGGCTTTCATACGACGTTGAGGTATAAAGATTTTTCGCTGTTCCTCTCGTTCGATGGAGTCGTCGGAGGATTGATGGGCACACGAACCGAAAGTTATATGTGGCAGATGGGAGTACATCCTCAATCCGTCACTCCCGAAAGAGCTAAAGACGTAGAAAATCCGGGGTCATTGAACTATTTGGGACAAGGTGTGAAAGTCGTATCCGGTAAAGTCACCTTCGATACGGACGGGAACATTACAAGTGACACGCGGACGTATGCCCCGAACGATGTTTATACGACTTATAAGCAGGCAATGCAGGATTTACACGCCAGTAGCGCGTGGGGAGGCTCTGCAAGCCCGGCCGATATCTATTCAAAGACGTTTATTAAGCTGCGAGAGGTCTCCCTCACTTATCATGTGCCACGATTATTCCTTGAGAAGTGGGGACCTGTGAAAAATGCGTCGATAAGTTTCATCGGACAGAATGTATTCTTATGGGCTAAAGATTTTAAATATTCAGATCCGGACGGTGGAAACGAAGATTTTGCCGATCCATCTGTCCGATACCTGGGAGCAAACATAAAACTAACCTTTTAAACATGAATATGACAATGAAAAATCGGATTTCTATCGTTGTGATCATTTTCGCTTCATGCATAATTGCTTCGTGCGATAACTTTGAAGACATGAACCAGAATCCGGATCAGCCGAACAAGGTTTCTCCGGAGATGCTCGCAACGCAAATACTGAAAAATACGTATCGCTTCTGGAATCCTGTTCCGGACGACTTTCAGCAGGGTACGAATCTTATGAATAAGCATATCGCGCTGTTGCGCACCAATCCGAATCCGGCACAATATTTCTACTCTTACTATCCTTACGGCAGCTTCGGAGCGTACGCGGGGCTGACCGATCTGCGCTTGATGTCGGAATATTCGAAAGGCACGAAACAGGAACCGTCATATAACGGATTAGAGCTATTTCTAAAAGCTTCGTTTGGGTTTTCGGCTACCTTAAACATGGGAGATGTCCCCTACTCCGAAGCTGGGAAAGCGCATGAAGGGATTACTAAACCGAAATACGACAAGCAGGAAGACGTTTTTAAACAAGTGCTGGAAGATTTCCGGAAAGCGGAAGAGTTTTTTGCCCGCGGTGAGAAATTTGATGGCGATATGATGTTTAACGGCGATGCAGAGAAATGGAGAAGGCTCTCCAATGCAATGCAGTTGAAAGTTTTGCAGACGTTGAGCCGGAAGATTACCGACGAACAGAAAACACGCTTCGCCTCAATTGTCGCAGCCGGTCATCTGATGCAGGGTAATGACGATAATTTCAGACTTATTTACAGCGATAACCCCAATGCCGGCTATCCGTTCTGGAATGGTGAAACACATCGTTCATATACGGCCGTCTCGAAGTTGTGTGTCGACGCGTTAAAGCAGTTGAACGATCGGCGTCTCTTTTACTTTGCCGAGCCGGCCGAGAAACTGATCAAAGAAGGAAAGAAGGAGTCGGAGTTTGACGCGTACGAAGGTGCGCCTACCGAGTTATCAGCCGAGAAATTGGCGGTCAATAACAGCACGGGAATGTATTCGCTAATAAATAAGCGTTATCCGTTGTACCTTGACGGAGAGCCGATGCTGATCTTTACTTATTCGGAGCAATGCTTTATCATTGCCGAAGCGATTGAAGAAGGATGGGTGAAGGGCGATGCCAAAGATTATTACGAGAAAGGGGTTCGAGCCATGCTGGAGTATTATATGAATCTTCCGCATACGAAAGAGCATGTACACGGGATGGCTATCGATAAAGATTACATCAAAAACTATTTTACGGGAGCTGCCGCTTATGCCGTATCCGGATCGAAGCAAGAGCGTCTCCAACAAATTTGGACGCAACGGTGGTTGATCGACTTCTTTCAGGGGAACGGGGGAAACTATCCGCAGTTTTTACGTACCGGCTATCCGGTTTATCCGCTTGATGCGTCGACTTGTATGAACCCCGATGACAAAACGACTTATCCCAAACGATGGATGTATCCGACCAGTGAACAAACGGCTAACCCCGAAAACTATCATAAAGCAATCGATGAACAGTATGGAGGGTATGACGGAATTAATCAGGTTCCATGGTATTTAAAATGAAGATAGATTAGATGTGTGGTCGTGTCGGAAAGCGTATTTCCGTTTTTCGGATCTGCTTCCGGCACGCCTTTTTACGCTTATTTATGATGATGACTTATAAAATGTATCTGTTTACGATGGCCTTTCTCATCTTGTTTGCTTGTAATAAACAGAAAGAGGAAAAACAACCGAATGAAGATTTTCAGCGTATTATTACTCCGACCGGAACATGGAATCTGGTGTGGAATGAAGAATTCGATTACGACGGACTGCCTGATACAACGAAATGGAGCTACGATACACAAGGTAACGCGTGGGGTTGGGGAAACAACGAGGCGCAATACTACACGGCGGCCGACCCCGATAATGCGTGTGTGAAGAATGGTATCCTTACGATTACGGCCCGGATGGAAACCATGGAGAACAAACGATATACGTCTGCTCGTTTAATCACGAAAGAAAAAGGAGACTGGCTCTACGGACGTTTTGAAATATGTGCTAAGTTGCCTCGAGGAAAAGGCACGTGGCCGGCTATCTGGATGCTCCCGACTCAATCGGAGTACGGAAAATGGCCTGCCAGTGGCGAAATCGATATCATGGAAAACGTAGGTTATGATCCGGATCATATTGTGGGTACGGCGCATACGCAACGTTATAATCATACTAAGGGGACACAGAAAAGCGCGACGCTCCATATCCCAACGAATTCGACCGATTTTCATGTGTATGCTCTTGAGTGGGAAGAGAAAGAATACCGGCTGTATGTAGATGAAAAACTTTTTTTTACTTTTACCAATGAGGGAACAGGATATGCCGAATGGCCTTTCGACAAAAAGTTTCACCTTATCCTGAATTTGGCCATCGGAGGGAATTGGGGAGGACAGCAAGGAATTGATGACGCGTTATTTCCTCACCATTTCTATATCGATTATGTACGGGTCTATCAGAAGTTATCTGATTCCGGTTCTTCTTCGAAATAATCTGAAATGTTTTGGACGAAAAATCGAATGAATTTTACGTTAACAGGGCGGATGGTAGTCAATTTTCAGTCCTTCGGACATTTAATTGTTGAGTAGCTGTTAGCAATCTGTTTTCAGCAGTCTATCAATCAAATAAATAAACAAACTAACCATCCAACCAACACTTTAGCCGTAAAGGTCGCTAAGTCTATGAAAGAACCGAAAGTCTTTTAGCCGTTTAAACAACTCAACACACTGATGTCCGAAGGGTATTCCTCCCTATTTCTCGTGATTTCTACCTTTTCAAAATCCCCTGTTTTAGGGATTGCTTTTTTGTGGAGGCGGGTTTACCTTTGCCCCGTCAAAATAAATGAAACCTCAGGGTTATGTTTAGGTTACGTATATCATCATTGAAATATATATTACTTTTTTATCTGATAGTTTGTATGAGAGGGCATGCATCGCAGAGCATTGCCCGGCTATCCGAAGAGCAGCCGATCTCATGGAGGGAAGACGATGATTCGTTAGCAATCAACAAGTTCAAACTCGATGAGGTAGTCGTTACAGCCACGCGTACCCCCAAACGTCTTTCGCAATCACCTGTTATCACGCAAGTAGTAACCGCGCAACAGATCGAAGATCGCGGGTTATCCGATATAAAAAGTTTGCTTACCCAGGAGATTCCCGGCCTTGTATTCAACGAAGTGGGCTTCGGCACGAGCATCAATTTGCAGGGACTTGGCGGAAAGCATATCCTTTTTCTCGTAGACGGCGAACGCATGGCCGGTGAAACTGGCGATAATATCGATTATCAACGTCTCGACCTGAATAATATAGAACGCATCGAGATTGTTCAGGGTGCCGCTTCGGCTCTTTACGGTTCGCAGGCAATGGGAGGAGTAATCAATATCATCACCCGCAAGCAGAAGAAGCCGTTTTCCGTGTCCGTTTCGGCTAAATGGGCGCAACCGTACGAACAGAACTTTACCGACGTAGACAAGGATGATCGCCTGCGCGTGTACAAGCGTAATGCCGACCGTCCGAACCTTAATACCGATATTACCATAGGCGGTAAGTGGCGTAAGTGGACGGGGAAATCGGTACTCTCGTACAAGAGCGCTGATGCTTACCGGCTGTTCGATACCGACAGCGTGGTGAAATACTTTCCCGAATACGATTATACGCTCCGTCAGCCGCGACATACGACGCCTACGCTGGTCTCGGGCTACGGCGGACATAATTTCACACAGACAATCACGTACGCGCCTACCGAGAAACTCAGCTTCTCGGCCAAAGGCAACCTTTATGCTATGAATAAGTACGATCTTTCGCTCGATAACAAATACGAACATAATGCCGACGCTTCCGGATCGGTGAACACGGTCTATCGCCTCGGCGATTTCTCCGATCTTCAAGTCTCCCTCTATGTCGATAATTATAATCGTTACCATGCGTTAGAGTTACTTCCCGGACAAAAGGAACATATCTATCGTCATCGTCTTTTGCAGCCGCGTGCGCAGTATACGTTTCGCATCGGAAGCAAGCATGCCCTTAATGCGGGCGTCGAATATCTGTACGAAAGCCTTTATGCCGACAAGTTCGAGGCCGAGCGTTATCAGGAACGCAACCAACGTTCAGGTTCACTCTATGTACAGGATGACTGGAGCGTGACACAACGTTTCTCCGTCGTTGCCGGTGTACGTGCCGACTATCATAATGCTTACGGATTTAATATTTCGCCCAAGGTAGCAGCCATTGTTAAACGTTTTCCTTTTACATTTCGTTTTAATTATGCCGCCGGATACCGGTCGCCCAACCTTAAAGAGCTCTATATGAACTGGGATCATCTGGGCATGTTTATGATTTACGGAAATGCGGCCTTGCGTCCCGAACGCAATCATTATTTCTCACTCTCGGCCGAGTATGTTTCGGAATATCTCTATGCCGTGGCTACGGGATACGTAAATCTGTTTTCCGATAAAATCGAAGGCGTTTGGACAAACAACCAGACCGAACTGCATTACCACAATATCAGCTCAACCACATTAGCCGGTGCCAATGCCAATGTGCGGGTCAATCTGCTGAAAAATCTATTCGTGTACACGACTGTCAATTATCTCCATCCCAGACGAACAGGCGGGGTGCGCCTGAATACGCAAAGCATGCTCACCGCAACAACGCGCGCCGAATATGCTTTTCGTATAGGCAAACAACATGTTGTCTTGAACGTATCCGGCACTCTGCTCGGTGCGAAAAAATACAGCGTGCTGGAAAAGATTCGGCCGAACCATACCGAAGTGGAAGCGTATTACACGGCGCGTGTGCAGGGCTACAGCCTATGGAATGCATCGGCTACGTGGCGCTTCTCGGAGCGAACTCGTCTTACACTGGGCGTCGATAATCTGTTCGACTATCGCGCCGGAATCATTAACTTCAACACCTATACCGGCCCGGGACGAAACGCTTTTGCGGCCGTGTACTGGTCGTTGTAATGCGACGGCGTGGCAGACTAAAATTAAAACATAAACGAGAACAAAACGGATTGATTTACTCAAAATAAAAAGAACGACATGGATCATCATCAAACGAATACTCAACAAGGTCACTGGATCTTAGCCCGGATGGGCAAGAAAGTACTCCGCCCGGGCGGAAAAGAATTGACCGCCAAACTGATTGACGGATTGAATATCTCTCCTTCGGACGATATTGTGGAGTTTGCGCCGGGATTGGGTTTTACGGCCGCTCTGGCACTCAGGAAACAACCGAAATCATATACGGGCATCGAACTGAATGAAACGGCTGCAGCCCTGTTGCAAAAGAACATTTGCGGCGACAATCGGCAAATCATCGTAGGAAGCGCCGCCCATTCTTCTCTGGGCGCGGAATCGGCCGATAAGGTCTACGGCGAAGCCATGCTCACGATGCAGAACGATCGGCAAAAGGCCGAAATCATCGGCGAAGCCTACCGTATACTCCGCAAAGGCGGATATTACGGCATCCATGAGCTGGGATTTACACCCGATTCCCTCGGTGAAGAGATGAAACACGAGATTCAGAGAGCCTTGGCGCAGGTAATTAACGTAAATGCCAGGCCGCTTACAGCCAACGAATGGGCGGCTTCGCTCGAAAAAGAAGGATTTGAAATCGTACGCGTCGAAACGAATCCGATGCACCTGCTGGAGAAGAAGCGGGTCATCGATGACGAAGGATTTTTCAGGGCGTTAAAGATCGGGTTCAACATCCTTACACATCCTCACGAGCGTCAACGTATCAAAGCCATGCGCGATACGTTTCGCCGTTACGAGAAGCATCTGAATGCCATCGCTATGATAGCCGTAAAAAAGTAAAAACAGATCAAATCAATATATTTTTTCATTCACAAACAGTAATAAAAATGAACCGATACATTCTATTATCAATTAAAGTGGCAGCCGTTGCGCTGTCTGCTTTATTTTTCGCAAGTTGCGACAAAGATCAAAAAGAAACACCATTATCTTTGGCTGTTAAACAACATACGCTAAGCCGCAAAACCGGCTACGGCAACGACTGGGTCTATTATTCCTTCGAGTCGGGCAAAGAAATACAGGGCGTCAACGAAGAAAACCGCGCCGGCCGGCTCGACTGGGACGTGGCTTTCAACCGTTATAACAATATCCGTACCAATAGCGGCACGTCGGGCAAAGGAAAAGGCGGCGCGCGCGATATGGGAAAAGTGGCTTTCAAGAGTGTGAAGGTGGCTCCGACAGACGGTTATATCGTCGACCAAAAAGACAGCATCATGTTCGGTTTGGGTACGTTGCTGCAAGGCGGACAGGCCGAAATGGGCCCTTCGACACTGAACGAAGTACTGAAGGGGGCTATTGTCTTTTCCGGACCGCCGCCCACGTACACGATGAGCGAACATGTCTTCCTCATAAAGACAGCCAACGGGAAATATGTGAAGATGCAGGTCGAAGGATTTCACGACAAGGAAGGAAAATCGGGTTACGTAGCCTTCCGTTATGTCTATCAACCCGACGGCTCCCCGAAGTTTGAATAAACCTGTCGGCTACTTCCATGCGTTTCTTTACCAAGTATCATAAATGGATCGGACTGTTTTTTACGTTCTTCGTCCTGATGTTCGCTATTTCGGGCGTGTTCCTCAACCATCGCCGTGCTATTACCACGTGGGACGTCGCACGGTCGTGGCTACCGAAACAGTACAGCTATAACAACTGGAACAACGGTGCCATCAGCGGAACGTTGCCTCTGAGCGGCGGACGTGTGTTGATGTACGGCGGTAGCGGTGCGTGGATGACCGATACGCTTGGCCGTTCTCCGCAACCGCTGATCGAGGGCATACGTCGAGGCGCCGATAACCGCAACCTGCGTGCCGTGACACAGACTGCCGGCGGCGAACTTTTCGCCGTGTCGCCCTTCTGCCTTTATCGCTTGAAAGAAAATACGAACCGTTGGGAAGAGCAATCGGTAACGACGGCTCATGAAGCTTTTACCGACGTGCAAGTGAAAGACGATACGTTGTTCGTCGTTTCCCGTTCGCATATTTATGCAGCAGCGCCTCCCTACACCACGTTTGAACGGATACAGTTGCAGCAGCCGGAAAATTATACGTCGAAAGTGTCGCTTTTCAGAACATTCTGGTTGCTGCATAGCGGTGAACTTTTCGGGACGACCGGCAAGACAGTCGTCGATACGATCGGCGTTCTTCTCATCGTACTTTGTTTCACGGGGCTTATCATTACATTGTTTAAGATTCCTATCAAACGACGCAAGAAAAAGGGCGTCAACAGTCCGAAGCTAAAGCAGACATGGACTTTCTCGCTCAAGTGGCATGCCAAGCTCGGTTATCTCTTTTTTATCCTGCTGCTTATCATCACCGTGACGGGAATGTTTTTGCGTCCGCCGTTGTTGATACCGATCGCACGCGCGCAGGTGAAGCCTCTTCCCGGCTCGACGCTCGAAAGCGATAACCCTTGGCACGACAAATTGCGCCGCCTCCGCTACGACGATCGACAGCAGGGCTGGCTGCTCTCTTCGGGCGACGGCTTTTACGCGCTCCCGTCGCTTCGTTCCGTTCCGCAGAAGCTTACGAATACGCCGCCCGTGAGCGTGATGGGAGTAACGGTTTGGCAAAAGAACGGAGCGGACGAGTGGTTGATCGGTTCGTTCAGCGGATTGTATCGCTGGAATATCAGTGAGCAGGCCGTGTACGATTATCTTACGGGCGAAGCCGTCGCGCCTCGTCGTTCGTCCGGACGCCCGTCGTTTAAAAACGCCGTGAGCGGTTTCTCTTCCGATTTCTCGCAGGGAGAGGTCTGGTTCGAATACGCGAAGGGCGCGTGTATGAAAGAAGAAGTCGCCTTTGTTCCGATGCCGGATGCCTTGGTCGACGCACGCATGTCGTTCTGGAACGTCTGCCTTGAGTTGCATGTGGGACGCTTATATTATTCGTTCCTGCGTAGCTTGACCGATTGGTACATCTTTTTCGCCGGATTGCTGATGCTCTTCCTTGTGGTTTCCGGCTACATCGTTTACCGAAAGCGATACCGCAAGAAACGGACTCCCCCCAAAAAGCCTACGGCTGCTTGACAGTAGTCCGTATCGGGCTTTACGAAAGGACGGGAGAGGGAGGAGGGACGCGGCGTGTCAGGATGCCGAATTTCCATTTGTAGATGAATGCGAGGATACCGATAAACACGATGCTGGAAATAACGGCGATGAACAAATCTTCGCCGGGGTTGATGATCTTGGCTTTAAACAGTGCATCGGTTCGGAGCGCTGAGCCTTCATACGTCATCAGTATGGAGCCCAGAATATTATTGATCGAATGAGCGCCCATGGCCAGTTCGATACCGTCGTCGAGCAGCGAAATCAGCCCGAATGTCAGTCCGATAAGGAAATAGTTTGCCATCATCACTCCGAAGCCGTATTTGGCTACTTCAGGATTGGCCGAATGCAGGAGTGCAAACAGTACGGAGGGAATCAGGAGTGCCCACAGGCGGCTGCCTGTCCATGAAGCGACGCCTTGCGCCAGATACCCGCGGAATACAAATTCTTCGCACGACGATTGAATGGGGAGCATCGTCAGACTGATGATCGTTAGAAGGATAAACCGTACGGGTTCGAAGCGAAATTCAAAGTTGTCGGGGTCTGTCATGTAACTGATAACAAACGATACGATCAGCAGAGTTCCCCATACGGCGAGACCGACAAAGAAACGCGACCAGCGGACACGCTTTGTGCCGTTAATGACCTCTGTCCATGACCGTCCGTGAAACGTTTTGATGATCCATATCACGGTAGCCAGAAGTACGACAAACGTGAACGCCATAGAAGCCAAAAAAAGGTTCGAATCCAGACCGGACATCATACCTTCTTGCGAGATGCTGTTCATATCCGTGAGTTGTTCCGGGTTTTGTATCCAGCTGCCTATTAAAACGAAGAATAGAGGGATGGCACCAACGGTGTTCGCTGCCATAAAACCAATAAATATCACGAGTAAATACCAGTACCACTGGCTCTTTTGTGCGGTAACGCATTCTAAATGATTAGTCATGTAATATATAGTTAAGTCGTTCAACCTCGGTGCGTTTTTTCGGCGGACATCCGCAATGCTTCGGCCGATCAATCGCAGTCTGGGGACAAATATAAATCATATTTCAGAACAACAGCATGTTTTGTCCGGTTTTTTTCTACTTTTGCAATCTAATTTTTTGAATGATGACACAACTTGATAAAGCATCTGTTTTGTTGATTTATACGGGAGGAACCATCGGCATGGTAGAGAATTCTGAGACCGGCTCGCTCGAAGCATTCGATTTCCGCCATATCCGCGAAAATATTCCGGAACTCAAAAAGCTCGGACATGCGGTATCGTTTATTCCTTTCGATCCGCCATTAGACTCGTCAGACATCGGACCGGAATCGTGGGCAAAGATGGTGCGGACGATTGTCGAAAACTACGATAAATACGACGGTTTCGTGATTCTTCACGGCACGGATACGATGGCATTCACCGCGTCGGCACTGAGTTTTATGCTCGAAAACCTGAATAAACCCGTTATTCTGACCGGCTCGCAGTTGCCCATCAATATGCTGCGTACCGACGGAAAGGAAAATTTAATCACAGCTGTAGAGATCGCTGCTGCGAAGGTGAACGGGAAGCCCGTCGTGCCCGAAGTCTGTATCTTTTTTGAGAACTTGTTGATGCGAGGCAATCGTACGACAAAAATCGATGCCGACGATTTCAATGCTTTCCATTCCTCCAATTACCCGGCACTCGCTCGCGCCGGCGTGACGATCCGCTACGAGACGAACCTGATCTATCACCCTCAGCTTGTTAAACCGCTCAAACCGCATTACGAGATGGATAAGCATGTGGTGGTCCTGAAACTTTTCCCGGGAATATCGGAAGATGTCGTTCGATCCGTCTTGCACATCCCGAACCTGAAAGGCGTCGTACTCGAAACATTTGGAAGCGGCAATGCTCCGACCGATGAGTGGTTTCTCAAGCAGTTGCGCGAAGCTGTAGAACGCGGCATCGCGATCGTGAATGTGACGCAGTGTGCGGGCGGACGTGTGGAGATGCACCGTTACGAGGCGGGTCGTACGCTCCTCGAATGTGGCGTGTTGAGCGGTTACGACAGTACGACGGAGAGCGCCGTCACCAAGCTGATGTTCCTTTTTGGACAAGGACTGACTCCCAAAGAAGTACGTGACTATATGCAGTACTCGCTCATTGGCGAGGTAACGATCTGAATCGGGCGCCGGCAGTGAAACGGATGGAATCTCGCGTGATTGATTATCTTTGTCGCTTGTTTCATCAATTATAGTCGTAAAAAATATGAAGACAGATATTCAAATAGCGAGAGAGACTCCGCTGAAGAAGATAAAAGATGTAGCCGAAAGTTTCGGTATCGACCGCAGTTCGATTCACCATTATGGAAGCTATATGGCCAAAGTACCGGCCAACTTGCTCGATAAGGAGAAGATCGACAAGAGCAACCTGATTCTGGTTACGGCTATCACGCCAACCAAAACGGGTGTGGGCAAGACCACTGTCTCGATCGGATTGGCTTTGGGGTTGAACCGTATCGGTAAAAAAGCCATTGTGGCGTTACGTGAGCCGTCACTCGGACCGGTATTCGGGATGAAGGGAGGCGCTGCCGGCGGAGGATATTCTCAGGTGTTGCCGATGGAAAATATCAACCTGCACTTTACAGGCGATTTCCATGCGATCACTTCGGCACATAATACGATTTCCGCTTTGCTCGATAATTATATTTACCAGAATAAAGGGAATAATAAAGTTATCAAAGAGGTGGTCTGGAAAAGGGTACTTGACGTGAACGACCGTAACCTGCGTAATATCGTGACCGGGCTGGTAGGTCTGACGAACGGCGTGACACAGGAATCGGGCTTCGATATCACGGCTGCTTCGGAATTGATGGCGATCTTATGCCTGGCCGAAAACCTGGAAGACCTGCAAAGACGTATCGAGGAGATTTTGCTTGCATACACCGTCGAGGGCGAACCTTTTACAGTGAAAGATCTGGGGGTGGCGGGAGCGATTACCGTTTTGCTTAAAGATGCGCTGAGCCCGAATCTCGTGCAGACAACCGAGAACACGCCTGCATTTGTACACGGAGGACCGTTTGCGAATATTGCACATGGCTGCAACTCCATATTGGCTACGAAGATGGCCATGACCTATGGCGAGTATGTGATTACCGAAGCCGGCTTTGGTGCCGACCTCGGAGCCGAAAAGTTCTTCAATATAAAATGCCGTAAAAGCGGTTTGCAACCTAAAGCGACTGTGCTTGTCGTAACGGCTCAGGGACTTAAAATGCACGGAGGAACTCCAATTGAGAAAATTAAGGAGGAAGATCTGAACGGACTGACCAAAGGATTCGAGAACTTACAGAAGCATCTGGATAATCTGGCTGCTTTTGGCCAGACGGTTGTGGTTGCATTCAATCAATTCCCCACCGATACCAAGGCGGAGATAGAGGCTACCAGAGCGTATTGCGAAAAGCACGGCGTACGTTTTGCGGTCAATAAAGCATTTGTCGAAGGAGGCAGCGGAGCCGAAGAACTCTCACGGAAACTCGTGGATGCAGTAGAAAATGAACCTTCACAACCGTTGAAATTTACGTACGACGATGATGATTCGATAGAGAAAAAGGTAGAGAAGATAGCCTTGAATACGTATGGGGCTGCAGATGTCGTGTTCGGCGAAAAGGCTATAAAGAAACTCAAGAAGATTAAAGATACGCCACTCGAAAAAATGCCTGTATGCATGGCAAAAACCCAATATTCATTTTCGGCCGACCCCAAGGCGTATGGTGTAGCCAAAGGATTCCGGTTCAAGGTCAATGACCTGATCATCAACAGGGGAGCCGAGTTCATTGTGGTTATAGCCGGAGAAATGATGCGTATGCCAGGACTGCCGGCTGATCCGCAGGCAAAACATATACACATCGTAAATGGTGAAATCGAAGGATTGAGCTAATACAACAAATTGCCCGGATAACCATTGATCGTGAAACAGGTTATCCGGGTATCGATTACAAACAACGCGTCCGATGAGACAAACAACGAAACAATAAGCCGCTTGCATTTCTTTTGTTTCTGATGAAAGAATGTATATCTTTGCGGTCTGAAAAAAGAATGTTTAGAAGATCTTTCATACAATGATAAACAGGGTTTTGATCCGCATAAAAGTGTTGCAAATCGTGTTTGCTTACTATCAGAATGGGAGTAACGATTTGAGAGTGGCTGAGAACGAACTCCTTTTGAGCCTGCGCAGATCGTACGATTTATACTATTATTTCCTGTTGCTGATCGTAGAAGTGACCCGGCTGCACGAACGACGGCTGGATACGCGAAAGCATAAATATCTTCCTACCGAAGAGGAATTAAATCCGAACATGCGACTGGTCAATAACCGACTGGCTCGACAGATCGAAGTCAACGAGAAATTGCAGGCATACGTTAAGGAGCATGGCGTCTCATGGGTTAACGAAACGGACTTCGTAAAAAATGTGCTGGAGCTGATCCTGAATTCCGAGCTTTATGCCGAATATAAGGACAGCGAGGAAGATTCGTATGAAACCGATCGCGAATTCTGGCGTGCCGTATTCCGGAAACTGATTTGCCGGAATGAAGAGTTGGAAAATGCACTTGAGGATATCAGTATTTACTGGAACGATGACATCGAGATTATTCAGACGTTCGTGATAAAAACCATCAAACGCTTCGAGGAAGCCGAGGGGAGCAAACAGGAGCTGTTGCCAATGTTTAAGGACGAAGAAGATCAGGCTTTTGCCGTTCAGCTTTTCCGCAAGACGTTGCTGCATGGCGAGGAATACCGCGAGCGTATCGACCGGCATCTGAGAAACTGGGAGTCTGAACGTGTGGCAAACATGGATTTGTATATAATGCAGATGGCCATGGCCGAGTTGCTGCATTTTCCGAATATTCCTGTGAATGTAACTCTTAACGAATATATCGATGCGGCCAAGGCGTACAGTACGCCGAAGAGCGGAACGTTTATCAATGGTATTCTCGATTCGATCGTGCAGGAGTTGACAGAGGAGAAGTTGCTGTTCAAAGCCTGAATTTTGATACGCTGCTTGCTTTTCTGTCCGACTTGCTTTATCTTTGTCCGAAACAATTATTTTAATGTATATATAAAGGGATATGAATTTGTTCAATGTATTGTTACAGGCGCCGGCCGGCGCCTTGCCTGCGGGGGGAAATGCGGGTTATATGAATATTTTGTTACTGGTAGCTCTGGTGGCGATTTTCTATTTTATGATGATCCGTCCGCAGCAGAAACGCCAAAAAGATATTCAGAAAGCGCGTGAAGCCATGAAAGTGGGAGACAAGGTGATCACCTCCGGAGGTATTCACGGAAGGATTAAGGAAGTGGGCGAAACGTCTATGCTGATAGAAGTTTCGGAAGGCGTGCGGATCCGGATTGAGAAGAATTCGGTGTTTGCTTCGTCGGAAGATGTGCAGCAGCAAACCAAATAAAAAAACATCGTATGTCGCAGCTTGGAAAATCACCTTCGTTCAAGTCTGAGACCCGAAAGATAAAGACCTTCATTCGTCGACGGAAATGGCAGGAGGTCTTTACTTTTATGATCTTCTTGTTGCTTTCGCTGGGATTCTGGTACCTGCAAACCTTGCAGGACGAATATGAAATAGAGATCGTCATCCCGGTGAAGTATAAAAATATACCGGCTGATAAAGTCTTGACGGGAGACAATCCGCATGAAGTTATCGCGAGGGTAAGAGATCGCGGAACGGTACTGATCAACTATTCGTGGTTGCGTACGTTCGTACCGCTCGAGATTGATGTCAAAGCCCTTCAGAAGGCCGGAGGGCGCAGGAGTTCGGTAACCCGCCGCATGATTGAAACGAGTATATCGAAACAACTGATTTCGTCAACCTCACTGCTTAGCTTCGAACCTTCGTCCATACAGATCGAATACAATGACTTGTTGAAAAAAACGGTGCCGGTAACCCTCGATTTACGGGTTACACTCGAGCCCGGTTTCCAGATTTCCGACACGATCACGGTTACCCCATCGAAGGTGAAGGTATATGCCGCTCGTGCCATGCTGGATACCCTCCTCGTGGTGAAGACCCTTTCCCTGAATGCTGAGAATCTCAATAAAACGAAAGAGTTTACCGTCGGCTTGCAACCGATCGAGGGTGTGCGTTATGAACCGGAGGAGGTGAAGGTAAATATTCCGGTTGAGGAATATACCGAGAAACGGCTCACTCTGCCGATACAGTGCGACAGTGTGCCGGACAACTACATCCTGCGAATGTTTCCTTCTACGGTCGAATTGCTTTTCAAACTCCCGCTTTCGCGCTTCAAAGAAGTTTCTGAGGCCAATTTTGAGATACGGATTCCTTTTCATGAATTTGAAGCCCATCGTGAGGCCGGCGAATTACCTATTCGTTTGACGAAACAGCCTGCACGGCTGTCGAATCCGATACTGAATCCGGAAAAGATCGAATTTATTCTGGAGCAGAGATGACGGTGATCGGAATTACGGGAGGCATCGGAAGCGGTAAGTCCGTCGTCTCCCGTCTGCTGGAACTATATGGCGTACCTGTTTACGATGCTGACAGGGAGAGCAAACGCTTGACGGTCTCGTCACCTGTCATTCGGGAGCGTCTGACAGCGTTGCTGGGTGCCGACATCTACACTCCCGAAGGCCTGAATCGCGCGTTGATGGCCGAACGAATCTTTTGCGATGCTGTCCTGCTCGAACAAGTCAATGCCATTATTCACCCCGAGGTATCGAAAGATTTCGACTCCTGGAAAGCCGGTTTGCAGACGGCGGTCTGTGCGCTCGAATCCGCCATTCTGTTTGAATCGGGTTTTAACAGAAAAGTTGATTGGACGCTTATGGTCGATGCACCGGAAGAGGTGCGCCTTAGTCGCGTCATGGTTCGCGATGGTGTGTCGGAGGCCGATGTGCGGAAGCGTATGAGCCGTCAGTGGCCGAACAAACGCAAGAAAGCCCTGGCCGATAAAGTCGTGCTGAATGATGAACATACGCTTCTGATTCCCCAAATCGAGGCTCTTATGGCTCAATTAGGGAGAATCGGATGAAATAGACGGCACGCTAAAAATATGTTTATTTTTGCCGGATTCGGAAGAGTTGCATTATCTTTGTCCATCATAATAAAAACGTAAAAAGAAAGAGTTATGCTGAAAAAAATTCTGTCGGTATCGGGTAAACCCGGTTTGTATCAGATGGTTTCTCAAGGGAAGAATATGTTGATTATTGAATCCCTGACGGATAAAAAGCGGATTCCGGCTTATGCGAGAGACAAAGTCATTTCGCTGGGAGACATTGCGATTTATACGAACGAAAAAGAAGTACCGCTCTACGAAGTGCTGAGCAGTGTGAAACAGAAAGAAGGCGGACAGAAAGTGTCAATCGAACTGAGTAAGGCTTCGCCGGACGAACTTCGTGCCTATCTGGCCGAAGTACTTCCCGATTTCGACCGTGAGCGTGTTTATCCGACGGACATTAAGCGTCTGCTGACCTGGTACAATATCCTGTTGGGAGCCGGTATTACGGAGTATGAGCCGCAGGAAGAAAAACAGGAGAAAGAAGAGGTAGAAGAGACGGCTGAAGCGACTGTCGAAGAACCGAAGAAAGCAGCGCCCAAAAAGACTGTGCGTGCGAAATCGACAGCTGCGGCTTCGACGGCTGCGAAGAAGCAGGCAGCGCCGAAGAAGACCGCTACGACTGCGACGAAAGCGCCTGCCGCGAAAGCAACTCAGCGTACACGGCAGAAATAATCACCTGCCGGTGGCTCTTCGATGCGAGGTGCAGAGCCTCATCTTTGCCGACTCGATAAAACATACAGGGTCTCCCGGCAGTCGCAGACGGAAGGGCGGCCCTTTTAACAAACACATAGAATACATGGCGTGATGAACGAAGAAATCAAACAAATTGCCGAGCGTCTGAAAGGGCTTCGGGACGCGTTGGAAATTTCGGTGGAAGAGATGGCGAAGGTCTGTAACATGTCGCCCGATGAATACCTGCGTCTCGAATGCGGAACGGTGGATATCTCCGTCAGCGTGTTACACAGCATCGCACATGCCTGTGGTGTGGAGTTGACCACACTCATGTTCGGCGACGAGCCGAAGATGAGCTCTTATTTCGTGACGCGCAGCGGCAAAGGCGTATCGGTCGAGCGTACAAAAGCATATAAATACCAGTCGCTTGCCGCGGGATTCTCGAAGCGCAGAGCTTATCCGTTCATGGTCACCGTGCATCCCAAACCGGACAATGAACCGCTCTACCTCAACACGCATTCCGGACAGGAGTTCAACTACGTGATCCGTGGACGCATGCTGTTGCAGATTAATGGCAAAGACTTGATCCTCGGCGCGGGAGACAGTATCTACTTCAATTCCGAATTACCGCATGGCATGAAGGCTCTCGATGGTGAAATCGTTCAGTTTCTGGCGGTGATCGTATAATTTACTTTTTTTTGAAAACTAAAACAGTCGGGCAACCATATTATAAATGTTAGAACGCTTTGTAACGCAGACGACGTTTTCGTCGCAGGAAGATTTTAAGGAGAATTTCCATATCAAAATACCGGAACATTTTAATTACGGCTACGATGTGGTCGACGCATGGGCGGACGAGGCTCCGCAGAAAAGAGCCCTGTGCTGGACGAACGACCGGGGCGAACACCTTGACTTCACGTTTGCCGACATGAAGCGATACAGCGATCAAACGGCATCTTATTTCCAGTCGCTCGGTATCGGGCGCGGCGATAATGTGATGCTTATCCTTAAACGCCGTTATGAGTTCTGGTTCTCGATCATCGCCCTTCATAAGCTCGGCGCCGTGGTGATTCCCGCCACACATCTGTTGACGAAGAAAGACATCGTGTATCGGGCTAATGCGGCCGATATAAAAATGATCGTCTGTGCCGGCGAAGGTGAAATCCTGACGCATATCCGCGAGGCCATGCCCGATTCGCCGACTGTGCGGACGCTCGTCTCCGTGGGACCGGAAATCCCTGAAGGGTTCGAAGATTTCGGTCGAGGCCTCGAACAGGCGAAACCGTTTGTACGTCCTGCACAGGTTAATACGAACGACGATATGTCGCTGATGTACTTTACCTCAGGCACGTCGGGCGAGCCGAAGATGGTCGCCCACGATTTTCTCTACCCGCTCGGCCATATCGCGACGGCCTGCTATTGGCATAATCTGGACGAAAACAGCTTACATCTTACGATTGCCGATACAGGCTGGGGAAAAGCCGTATGGGGTAAACTCTACGGTCAGTGGATTGCCGGAGCAACCGTATTCGTTTATGACCATGAGAAGTTTACACCCGCCGATATGTTACAGATGATTCAGAGGCATAAAATCACGTCGCTCTGTGCACCGCCCACGATTTTTCGTTTTCTGATTCGTGAAGACCTCACGAAATACGACCTTTCTTCGCTGCAATATTGTACCATCGCCGGCGAAGCATTGAACCCCGCCGTGTTCGATACGTTTTACAAACTCACGGGTATCAAACTCATGGAAGGATTCGGCCAGACGGAAACCACACTGACCATCTGTACGTTCCCTTGGACAGCGCCGAAGCCCGGTTCTATGGGGCTGCCTAATCCGCAATACGATGTCGATCTGCTTCGTCCCGATGGAACAAAGGCCGAAGATGGTGAACAGGGGCAAATCGTTGTGCGAACAAGCGATGCAAAACCTGTCGGACTCTTTCAGGCATATTATCGCGATCCCGAACGTACGCGCGAAGCATGGCACGACGGTATTTACTATACCGGCGATGTGGCGTGGCGCGATGAGGACGGTTATTACTGGTTTGTGGGGCGTTCGGACGATGTGATCAAAAGCTCGGGCTACCGTATCGGGCCGTTCGAGGTGGAAAGTGCTCTGATGACGCACCCTTCGGTTGTGGAATGTGCCATTACGGGCGTACCGGACGAAATACGCGGTCAGGTCGTCAAGGCCACCATCGTGCTCTCGAAAGAATATCAAGACAAAGCAGGAGAAGAGCTGGTGAAGGAAATCCAGAATCATGTAAAGCGGGTGACGGCTCCGTATAAATATCCGCGCATCGTCGAGTTCGTTGATGAGCTGCCCAAAACCATCAGCGGCAAAATCAGGCGCGTCGAAATCCGTGCCAACGACAGTGAGAAATCTTCTGCGAAATCATAAATGGTATCGTGTCACCTCTCCTGACCTATACCTTTATTTCAATTCTATATTCGGGGGTTTCCCGACGGCCCGATCCGTTTAATTTTGCCTTTCGGGGTTTTCCCGATGGGTAAATCCGTTTAATTTTGCCTTTCGGGGTTTTACCGACGGGTAAATCCGTTTAATTTTACCTTTCGGGGTTTTCCCGACGGCCCGATCCGTTTGATTTTACCTTTCGGGGTTTTCCTGATGGCTCAATCCGTTTGATTTTACCTTTCGAGGTTTTCCCGACGGCCCAATCCGTTTGATTTTGCCTTTCGGGGTTTTCCCGATAATGGAAATTGATTGATTCCGAATTTTGTGATAACGATTTTTTGCAAAAACAGAAATCAACTTCACCTCCGTTGGTCATTTGTCGTCTGTATATGCTATGACGAAGGATGTTGGATCGGCTTTTTTTTCGGAAAGAAGATGGTCTCGGAAATATGGCGGCCTCTCTTATTTCTTTTTTTCTGTTCAGCCAAGTTGAAAAAACGGCCTGCCATCAAACTTTTCGATAAAAAAATTGTTTATGTCTGAAATAGTATCTATTTTTGAGAGTTCAACAAAATAAGTGAGATTAAAAATGGTTTAAAAGAAGAAAAACATGAATTACCTTAAATTCGACAAAACGTTAATAATTAACCTCGAAGAGTCCTTATCACGCGAGGTGCTACGTACCAACCGGAAAGGCGCATATCATTGCACGACCATCGTTGACTGCAACACGCGGAAATATCACGGTTTGCTCGTTATGCCCGTGCCGGAGCTGGATGACGATAATCATGTCCTGCTCTCTTCGTTCGACGAGACAGTGATTCAACACGGTGCCGAATTCAATCTGGGATTGCACAAGTACGAGGGCGGGAGTTTCAGCCCGAACGGTCACAAATACATTCGCGAATATACGATGGAGACGGTGCCGCGCACGGTTTACCGGGTCGGAGGTGTGGTGCTTTCGAAAGAAATCATTTTCTCTCGGAAGCACAACCGGATTATGATCAGATATACTTTGATAGAGGCGCATTCGGCTACTTTGCTGCGTTTTCGGCCGTTTATGGCTTTCCGCAGCGTCAAGGAACTCACGCGCGTCAACGGTAATGCCGATCAATCGTATGAAGAAGTGCCGAACGGTATCAAAGCCTGCATGTATCCCGGTTATCCGGAGCTTTTCATGCAGTTCAATAAAAAACCCGAGTTTGTTTATGAACCGTATTGGTATCACGGCATCGAGTATCAGAAAGAACAGGAACGAGGTTACCCGTACAAGGAAGATTTGTTTGTTCCCGGATATTTTGAGCTGTCGATTGAAAAAGGAGAATCGATCGTGTTCTGTGCCGGCGATATGTTGCGTGACGAACTGGCCGGTCTCCCCGATTATTTCAATGAAGAAGTAGAGGCGCGAACCCCGCGTTCCAATTTTTATAACTGTCTGAAAAACTCGGCGCATCAGTTATTTTACAATCCGAAGGGCGAAGATGTGTATCTGCTGGCAGGATACCCGTGGTTCAAAGTTCGTGCGCGCGACATGTTTATCTCGATGGCCGCCTGTACGCTTTATCTCAACGAACGGGATCGGTACGAACAACTGATGAATACGGCCATTCCCGCTCTCCGTACATTTATGCGCGAAGGGAAAACCGATCCGGTTATTCATGAAATGGATCAACCCGATGTGTTGCTATGGGTCATCTGGTGTGTACAAAGTTTCAGCTTGAAAGAAGGACGTGACGAGGCGAAACGACTGTATGGCGAGTTGGTCGGTGAAATCATCGCCTATATCATCGCGCAGAAGCATCCCAACCTGAAAGTTACCGATAACGGATTGCTGTATTCCGACGGCCGACAGAAACCGGTGACGTGGATGAACTCCGTTGTCGACGGACGTCCCGTCGTGCCGCGCACGGGATACATCGTCGAATTTAATGCGCTTTGGTATAATGCGCTTTGTTTTCATAAAGAGCTTGACGAAAGCGTATCGCCCAAGGTCGATCGACTGATCACGGCCTTAGAGTTGTCTTTTCCCGCTACGTTCGTGAACCAATACAACTACCTGTTCGACTACGTAGACAGTACTCCGAATCAGGACTGGAGCGTGCGCCCGAATATGATTATTGCGCTGGCCTGTCCCTATTCGCCGCTGACGCGGGTACAGAAACGCGGCGTGCTCGATATTGTGACGAAAGAACTGTTGACACCTAAAGGTCTGCGCTCGCTCAGTCCCAAAAGCGAAGGCTATCGCCCGAACTACATCGGGCCGCAGTACGAACGCGATCTGGCGTATCATCAAGGCCCCGTATGGCCGTGGCTGACGGGAATGTATCTGATGGCCTACCTGAACCTGTTCGGCCGCGGAGGCGTCTCATTCGCCGAGCGTACGCTCATCAGTATGGAAGAAGAAATATCGCTGCATTGTATCGGAACGATCTCCGAGCTGTTCGACGGTAATCCTCCGTTTGCGGGGCGTGGAGCCATATCGTTCCTGATGAGTATCGCATCCATCCTTGCGGTGATTGAGAAATTGAAAGAATATGACGAATAAATAAAAGATTGCAAGATATGAAAGCGTTAATGTTTGGATGGGAATTTCCGCCGCATATCCTCGGAGGACTGGGAACGGCGAGCTTCGGTTTGATCAAAGGCATGTCGCTGCAATCCGATATGGATATCACGTTCGTGATGCCTAAACCGTGGGGCGATGAAGATCAGAGCTTCCTGAAGATTATCGGGGCATGCAATACCCCTATCGTGTGGAAGGAGGTACAATACGACCAGGTAGCCGCACGGCTGTCGAAATATATGGATCCGCAGGAATATTTCAAGCTGCGCGACCATATCTACGCCGATTTCAGTTACCGGCATGTCAACGATCTGGGATGTTTTGAGTTTTCCGGTCGTTACCCCGATAACCTGTTGGAGGAGATTAATAATTATTCGATCGTAGCGGGAGTCATTGCCCGTGCCGAAGGGTACGATGTGATTCATGCACATGACTGGCTGACGTATCCTGCCGGTATTCATGCCAAGACGGTCAGCGGTAAACCGCTCGTCATTCACGTACATGCCACCGACTACGACCGCAGCCGCGGAAACGTCAACCCCGATGTCTACGGCATCGAGAAGAACGGCATGGATCATGCCGACCATATCATTACGGTCAGTAACCTGACGCGCCGGACGGTGATCGAAAAGTATCATCAGGATCCGGCCAAAGTCACGACGGTACACAATGCCGTGGAGCCTCTCAGCCCCGATATCCTCTCCATCTCCGACAAGCGCGGAGTGAAGGATAAGATCGTGACGTTTCTCGGACGCATCACCATGCAGAAAGGGCCGGAATACTTTGTCGAAGCCGCGGCACGCGTATTGTCGAAGACGGATAACGTGCGCTTCGTCATGGCCGGTAGCGGCGATATGATGGATAAGATGATCCGTCTGGCCGCATCGCGTAATTTGTCCGACCGTTTCCATTTCACCGGTTTCATGAAAGGAAAGCAGGTGTATGAAATCTTTAAAGCCAGTGATGTGTACGTGATGCCTTCCGTTTCGGAGCCGTTCGGTATCTCGCCGCTCGAGGCAATGCAGTGCGGTGTGCCTTCCATCATCTCGAAACAGTCGGGATGCGCTGAGATACTTGATTATGCCATCAAGGTAGACTACTGGGATATCGAAGCGCTGGCCGATGCGATCTACGGGCTTATCGCTTATCCGAAACTGCACGCTTTCTTGAAAGAGGAAGGGTTGAAAGAAGTTAATAACATCAAATGGGAATATGCCGGGCAGAAAGTGCGCCGGATTTATGATCAGGTCTTGTATGGAAAAAATTAAAACAACAGAAGATATGAAAACGATTTGCTTTTACTTTCAGATACATCAACCTTTTCGTTTGAGAAGGTATCGTTTTTTCGACATCGGAAACAATCATTATTATTATGACGATTTCCAGAACGAAGAAATCTTTCGTCGGATTTCCGAAAAGTGCTACTTGCCGGCTAACCGTACCATCATGGAAATGATACGTAAGAGCGGCGGCAAGTTTAAAGTGGCCTTTTCGATCTCGGGGACAGCGCTTGAACAGATGGAAATTTATGCGCCCGAAGTGATCGACAGCTTTCGCGAACTCGCACAGCTCGGTTGTGTGGAGTTTCTGGCCGAAACGTATGCCCACTCGCTCTCCTCGCTCGGCGATGCCGAGGAATTCGGAACACAAGTTAAGATGCACAAAGAAAAAATACAGTCGCTCTTTGGCGTCCGTCCCAAAGTATTCCGGAATACGGAGCTGATCTATTCGGATGATATCTCCGAACTCGTCTATAACCTCGGCTTCGAAGGAATGCTGACCGAAGGAGCCAAGCATGTATTGGGATGGAAAAGTCCGAACTACGTTTACGCGTCGGCTGTTCGCCCGCAGCTGAAATTGCTGCTGAAGAACGACCGTTTCAGCGAAGACCTTTCGCTCCGCTTCAACGATTATACATGGAAAGAATATCCGCTGACAGCCGATAAATATATTTCGGCAATAGCATCGACGGCCGAGTCGGAAAAGGTGATCAACGCCTTTATGAACTACGAAGTACTGGGCTCCATGCATGCAGCCGATACGGGAATCTTCGAGTTCTTCAAAGCGTTACCGCAGTACGCCGAAAGAAATAACCTCTCGTTCTCACTGCCCTCCGAAGTGTTTGAAAACATGAAACCGGTCGATGTGGTTTCCGTTCCCTATCCGATGTCGTGGGTCGATGAAGAAAAAGACTGCAGTTCGTGGTTAGGTAATGTATTGCAGCATGAAGCGTTCCAGAAAATCAACGAAATCGGAGAACGGGTGCGCCTGTCGGGTAATCGTCGCATCAAGCAGGATTGGATCTATTTGCAGAGCAGCGACCACTTTTATTACATGAACACGAAGCATTATAACCTGTTCAGTCCGTATGATAATCCATACGATGCGTTCAATAACTACATGAACGTACTTTCCGATTTCATGCTGCGTGTCGAAGCGGAGTTCCCCTCTTCGATCGAAAACGAGGAGCTGAACTCGTTGCTCACGACCATCCGCAATCAGGCGAATGAAATTAACCGGCTTGAGAAAAAACTGGAAACGATTCAGAAATCATCGGAAACGAAGAAGAAAAGCGCCGTCACCAAGAAAGTTGCCGGTAAATAACGGCGCTATGTAGAGCATAATAATAAGCCGGAAGTTTTTCGTCGAAAAATATCGATAAAAACTTCCGGTTTTTCTTTTTTATACCGAGACCTCGGTGCGTTTTACTTGATGTTGATATACGTTTGCAACGCCTCGACGTATTCGCGGAAGGCTGTAATCCCGGCCTCTGTGATGCGACACGTTGTGCAGGGAACTTTTCCGCGGTAGCCTTTTTCTATCGTCACATAGCCGGCCTGCGATAACTTATCGAGCTGCACGCTCAAGTTGCCTGCCGTAGCTCCGGTCTGTTCACGGATATATTTGAATTCCGCGCTTTCGACACTGAGCAGTATCGACATGATACCCAGTCGCAGCTCACTGTGCAATAGCGGATTCAGCTCTTTGAACATGCTTTTTTAGCTTGATGATTTAAGATATATCCCGGAATAATCAACATGACAACAAAGGCTAACGCAAATGTCAGCATCTTTATATCCCAGCCCGGCAACAGGTAATGGGCTACTCCGATCCCCATCGCCGCCACACCTCCGATGACCAGCGGCCTGAACTGTACAACCAACCCGGTCAGGATCGTTCCCATACCCATGATCAGTATGATGATAAATAGAATCGGCAACTTCCACATCACGCTGAATATCGACAGGCACGACAGCAGAAAACCGGTCAGGCCCAAGACTAACCAGATGTATCCAACAACTCGGTCTACGTATGTGCGGACTCCTGCGGGCTTTTTCTTCCAAAGGAATAACCCGATGCCTCCCGTGAGCGGAATAAGGAACCACAGAAATTGTGTCCGGTAGTCGCCGGTATAGTTTACTGCCCACCATACCAGTAAGGTTGTGACAGTCGTGGCATAGCCCCAGATCAACATCGGCATGCCGGTATGGCGCTCCAGTCGGTGCTGTGTGTTTTGGATCATCCGTGTGATGAGTTCCAGACTTTCTTTTTCGTTGAGCGATTTGTCCTTTAATTCTTTTTCTTCCATAGCTGTAAAAAATGAGTGTAAAAATATGAATTTATCATGAATTATCTTGTATCGGAAGTTCGTTTTAAACGATTCTTTTCCGCTTCCGAGCCACTCTCAAATGCGCGACTTTTAAAATGCTTTCCTGCGCTAAACGTATAGTTCAGACTGAACTTGAGATAACGGGCATCTTGCGGATTATACACTTCCGTTCGTGTTGTCAGGTGTTTCATCTCCGAAAAATAAACGATCTTACGGTCAAACACATTATTTATGCCTAATGAAGCCGTGAGACGATCATTCAACAGCTGCTTCTTCACCGAGAGATGAAACAGATGGCGAGGTTCGATACCGGAATTGGCCGAATACAGACGGCTCGTGCCGCTGTAGGTCAGTTCGAGGTAAAACTTCGCCGGCAACGAGAAGCCCGTTGTCACATTGGCGAAATAAAGGTAATGCGACACACGGCGGTCACTTTCCGTACCTCGGATATCCTGTTTTACCCCTACCAGATTAACATTCATGTCCCACCATCTCGTCGGACGGAAAGGGGCGCTCAGCACTGCATAATAATGATTTTCCGTATGATGATTTTCGGGGATGATGTACGTAACGTTCGGGTCGGACGTCTCCGTCTTCCGCACTTCCCTCACCAGATCGCGGTGCAGGTTGGCGCCGATCGAAAGCACATAACGATAGCGGTAAACGGCCGTCAGACCGATCTTATGGATATACGTCGGACGTAATGCCGGATTGCCGATGTAATACGAATACTCCGAATATTGTATCCGGTTCGGGTGGAGACGCCTGAAATTAGGACGTTCGATATTCCGTGAATACTGTCCGATCAGCATAAACGTCCGCATCGGATCGAACGAATACGTTACGTTCAGGTTCGGAAACAGATCGAAGTACGACTGACGGATACGGTGATGATGCCCGTTCGCATGCGTATATTCGCCACGCAGACCGGCCACGAGACTGAGACGATTGTATTCGGCCGAAAAGGTGCCATAGACCGCTCCGATATGTTCCGTGTAACCGAGTGAATAATGATACGCCGGAAGCGGCTGCCAGCCTGAAGGAAGAAGACTTTCGTACCGTACCGTGTCCGACATATCGTTGTGTGTGTATTTCACACCCGCAACAAGTTTTGTACGTGGCGAAAGCTGCTTGCTCAACACCCCGTCGGCCGTATAAATCCTGTAATGCGACGATGTGTTGTTCCGGTATACCGAATCCGATGTCTTTCCGTTCCGGATAAACGAGGTATGATAGTCGTTGTCACCCTCCACATGTTTGTTTGTGCAGTCGGCTATCACTTTGAAGGTTGATCCGAGCGTATCGAGCGCATGCACATAGTTCAAGGTCATCGAGCAGGTACGGTCTGTCTCTTTTTGCCGGTAGTCGCTTTCGGAGTTGACGAGGATACCGTTGGGCTTCGTTCGCGTCGTGACGCTCGACGGACTGCGGGCGCTTATGGCCGAATACTCCGCTTCAACTCCGAAGCTGTTTCGTTTGTCCGGCTCATACACGATACCCAGCCTCCCCAACCCCGAATGCAGCGTGCGATTGACGTCCGAAACCGAAAAGTAATCATGGTTGTCTCCTGTCCGGAAATTACGCGTTTCCACCGAGTTTGTTTTTCCTTCAGGCAGTATATTCGCCGATACAAACGTATTGAATGTCCAGCGTCCGGCACGGGCGTTGAGAGAGGCCGACGGCTGATAATCGGCCAACGTTTGGCTCTGTGCTGTGCCGGCTTTCACATGCCCGCTGATACCGTTCTCCAATTGTTTGCGAAGTGTCAGTTTAATCACTCCGCCGAACGAATCGGCACTGTATTCCGCTCCGGCCTGAGGGATAATCTCGACGCGCACGATGTCGGCCGAACGGAAATTACGCAGATAATCCATCAGTTCTTTGCCTTTGATCTTCAATTCGCGTTCGTTGATAAAGACTTTGGTCCCCCTTGCCCCGTTGATGGAAATACCGTTCCCATCGACCCATACGCCCGGAGCCAGTTGCAAGACTTCGATCGCATCTTTATTCAGGGTCAGCGGCATATTGTTCATCCTCATCACGAAGCGATCGGCCTCGCGTGTGATCGCCGAAGCCGTGACGGTTACTTCGTTCAGGTTCGTCTCGAGCTCCTTCAGGCAAAAATCGCCTGCTTTCGATGCCGCGTCCGAAAGATAAATGCTCTGCTCCAACGGCTGATAAGCAAGATGCCGGATGTTGATCCGGTACTTGCCCCCGACGGCCGTAAGCGAGAAGCGTCCGAGCGTATCGGTAACCGTCACGGCCGCTTGCCCGTCTTCCGTCAGCAAGGCAACCGTCGCAAACTCGACGGGCCGGCCGTTGTTGTCCGTCACCTTACCGCTTCGCTCCTGCGCCGAAGCGAAGCCGGCATAGATGACACTTGCGATAAATACAATAAGAAACCGCTTCATGGCTGTCTGTTTTTCGACACAATGAGGTTCAGCGTTTTTCCATCATTTCCTTTACGTTGATCAGTTTGATCTCGAACTTGTTTTCTCCGTCTTTGATCGTTACCTTCTCTTTCGTATTGCACGGTTCGATCGGGGTATGTTGCTCATCCATATCGAGCCGGAAATTCTCATTCAGATCCTGATATACGTAAATATTCGTTTTGCCGACCGGTACGTTTTTCAGTACGCAAACCACATCGCCTGTCGAAGTAACCGCTACCATTTCTCCGATCATCTCTTGCGGTTTCGCTTTATCTCCCGCCGCAACCATTACTTTGCCTTTCGCTTCCCTGACGCCTTTTACCACTACCGTTACATCCGCAGACTGTCCATAAAGAGATACACTCAGTCCTAAAGCAGCGAACACTCCAATCATTTTCAATGTTTTCATAACTGTTTTTTTTACCTGTTACTAAATAATTCCTTTTTTTGAATCGATTCACATCGCAAAAGTAACACGGTTTATTTTATAAACCAAATTATTTAATGAATTATTTTGCGCAAAAAGAAAATTTGATAACTGTTAGATTCGTAAAAAGATTAGAATGAACGGTTAAAATGATTTTTTGCTCGGACGATTTTGGGGAATCTTCCGATAAGCGAAGGCCGTTTTCTCTTTACGGGATGCGAAAAGCCGGAGAAGTGCGATCTTTTTGCACAACAGCCGACGCTTCGAGTTCCAGCAGTTTCTTTTTGATGTCGAGCCCGCCTCCGTAACCGGTAAGCGTTCCGTCTGCACCGATGACGCGATGGCACGGTGTAACAATCGAAATAGGGTTGCGATTGTTAGCCATTCCTGTAGCGCGATATCCATGCGGTGACCCGGCAGCTTCGGCAATCTGTTTGTACGAGCGTGTCTGTCCGTATGGAATTTCACGGAGCGTCGCCCAAACGCGCTTTTGAAAGTCTGTGCCCTGTTCGTCGAGCGGAAGGTCGAAATGTCTGCGTCGCCCTGCAAAATATTCTTTCAATTCCGTTACTGCCTGTTTCAGCAGAGGAGTTTCTTTTTTGCACGCACCGGCAGGCAGAACATGCTCGTTCCTGACGTATTTGATGGCCGTAATCCCTCGACCGTTTTCAACGATGCGTAACATGCCGACCGGCGATGCGTAATCTGTAAAATAATTCATAACGGGTAATTTTGATGTGTGCGAAGATACATCAAAAAAAGGGATGAAGTTTATGGAAACAGCAACACAAAGGTCGTTCGGTGATTGGAGGCGTTCGATTTCAGTGAGATGGAACCTCCCGAAAGACGCATGATCTGGCGTGCGACGGACAGCCCGATGCCGCTGCCTCCTTCTTTGGTCGTAAAGAATGGCGTGAAAATATGTTCGGCCTCTTCGGGCGGGATGACAGGACCGTTATTGCTGATCTCGATCACGATGGACTCATTGCTGTTGCACGAAGCCCGCACCGTGATCTGTCCGTCGGGATGGTCGGGGCCGATGGCCTGTATGGCATTTTTCAGCAGGTTGAGCACGACTTGTCCGATCAGGTCTTCGTCGGCATACAGAATCAGGTCGTCCGGGCGGATATCGGTCTGTATGGCGATATGGGAAGCATGGTGGTGGCTGGCGAGCTGTGTCATCCGTTCGATAAACCTGCCGACATAGAAGAGGGTCGGCTGCGGAGTCGGGATATGTGTAAACCGGCGGTACGATTCGACGAAGGAGATCAATCCTTTGCCGGTATCGCTGATCAGTTCGAGGCCGTTGCGGAGCTCTTCCTTCATTTCGTCGTGTCGCGAGAGGAGCGTGCTGCTGATCGAGGTGATGGGGGTGACGGAGTTCATGATCTCGTGTGTCAATACGCGCGTCAGACGAATCCATGTATCGACTTCCTTATCTTCCATTTCGCTGTTGATGTCGTTCATCGCGATAAGTTTCACGCGTTCGCCTTTCAAAACGGTTTCAGACACGCGGATAGAGAGGTTGACCGCTCCGCGTTCGTTACGGAATGAGAGGTGATATTTCTCGCCGGGCTGAAGATCGGTAAAACGTTCGGCAAGTTTCTCATCGATCCGTTCGAGCTGTCTGATGTGAGTAAATACGGGCAGTCCGAGCAGTCGGAGCGACTCGCTGTTTTGTTGGAGTACGAATCCTTTCTCGTTGATGACGACGATCCCTGTGTTGACTGAGTTCATAATCATCTCATAATATTTCTCCCGTTCTTTCGCGTCGGCTTTTGCCTGCAGGAGAATCTGGAGGATACGGTTCAGCGACTCGTTAATGATGCGCTCTTCGGCAGCATGCCGTGCCGTAGCGTAATGAAAAGCGTAATCGTTGTTATCCACGGCGTCGAACATGAAGGAGACCTTGCGGAGGTTGCGACGATAGAGCCGTACGCTCCATCCGAAGGCAAAAGCGACGGACAGCAGGCTTGCGGTAGCGGTGATCCAGCGATGCTGCATCACGAATACCGTGCTTGCGGCAACGAGTGCTGCAAGAACAGTCAGTCGAAACGTCAGGCTGTTGTACAATCGCTTGTCCATCGAGGTCAGAGTCCGTAACGTTTGATCTTATTGTAGAGCGTCTGTCGCGAGATGCCGAGTTCGGAAGCCACGAGCGAGAGATTGCCGCGGTGCTTATCCATCGTGCGGCGGATCATGCGGCATTCCATCTCTTCGAGTGTGGTCGCATCGTTCGGCGGAGATTCGGACGGAGGGGCGGCGGACGGGAAATCGAAATCGTCTGCATCGAGCATCTTTCCGTCGCTGATGATAACGGCTTTCTCGATGGCATGTTCAAGTTCGCGGATATTGCCGTACCAGGGTTGCGCCTTCAGTTTATCGCACGCGGCAGGCGTGAGGATCAGTTCCGGCTTGCCGTACAACTGTGCCTGTTTACGGAGCAGGATATGTGCCAGCGGCGCGATGTCGTCCGTCCGTTCGCGCAGCGGCGGGATATGCAGGTGAATGGTGTTGATGCGATAGAGCAGGTCTTCCCGGAAAAGTTCTTTCCTGACCATGGCATCGAGGTCGCGGTTCGTGGCGCACAGGAGGCGGATATTGACCGGTATGGGCGTATTGCTCCCGACGCGCACGATGCTGCGCTGTTGCAGGGCTGTGAGCAGCTTGGCCTGCAAATGATAGGAGAGATTGCCGATCTCGTCGAGAAAGAGCGTGCCGTTATCGGCTGCTTCAAACTTGCCGGGACGGTCGGAGTGAGCGCCGGTGAATGCGCCTTTGACATGCCCGAAAAGCTCGCTCTCAAAGAGGGTTTCGGTAACGGCGCCCATATCGACGGCCACCATCGGATGACGATGACGTGCCGACAGCCGGTGAATCTCGCGTGCAATCATTTCTTTTCCCGTGCCGTTCTCGCCCGTGATCAGGATATTGGCATCGGTATACGCCACTTTCTCCGCGAGCATGCGCAGTTGCTGCATCGCTTCGCAGTCGCCCCAAAACATACGGCTTGTCTCGGCGGCGACGGTGGCCGCCTGTCGTTTGTCTTGCAGCGTGCGGGCCCGGAGAGCCGTCTGCAAGGCTTCGGTCAGTTTGTCGTTGTCCCAGGGTTTGACAACGAAGTCCGAAGCGCCTTCTTTGATGCCTCGCACGGCCAGCTCGATATCGGCGTATGCCGTAAAGAGTACAACCTGTACCGAGGCGTCGATCTTCTTGATCAGGGAGAGCCAGAAAAGGCCTTCATTCCCGCTGTTGATCCCTGCACTGAAGTTCATATCGAGCAATACCACATCCACCGGTTCGTCGTGCAGAATCGTTCGGATGCGGTCGGGCGCGGAGGTTGTGATTACCCGGGCAAACTGTGGTCGCAGCAGCAATTCCACGGCCGCAAGGATGCCCTTGTTGTCGTCGACCACGAGAATGGTACCTTGTCGTTTCGTCTTGTTCATACGTTTTCTTCTTTTGTTTCAATCCGCAGAAAGATTGATATCATATATATAATGTATAGGCGTGTACATGCCCGATACGCGGACAAAATTAAGAAAAAAAGCGATGCGGGGGGCAGTGTCCAAAAATTGGACGCCGGTGTCTAATTTTTGGACACCGGCAGCTTCCTGATAATTCTGTAAATCGTTGAATCGTAAAGCCCTTTATATTTTGGCATGGTTTTGGCATCTTATATATCGTGAACTAATTTTGAAATGATGAGGAAGATTTTTTGGAATATGTTTTTAAGTATCGCGATTACGTCGGGGGGGATAGCTCAGGAACGATACTGGACGATGGACGACTGCATGCGCTATGCGGTGGAAAATAGTCCGAAGGTGCGACAGAAGCAGCATTTGAACGACTCGTACAGGGCGGAGCACCATTCGGCGGTGGCGAGCTTCTTCCCGTCGATCGGTGCAAATGTAGGCGGGCAATTCAGCTTCGGACGGTCTATCGACCCGAAAACGAATACGTATAACAACATCTCGACGTTTAACAATTCCTACGGAATCAGCGCTTCTCTGCCTCTCTTTGACGGCGGACAGCTGATCAACAACCGGAAGATGACGCATATCCGCCGTTTGTACGGTCTTCAGGAAGAACAACGTGCCAAAGACGATGTGGCGCTGGCCGTGATGGAGGCGTTTATCAACATGGTCTACTACCGGGGGACGGTGAAACTGGCTTCCGACAAGTTGAATGAAAGCAGGCATACCCTCTACAAAACACGCCGGATGGAAGAACTGGGCATGAAAGGCAAAGCCGACGTAGCGCAGTTCGAGGCTCAGGTAGCGGCCGACGATTATAACCTGACCCGCCAACAAAACCTCTACGCGTCGGCCTTCTTGAAACTCCGGGAGAACATGAATTACGGCGGGGCCGACTCGTTACGCATCGATACGGCCGTCTACGTGCCCGAAACGCTCTCCTTCCCCGAGTCGGTCAGCGATATTTACGCGTACGCCGGCACGCATAACCCCGTCGCGCTCTCGGCCCAATACCAATCCAAGGCCGCCCGCTACGAATACCGAATGGCCAAAGGGGCCATCTTCCCTCGACTATCGTTCGAGGCCGGCGTATCGACCAACTTTTTCAAAAATCTGTCGAGCGGAGAAACCGTTTCGTTCGGAAAGCAGTTTTTCGACAATAACCGCGGCGAATACCTTGCCATGGTGCTCCGTATCCCCTTGTTCGACGGACTGAGACGATATAGCGAGGCGCGTCGTGCGCGTAACGCCATGCGGATTGCCAACGAACAGCGCGAAGAAGTGATGCGACAGTTACAGACAGCTGTCGAACAGGCCGTTTTAGATCGAGACGGATTTGCAAAAGAAACCGTACAGATGGAAAAAAAAGTAGAAGCAGACGAAATCTCCTATCATCTTACTCTGCGCAAATACGAAGAAGGCCTGATGAGTCCGATCGATCTGCAAACGGCAGCCAATACGCTAATCGAGGCGCGTGCCAACCTGTTGCAAAAACGATTGTCGTATATGCTTAAAAGCAGATTGGTGGCATATTATAAAGGAGAAGGAATCATCGGGAAACCCGAAGAATAATCACGGCATGTCGGAAGGGTAAAATGCAATGTCGGAAAGGTAAAACGCGATGTCAAATCGGTAAAACGTAACGTCAGAACGGAAAAATGCGATGCCAGAAGAAAAAAATGCACCGTCAGAGGAGAAAAATACAATGTCAAATCGAAAAAATGCGATGTCAGATCAAAAAAATGCAATGTCAAATCGGAAAAACGTAACGTCAGATCGAAAAAATGCGATGTCAGATCGAAAAAATGCAACGTCAGAAGAGAAAAATATACTGTCAGGCTTATATTTATAACATGGAATAGAATATAAATACTTACTGCAATGGATATACAATTGGAAAAAAAGAAAGGGATACGAAAAAAACATCTTCCCTATATTGTCGGGGGGATTGCTTTTTTATTGCTTGTCGGATGGATGATTTTCGGCAATCATGCGTCGACGCTGCGTGTCGACGCGCGAGGCATCAGCATCGGCCATGTAACCCATGAACAGTTCAATGATTTTGTGCGTGTAGACGGGCAGGTACAGCCGATCACGGTCGTGCAGCTCAGCCCCGAAGAGGGCGGAATCGTGCAGGAAAAAGTCGTAGAAGAAGGGGCGCAGGTACGCAGAGGAGATATCATCGTCCGGCTGAGCAACTCGAACCTCGACCTGCAAATCCTGAATGCCGAGGCCGAACTGGCCGAAAAGCAGAACCTGCTGCGCAATACACAGGTGACAATGGAACAAGACCGCCTCCGGAACAAGACGGAGAAACTGCAACTCGACCTCGACATCACACGGCGACAGCGGACGTACCGTCAGCAGGAAAAACTCTACGACGAGAAGCTGATCGCCCGCGAGGATTTCCTGCAAGCGAAAGAAGACTACGAACTGGCGCAGCAAAAGCATGCACTCATCATCGAGCGGCTGCATCAGGACTCGATCTATCGATCTATTCAGATGGATCAGATGGAAGATAACCTCGCGAACATGCGGCGTAACGTGCTGCTCATCCGCGAACGTAAGGAGAACCTGAACGTGCGCTCCCAGATCGATGGCGAGCTCGGACTGTTGGACGTCGTGCTCGGACAGAATGTTTCACCCGGACAAAAAATCGGACAGATCAACGATCTCTCGGACTACAAGGTCGAAGCCTTGATCGACGAGCATTACATCGACCGTGTAAAAGCCGGGCTGGCCGCCACCTTCGAGCGGCAGGGAGGGAATTTCGAGCTGTCCGTCCGCAAAGTCTATCCCGAAGTGCGAGACGGTAAATTCCGCACAGACTTTGTCTTTACCGGCGAACGCCCCGACAATATCCGAAGCGGGCAAACATACTACATCAATCTTCAGCTCGGACAACCCACCGAAAGCATCATCATCCCGAAGGGTACGTTCTTTCAGAGTACGGGCGGAAACTGGATATTTGTGCTCGATAAAGACGGGAAAAAGGCTTACCGCCGCAAAATCAGGATCGGCCGGCAGAACCCGCAGTATTACGAAGTGCTCGAAGGCCTCGAAGCCGGCGAACGCGTCGTGATCTCAAGCTACGAAAGCTATAAAAACAGTGAAATACTGATCCTGTCAAAGTGAATCGTTGTTGAATTGTTGAATTGTTGAATTGTTGAATTGTTGAGTTGTTGAATTGTTGAATTGTTGAATTGTTGAACTGTTGAGTTGTTGAATTGTTTGCTGAAAACCGAAAACTGAATGACCATTGACAATTTGGGGAAAAGCCCTGAAAGGGCGCATTAATTCAGCCCAATGCGCAGCGTTGGGAGAAAAAGTAACCCCACGTCGGAGGGCTGTAAGCCTGAATTAATGTTGGTGTAATTGTTGAACTGTTGAGTTGTTGAACTGTTGAGTTGTTGAACTGTTGAATTGTTGAAATGTTGAGTTGTTTAAACGACTAAACAACTCAACATCCGAAGGACTGAAAACTAAATAAAAAAATGAAACGGGAAATGATCATTGCGCTTCGTTCGTTGACCAAACACGGACGGAACAACGGAATTAAGATTATCTCGCTGGCCGCGGGGCTTGCGATGGGATTGGTGTTGATTGCCAAAGTCTGCTTTGAGCAGTCGTACGATGCGTTCTATCCCGATTCGGAACGTATTTACCGGCTGAACCAGAAAATCATTCAGAATAATGAGCTGAAAGAATATCCTCAAGTGAGCGGCGGCGTGGCCGTCGGGATGAGGGAAGAGGTGCCCGGCGTGGAAATGGCTACGCGATGCACCGGAATTTACGACGGCGAAGCGTATACCGACGATGGAAAAGGATATACGATATCCGTGATTGCCGCCGACGAATACTTCTTCGATGTGTTTCCGCGCAAGATATTGCAGGGAGATGCGAAAGCAGTCTTATCGAAGAAAGGCGCGGTGTTGATCTCGGAAGAGCTGGCTCGGAAGATCGGGGGCGACGTCATGGGGAAAACACTTTGCCTCGGAAGCAAGAATAAGAATAAAATCCCTGTCGGCGGCGTCTTTGAAACCGTCCCGGAGAATGCTCATCAGCGTTACGATGCAGTCATAACCCTTCAGGTCATGGTCTCACCCGATTATGACGGTACCATGAACTGGTTGGGGAATGACCGTTATCGCGGCTATGTGAAGCTGTATCCCGGTGTCGAGCCCGACAGTCTGGCCGAACCGATGCGGGCAATGCAGAGGAAATATCAGGATTTTGAGGCCTTGAAAAAGGCCGGTGTCGATCTGAGTTATACGCTTACCCGCCTGACCGACCTGCATCGAAAGACACCTGAGGTAAAATCGATGACTTCGTTGCTGATCATGCTCGCTTTCGTACTGATCTTCGCGGCGGTGATGAACTACGTGTTAGTCGTTATTTCGTCGTTTGTCAGCCGAACGAAGGAAGTAGCCGTACATAAATGTTACGGAGCGTCGGGCAGAAACATCAGCGGAATGATCGTTTCCGAAACGTTTCTTCATCTGTTGATTTCGATTGCGCTGGCGCTGTTGCTTATCTTTGCGTTTCGCGGCACGGTAGAAGAGTTGCTGGCCGCGTCGCTTCAGGCGCTTTTCTCGTCGCAGAGCATTACGATCCTTGTGGTCGTGTGTATGGTCGTGTTTCTCGTAACGGGGCTGCTCCCCGGTCATCTTTTCGCGCGTATCCCCGTCGGGGCGGCTTTCCGGAATTATCGGGAATCGCGCCGTTACTGGAAACTTGCGCTGCTGTTCGTACAATTTATCGGCGTAGGCTTCCTGTTCTCTTTCCTTGTGATCATTACCCTTCAGCATAAACGAATGACCAACGACCATCCCGGATATAACTGCGAGCATCTCGCCTATTTCAATATGGGGGGAACTGATTCTACGCTGCGCTCCAAAATCGTCGACGAGGTGGGACGTCTTCCCGAAGTGGCCGCCGTCACCACGTTTTCGGAGCTTCCTTTCGAAAAACAGTCCGGAAATAACGTCTACCTTCCGGGCAATGATCGTGAACTATTTAATATTGCAGACCTGTACTGGGTGGGTAACCGTTATCTGGAAACGATGGAAATCCCGGTCGTGGAAGGACGTTCGTTTACGGAAAACGTGCCATCGTCGCGCGAAGTAATGGTCAGCCGCCGGTTTGTGGAGAAAATGAAGAACTTTGTCGACTGGAGCGACGGGGCGATCGGCAAAGAAATTCTGATTACGGAACACAGTCAGAGTATGAAACAGCCTTTTACCATTTGCGGCGTATACGAAGATATCCGCATCAACAGCATCGAGAACGAAGATACGCGCCCTTCGGTGATGTTCTATGCTCCCGATGTGCGATGGACACGCATGCTGCTGGTTAAGTTTCATACCTTGACGCCGGAAGGTATGACGCATGTGCAGGAAACGATACAGGCGTTGCTGCCCGATCAGAATGTGGCGATAAACGACTGGCGTGCGGAGATGACGAATTTATACCGTTCTTCGCGACTGTTTCGCGATTCGGTAATGATCGGATGTATCATTACCTTAATTATTGCGTTGACCGGATTGATCGGATATACGCGCGATGAGATCAACCGTCGCCGGAAAGAAATAGCGATCCGTAAAATCAACGGGGCAACCTTTAAAGAAGTCTTGTTACTCTTCGAGCGTGACATCATTCGTATAGCCGTTCCCGCATTGATCGGCGGCTGTGCTCTGGCAGCGTATTCGGCCGCCGGATGGCTTTCGGGCTTCTCCGAAAAGGTGTCGCTGGCATGGTACCTGTTCGCGATATGCGGCCTGATGATGCTGGGAGTCATCATAACCGTGGTGGCATTCCATGTACGGAGTGCGGCGAACGATAACCCTGTGAAAAGTTTGAGGAGTGAATAGGTGAAGAGTGAAAAACGAAAAGTGAAGAGTGAAAAACGAAAAGTGAAAAGTGAAGAACGAAAAGTGAAAAGTGATGCCCTTCGGGCGTTGAGTTGTTGAATTGTTGAGTTGTTTGTTACTGACCGCTGAAAACTAAATGACCATTGACAATTTGAGAAAAAGCCCTGAAAGGGCGCGTTAATTCAGCCCAATGCGCAGCGTTGGGAGAAAAAAGCAACCCCACGTCAGAGGGCTGTAAGCCTGAGTTAATGTTGGTGTAATTGTTGAGTTGTTTGCTGATTACTGAATACTGATCGCTGACTGCTAAAAAATAAAAAATATGAACTTAAAATCTTTTTTGAAGTTTCTTTCCAGAAACAAATTGTATACGGCAATTAATGTCGTCGGTCTTTCCGTATCGCTGATGTTTGTGATCCTGATCGGTATTTATGTCGTACAGGAGCTGTCGGTCGATCGGTTTCAGCAGGATGGCGACCGCATCTACATCTTGGGAGATGTGAATAAGGACGGTAGCAGGGACTATCTGAATGCTTTGCCCGTAGCATGGCGCGTGCAGGAACGTTATCCGGAGGTGGAGGCTGTCTGTCCCGTGGTGATAGAAACCATGCCTCAACATGTTAAATTGCAGAAGGGAGCGGACGAAAGTCTGAAGACCACTCTGCTCATGGCGGATTCTTCATTCTTCTCCTTCTTTTCGTTCGGCTTGAAAAAAGGGCTGGAGCATCGTGTCTTGGAGTCGATGCAGTCGGCCGTCGTATCGGAATCGTTTGCGCAGCGTGCATTCGGCAATGAAAGCCCGATGGGCAGGAGTATCTGGCTGAACGATACAGTGTCGGTGATCGTCAGTGGCGTGATGGAAGATATGAAACCGTCCGTCATCCCTTCATCCGATATCGTCATCCGTGTCGAGCATCTACCGACATTCAACAGTTCGGTCGGTTTGACAAATTATAACAATGCAGGCAGTACGGTGGCTTTCCTGAAATTGAAAGCCGGCGCTGACCTGTCGGCCAAACTCGACGATATGCGCGACTGGTTCAAAACGTTCTATTGGATGTATGCGAAAGGCTATTCCGAACAACCGACTTTGACGAAGCTGCCCGATGTGTATTTCTCTCAGGCCGGTTGGCCTTTGAAAGGCGGTGATAAACGGTTTGTCCTGATTCTGACATCGGTCGGATTAGTGATTCTTATTTTCTCCATCATCAATTACATCAACCTGACAATGGCGCAATCGGGTTTCCGTGCCAAGGAGATGGCGCTGCGGCGGCTGCTCGGTTCGGAACGTACAATGCTTTTCATGCGATTGTTGTTCGAATCGTTCGTGATGGTGCTGGTGTCGTTTGGTGTGGGGATATTGCTTGCGGGCTGCTTCGTGCCTTTCGTGAATGACCTTCTGCAAACCGAAATCTCCTTGCGCATCTTACTTACGCCGGCAGGTGTCGGAGCTATGGCAGCTGTGATTGCCGTGCTGAGCGTCTTATCGGGATTGCTTCCGGCCGTCATGATATCGAACACGAAACCGATTGAGGTGGTGCGCGGTACGTTCCGTCGCCGCACGAAGATGACCTTCAGCAAGGTGTTTATCACGCTGCAAAATGTCGTAACGATCGTGATGATCGCGTGCGCCTTGACGATGTATCTGCAAATACGCTATCTCATCGATGCGCCTTTAGGATACCGGACGGAGAATATTATCGATATGTGGAATAATTTCGACAATCCGGAGCAGTCGAGCGTGTTTCGGAATGAGGTGCGGCAGTTGGCGTGCGTGCGTCGTGTGGCGGTGTCGCAGGGTACGCCTTTTAACCGAGGTAATAATTACAGCGGAAGCTACGAGGGGAAGAATATCAGTTCGCAAAATATCAATGGCGATTCAACTTTTTTCAGTATGCTCGGTCTGGAGATCATCCGCAATAATCGCCTTGCACCGGGTGAAGGCGCTTTCGTGAACGAAGAATTTCTACGCCAGACCAGCCTTTCGGAAGAGGCTCCGTATTTTCATTATTATGACCGCGAGATCAAAATAGCCGGTGTGATCAGGGACTTCCAGATGGCAAACATTACGCATGTCAAAGAACCTGTTTTTATGAAAGTGCAAAAAGAAGCAGACATAAATGCGTGGAATATCCTGATCGAGGTGCAGGGTGATCCTTACGAAGCTTATCGTGAGATTGCAATTGTTTATCAACGTATTACCGACCGCGAGTTCGAAGGAAAATATATTGATCAGCAGGTGATGGACTCGTTCGATTCGCAGCGACGGACGGCGAAGATCGTTACGCTTTTTGCGGGGATTGCCGTGCTGATTTCGCTGCTTGGATTGTTGGCCATGTCGACGTATTTTATCCGTCAGCGGCTGAAAGAAGTAGCGGTGCGCAAAGTGTTCGGTTCGACAACGAATGAAGTGATGAGAAGGTTAGTACGAACATTCCTTTCGTATGTGGGGATGGCATTCGTAGTTGCCGTACCGTTGATCTGGTATTTTATGAGCGGGTGGCTGTCGGATTATGCGTATCGCATATCGCTCTCGGTGTGGATTTATCTTACAGCCTTTGTATTTTGCCTGATCATCTCGTTTCTTACGGTCTTCTGGCAAGCGCTGCGTGCGGCACGTACGAACCCGGTGAAAAGTTTGAGGAGTGAATAGATGAAAGTGAAAAACGAAAAGTGAAAAGTGAAGAGTGATGCCCTTCGGGCGTTGAGTTGTTGAATTGTTGAGTTGTTTGTTACTGATCGCTGAAAACTAAATGACCATTGACAATTTGAGAAAAAGCCCTGAAAGGGCGCGTTAATTCAGCCCAATGCGCAGCGTTGGGAGAAAAAAGCAACCCCACGTCAGAAGGCTGTAAGCCTGAATTAATGTTGGTGTAATTGTTGAGTTGTTTGCTGATTACTGAATACTGAAAACTAAATAAAAAATAACAATCATGATTAAAGTAGAAAATTTGACGAAGTATTTTGAGACGGAAGAAGTGCAGACGATTGCGCTGAACAAGGTATCGATGGAAGTGAAAGATGGCGAATTTGTCGCGATTATGGGCCCTTCGGGCTGCGGCAAATCAACCCTGCTGAACATCCTCGGACTGTTGGATAACCCGACCGAAGGGAATTATTTCCTCGGCGAACATGAAGTCGGCCATCTCAAAGAGAAAGAGCGTACACAGGTGCGCAAAGGCAATATCGGGTTCGTGTTCCAGAGTTTCAACCTGATCGACGAACTGAACGTGTTCGAGAACGTAGAACTGCCGCTGACGTATCTCGGCATCAAATCCGCCGAACGTAAGGAACGTGTAGCCGCCATCCTGAAGCGGATGAGCATCGGCCATCGGGCAAAGCATTTCCCGCAACAGCTCTCGGGCGGACAACAGCAGCGTGTGGCCATCGCACGTGCTGTGGTCGCTAACCCGAAGCTGATCCTCGCCGACGAGCCGACAGGTAACCTCGACTCGAAAAACGGTCTCGAAGTGATTCAACTGCTGACCGAGCTGCACAATGAGGGTACAACGATCGTCATGGTTACTCACTCGCAGCACGATGCAGGCTTTGCCGACCGCATCGTCAACCTCTTCGACGGACAAATCGTGCATACGACAAGACTGTAGGAGATAAACGAAAAGCATATTTTCTTAAGTAGTCAAAGCGGTTAATGTAGACGGGCAACCCTCAGTGTTCGCCCGTCATAACACCGAAATGAACATCCCCCGTCCCCCCCTTCAAAGGGGGGAAGAGCAGAAGCGAAGCGTTGAGGAAACAGGCGACCCCCTCGGCGGAGGGCTGTTAATTCAATTGTTAATTGTTATGCCGGGTACACGCCGAATCATGTATTTAGAAAATAACCATTGACAATTAACCATTGACCATTCATTTCGGCGTTCGTCCTTGGGCCTCGGGCGGTGAGCCGACGGAGCAGCGAGTGGGGCGAAAGAAAATCAGGCTGTCCGAGCGAAGCGAGTTACCTGATTTTCCGGCCTGCAAGCGTCGCGAAGGCGTGCGAAGCGCACGAAGCCTTGACTTTTTGGTTACTTTTGGGTCAAGCCAAAAGTGACAAAAGAGCACTCTGAATGACAAAAGTAGGAGGAATTACGAATTACGAACGCCCCCTTTGTCATTCCGAACGTAGTGAGGAATCTCGCGGGGAAGAGAAAAGAGATTCTTCGCTTCGCTCTGAATGACAAAAGACCGAACGCAGAGGTACATCCCCCGTCCCCCCTTCAAAGGGGGGAAGAGCGAAGCGAAAGGGGGGATGTTATCCCTTCAAAGGGGAAATGCAGAGCAGACCGCTGACTACTGATCGCTAACAAATAAAAGAAACAGAAATGAAAACGATATACAGAAATCTATTGAGTGTGATTCGCCGTTTTAAAATGGCGACATTGTTAAACGTGGCGGGGTTGTCGGTCGCCTTCGCCGCGTTCATGGTGATTATGATGCAGGTCGATTACGACCGGATGTTCGACACCTCCGATCCCAACCACGACCGCATCTTCCGCGTCGAGTTTATGTATCAGGAGAACGCGCAGGTAGTCATCAATCGACCGTTGGCCGAAGCTTTTTTTGCTTCTTCGCCGCATATTGTTGCTGGTGCGCTGTCTTCTCCTTATAGTACCGACCGGTTTTTTTCCGTCGAAAATAATGGTATCAAACAGTTTTATGAAGAGAAATGTGTACAGGTTTCTCCCGAATATACGGAAGTGTTCACGTTCGATTTTGTCGGAGGAACGAAGGAAGTATTAAAGCAGCCGGATCATGTGATGATACCGCTTAGCATGGCACAGAAACTGTTTGGCAATGAACCAGCCGTAGGCAGACAATTGACCGGTCGGCACAGTAATATGACCGTCGGTGCGGTGTACCGGGACTTCCCGGCTAATACCCTTGTACGGAATATTGTGTACGCTACGATCCCCCCGAACGAGAACAAAACGAATTGGGGAAATTGGAACTATCAGATGTTTGTTCGGATGGACGATCCAGACAATATGCCCTCTGTCTATGAAAACTTTAAAAAGAATAACAAAGCCAATCCGCAGATGATCGGACAAACGGACGAATTCGATTGGGAAAAACTAAATGCAGCCTTGCGTTTTACTCCTTTGACCGAGGTGCATTATGTAACCGATGCGATCTTTGATTTTACTCCCAAAGCCAGCCGGCAGACCTTGCGGGTCTTATTTGCCATAGCCATTGTCGTGATTGTAATTGCGGGGATTAATTTTACGAATTTCAGCACGGCGCTGACACCTGTGCGGATCAAAAGCATCAATACGCAAAAAGTGCTGGGAGGGAGTCAGGGTGCCATTCGGCGGTCATTGGTCTTGGAGGCGATGCTGATCAGTTTATTTTCGTATGTGATAGCCATCGGGTTAGTGATGTTGTTTGCCCGTACGGAGCTCTCGTCGCTTGTCGATGCGGACTTGTCGGTCGCTTCGCAGCCGCTGATCGTGGGAGGAACAGCACTGATCGCGTTGCTGACGGGGCTACTGGCCGGACTGTATCCGTCGTTCTACATGACCTCGTTCCCTCCTGCACTGGTATTGAAAGGGAGCTTCGGATTGTCGCCGAAAGGCCGGGCGCTGCGCAACGCGCTTATCAGCGTGCAGTTTATCGCTTCGTTTGCATTGCTGATCGGTGCGTCGTTTATGTATTTGCAAAATCATTTTATGCAGCACACACCGTTGGGATACGAAAAAGATGCGCTGATCGTCACGAATATCAATTCGCAAATTAATAAAAGTCTGGACGCTTTTACGAACCGTATGAAAGAATTTGCCGGAGTCGAAGACGTTACGTATGCCGAGCAGTTGTTGTCCAGCACCGACTTTTATATGAGTTGGGGACGGGATTACCAAGATAAGGAAATTCAATATCAAGTGCTTCCTGTCAATTATTCCTTTTTGGAAGTGATGGGTATTCCGGTTACGGAAGGACGCGATTTCCGTATCGAAGATACGAATACCCGTTACGGTGCGTATGTCTTTAACGAACGTGCACGCCGAGAGTTTGGATTGGAGTTAGGCACGATGATCGACAGCACGGAGATCGTTGGCTTTATGCCTGACGTGAAGTTTGCTTCGTTCCGTACCGAAGTAACTCCGATGGCGTTCTTCGTCTGGGGCACCCAAAACTGGGGCCGTTGGCCGAATCATGCCTATGTCAAGGTAAAGGCCGGATCGGATATGCGGGCGGCAATAGAGCATGTACGCACCGTGCTGGCTGAGTTCGACCCCGAATATCCGTTCAACGTCCGATTCTTCGACGACGTTTTGCAGCAGTTGTATGAAAAGGAGGGAGCGCTTAGCATGCTGATTACGCTGTTCAGTATGATTGCTATTTTTATCTCTATCGTCGGTGTCTTCGGTTTGGTAGTGTTCGACAGCGAGTATAGGAAAAAAGAAATCGGTATCCGCAAAGTATTCGGTTCGACGACACAGCAGATTCTGGTGATGTTCAACAAGACCTATCTGAAGATCGTCGTCGTTTGTTTTGTCTTTGCCGCCCCTGCGGCGTATTACGCGGTAGTGAAGTGGCTCGAAAACTTTGCCTACAAGACCCCGCTTTACTGGTGGGTGTTCGCCCTGTCGTTCGCAGTAGTGGCCTTCGTGACGTTCGCCACAGTGACCTTTCAAAACTGGCGTGCGGCGAATGCCAATCCGGTGAAAAGTCTGAGAAGTGAATAGTGAATAGTGAAAAGTAAAAAGTGAATAATGAAAAAAGTAGTAAAGCAGTTAATGTAGACGGGCGACCCTCAGTGTTCGCCCTTCATAACGCCGACATGAACATTCCCCCTTCAAAGGGGAATGCAGAAGCGAAGCGCGTTGGGGAAACAGGCGAACGCAGAGGCGTTCGTCCTTGGGCCTCGGGCGGTGAGCCGACGGAGCAGCGAGCAGGACGAAAGAAAATCAGGCTGTCCGAAGCGAAGCAAGTTACCTGATTTTCCGGCCTGTAAGCGTCGCGAAGGCGTGTGAAGCGCACGAAGCCTTGACCTTTGGGTTACTTTTGGGTCAAGCCAAAAGTGACAGAAAAATTATATCAGGCTTTCAGCCCTGCCGGTAGGAGATTCTTCGCTCACGCTCTGAATGACAAAAAACGGTGTCCCGAACGCAGAGGTACATCCCCCAGCCCCCCCTTCAAAGGGGGAATGCAGAGCAGACCGCTGACTACTGACCGCTAACAAATAAAAGAAACAGAAATGAAAACGATTTACAGAAATCTATTGAGTGTGATTCGCCGTTTTAAAATGGCGACGTTGTTAAACGTGGCGGGGTTGTCGGTCGCCTTCGCCGCGTTTATGGTGATTATGATGCAGGTCGATTATGAGCGTAGCTTCGACCGCTGTCATCCGGGAGCCGAGCGTGTGTTTCGTGTCGATTTGTCTGGGCCGGATCTGTTCTCAACCATTTTGCCACGCGGATTTATTGAAGAAGTGCTGAAATCGTCGCCGCATATCGAAGCCGGTACGTTGCTCAATCCGTTTATTGGAGAGGTGTATTTCACGGTTACGACGAATGGGGAGAAACATGGTTTTCGTGAAGTCGTGCAGACGTGTCACCCGGAAATCGTTCAGACATTCGGTTTTCCGATTATCGAAGGAAGCCCGACATGTTTGCATCAGCCGGACAAAGTGATCATTCCCGAAAGCATGGCACGACGCCTGTTCGGTCACGAGTCGGCCATCGGTAAGGTTTTGCATGCCGAGGCCGGCATTTGGAGCAAAAGCAGAGAAGGAACGAAGGAGTCGCCTGATTTAACGGTCGGCGCCGTTTACCGTGATTTCCCCGGTAACACTCAGTTACGCAACGCGATTTATACGGCTATCGACAATGACTTTATGAAAACGAATTTCGGAGCGAGCAATTTTATCTGTTATCTTCGGCTTGATGATGTGGCTTCGGCCAACGATGTGGCACAGACATTTAACAGTCATTTCGATTTTGCGAATATCGACCGGCCGAATGAATCGATTAAACTTGTTCCGCTTACGGATATTTATTATTTGAACGAAGGCGGCGATGGCCGTATCTTCCGTAGCGGCAATGCCGACGTGACACGCATCCTTTTTGCTATTGCCTTACTTATTTTGATTGTGGCGGCAGTCAATTATACCAACTTTAGCACAGCCATGACACCTGTGAGGATGAAAAGCATCAATACGCAGAAGGTGCTTGGCAGCTCGACGGCGATGCTGCGTCTGTCGCTTTTGGCAGAAGCGGTCATCATTTGTCTGCTTTCATGGGCTGTTGCCATTCTGATTGTTGCGGGCTTGACCGACGGCATGATGCTCTCGTTCATTGACGCTGATACCGCTCCTTTACACAATATATCGCTCATCGGGCTGACGGGCGCCGTTGCTCTGCTAACGGGGATTGCCGCCGGACTGTATCCGTCGTTCTACATGACCTCTTTTCCGCCCGCTATGGTGCTCAAAGGGAGCTTCGGACTTTCACCCAAAGGCCGGCAGTTACGTACGGCGCTCGTTGGCTTTCAGTTTGTGATCTCGATGGGGCTGATTATTGCCGCCGGATTTATTCAGCTTCAAAATCATTTTTTGCGAACGTATTCTACCGGCTTTGACAAAGAACAGATTGCCGTTGTTGAGTTAGGGCAGAGCATATTGCAACATAGCGATGAATATATTAATCGTCTGAAGAGATTTGCAGGTATCGAAGAAGTGGCTTTCTCTTCCGAAAAAGTAGGTGCTCAGGACGAGTACGCCATGCATGGCACCGTATACAAGGGAGAAGAATTCTCGTATTTTATGATTATGGTATCATCCGGCTTCCTGCGCACCATGGGTATTTCCGTAGAAGAAGGACGTGATTTCTCGGAATCGGACTTGCAAGGTGAACGACCTGTTTTCATCTTTAACGACTACGCCAAACAACGTTTAGATATGGAATTGGGGTTATTTAAGTATTGGGCGGATTATACCGGCGAAATTATCGGGTTTGCCGAGAACGTGCAAATCACCTCGCTTCGCCACGAGAATCAGATCCTTTGTCTGGCAATGACAAATAGGCGGCCTTTACCGGTTTCGTATATTCGCCTGAAAGCGGGAACAGACATCCGTGCCGCAGTAGAGCATATTCGCAAAACTATCGCAGAACTCGATCCGTCGTATCCGGTCAATATCGAATTTTACGACACTATTCTCGATCAACTTTATCGGAAAGAGACGAGCCTGCGCAGTATGATTACCTTGTTCGGTTTATTGGCCGTTATTTTATCGCTTGTCGGTGTCTTCGGTTTGATAGTGTTCGACAGCGAGTATCGGAAGAAAGAAATCGGCATCCGCAAAGTATTCGGTTCGACGACACAACAGATTCTGGTGATGTTCAACAAGACCTATCTGAAGATCGTCGTCGTTTGTTTTGTCTTTGCCGCCCCTGCGGCGTATTACGCGGTAGTGAAGTGGCTCGAAAACTTTGCCTACAAGACCCCGCTTTACTGGTGGGTGTTCGCCCTGTCGTTCGCAGTAGTGGCCTTCGTGACGTTCGCCACAGTGACCTTTCAAAACTGGCGTGCGGCGAATGCCAATCCGGTGAAAAGCCTGAGAAGTGAATAGTTAAAAGTGAATAATGAAAAAAGTAGTAAAGCAGTTAATGTAGACGGGTGACCCTCTGTGTTCGTCCGTCATAACACCGATATGAACATCCCTCCTACCCCCTTCAAAGGAGAAATGCGAAGCTGATCGCTGAATGCTGTAAAAGCCCTGAAAGGGCATGTTAATTCAGCCCGATGCGAAGCGAAGCAATGCGAAGCGTTGGTGAAAAAGCAATACCCCTTCGGAGGGCCAGTAGGCCTGATATAAAGTGTTGACTTTTTCATCGCTCTCCGAAAAAGTTATTCTCTAAACAAAGAGTATCTCTTTTATCGGACGACCACTATGATTAAAATTCTGCGTTCAAAGCAGGGTTAAACCCTTATTGAATATCTTTGCGTTGATTTTTATCTATTCGTATATAAAAATCTCGGCTTTTTTATGTAAGTTTGCAACTTGGTATCGTTTACGGAGTTCATGAACGGGATAGAAGATAAAATAAAGTCGTTAAGGGAAGAACTGGAACAGCACAATTACAGGTATTACGTGCTTTCCATGCCGACGATTTCCGACAGACAGTACGATGAAATGATGAAGGAGTTGCAGCTGCTCGAAGAGCAGCATCCCGAATTTTTCGATCCCCATTCGCCGACCCAACGTGTGGGAAGCGATTTATCGAAAGAATTTGAACAGGTCACCCATCGCTATCCGATGCTCTCGTTGGGAAATACCTACTCGAGAGAAGAAGTCCGGGATTTTTATGAACGGACAGCCAGAGCGCTCAACGAACCTTTCGAGATTGTCGCCGAACTGAAATACGACGGTACTTCCATCTCGCTGATTTACGAAGACGGACGATTGATGCAAGCTGTTACCCGCGGCGACGGAATACGTGGTGACGACGTGACAGCCAATGTAAAAACCGTCCGATCAATCCCGCTGAAACTGCGTGGAGAAGATTATCCCAAACGTTTTGAGATGCGCGGAGAAATCGTACTTCCGTGGACGGAATTCGAGCGACTGAACAAAGAACGCGAGGCGCAGGAAGAGCCGTTGTTTGCTAATCCGCGTAATGCAGCCTCCGGCACGTTGAAACAGCAAAACCCTCAAATTGTAGCAGCCCGAAGGCTCGATGCGTATCTTTATTATATGCTCGGGGAGGAATTACCCGCCGACGAGCATTATGAAAATCTGCAAAAGGCGCGTACATGGGGCTTCAAAGTATCCGAAGTAATTCGTGTCTGCCGTAATCTGCAGGACATAAGCGATTATATTGCCTATTGGGACGTGGAACGAAAAAACTTGCCGGTTGCGACAGACGGAATCGTATTAAAAGTCAATTCGCTGAAACAACAACGTTTCCTCGGGCATACGGCCAAGAGCCCTCGCTGGGCTATCTCGTATAAATTTCAGGCCGAGCGTGCCGAAACACGCCTAACGTCCGTTTCCTATCAGGTGGGACGGACAGGTGTCGTCACTCCGGTTGCCAACTTGGAGCCTGTTCAGTTGGCCGGAACGGTCGTCAAGCGAGCATCGCTGCATAACGCCGATATCATTGCCGGACTCGATTTGCATATCGGCGACCGCGTATATGTCGAGAAGGGCGGAGAGATTATTCCGAAGATCGTTGGGGTAAATACGGAAGCACGTCCGATGCTGATGGGCGATAAGGTCACTTTCATCCACCACTGTCCGGAGTGCTGGACAGCCTTGATGCGCCCCGAAGGAGAAGCGGCACATTATTGCCCGAATGAGCGAACCTGTCCGCCTCAGGTAAAAGGAAAGATCGAGCATTTCGTAACGCGCAAAGCGATGAACATCAATATGGGGCCTGAGACGGTCGAAGATTTGTATCATGCCGGTTATGTGCGTAACGTGGCCGATCTGTACACCCTTCGCACCGTCGATCTGTTACGCCTCGAACGTTGGGCGGAAAAGAGCGCACAAAACCTGATGGACAGTCTCGAAGCCTCGAAACAGGTACCTTTCGAGCGGGTGCTGTACGGTCTGGGGATTCGTTATGTAGGAGAAACTGTCGCCAAACGATTAGCGTATGCATACGGTAACATGGAACATCTGGAGCAGGCTTCGCTCGAATCACTCGTGCAAACGGACGAAATCGGCGAACGAATTGCGCAGAGCGTGATCGATTTCTTCGCCGACGAACGCAATCGAAACATGATCGGCCGACTGAAGGGATACGGTTTGCAGATGGCTTTGCGGGAAGATGTGCTGGCCGCGCGATCGGAGAAATTGAAAGGGCTGGTATTTGTCATCAGCGGTACGTTTACTCGTCATTCGCGCGATGAATATAAAGCCATGATTGAGCAAAACGGCGGAAAAAATACGGGTTCTATTTCCGGAAAAACCGACTACCTTCTTGCCGGAGCCAATATGGGGCCGGCCAAGTTGGCCAAAGCCGAAAAAATGGGAATTAAAATTATCAATGAAGAGGAATTCTTAAACATATTAGCGGAATGATTCTGACAAGACACTTTTTATACAAGAAAATCAAATCACTGGCACAAAAGGCTCTGACACGGGCGCATTGCTACCGTTCACTCGACGATGTGCGGTATATTCTTTTAATGTGTGAAGCAAGAGACTGGAAAGCGGTAGAACCTTGCGTCGAAACACTCAAGGCCATGAAAAAAACCGTGCATGTCTGTGTTTATACGCGGAAAGATGAGGAGACGCCGATATGGGATTATGCTTACTTGCTCGTAGAAGAAGGGAAAGATATCAATATTTGGAGTTTTCCCGATAAAAATTTATGCAAACAGTTGAACGGTCTGTCGGTGGATATGTTGGTCGACCTGACGAGCAACGAGGCGCCGATCATGCGTTATCTGATGCTGCAACATCCCTCGTCTTTTAAGGTAGGAGCCAAGCGATCTTCCGAAGCCAATATGTACGATATGTCTATCGTCATGAAAGACGGCGTGTATGACATTCCTTTTCTGTTCGGACAGATACTGATCTATCTACAGGCCATCCGTTCGAGATAAACGGGAAGAACCGGATATTATTATTTATTTATGGCTACAACCGACTTAAGCGGGATGGGCGTTGCCCTGATCACACCTTTCAGACAGGACGGAAGCATCGACTACGAGGCTTTGCTCAGATTAGTCGAGTTTCAGATACAGAGCGGTACGGATTATTTGGTCGTGCTGGGAACGACGGCAGAGACTCCGACACTGACGGAAGAAGAGAAAGCGCTAATCGTACGGAAAGTCGTGACACAAGTGCGGCGTCGCATACCGATTGTGTTGGGTGTCGGCGGGAACTGCACACAAGTGTTAGTCGACACGTTAAAGCACGGTGATTTTCAGGGTATCGATGCTATCTTGTCCGTAGTTCCCTACTACAATAAACCTTCGCAAGAAGGACTTTTTCGGCACTACGAGGCTGTGGCCGAAGCGACCTCACTGCCGGTAGTGCTGTATAACGTACCCGGACGCACAGGAGCGAATATGACGGCGGAAACGACCCTCCGGCTCGCTTCTACTTTTAAGAATATCATAGCAATCAAGGAGGCTTCGGGAAACATCAAACAAATGGATGATATCATCAAGCATAAACCGGCTGATTTCCAAGTCATCTCAGGAGATGATGGTATCACATTTCCCCTCATCGCTTTAGGAGCGATTGGAGTTATTTCGGTAATCGGAAACGCTTTCCCTAAAGAATTCGGTCGTATGGTACGGCTTGCGCTCGAAGGCGACTATACGAATGCCCGTGTCATCCACTCGCGTTTTATGGAACTGTTCGAGCTACTCTTCGTCGACGGCAATCCGGCCGGTGTAAAGAGCATGCTGAACATGATGGGCTTTATTGAGAACAAACTGCGTTTACCGCTCGTGCCGACACGCATCACGACGTATGAGAAGATGCGTGACGTGCTGCATCGGCTGCATATCCAATGCTGAAACAGCGCGTCATCCGCGGAATAATCATGTGCGTCCCTCTTCCGGAAAAGAAACGCACAAATTATTCGCGGGTATCGTAGAAAAATTCACTTGGGCAAATGAAACGCTCGCGTCATCTCGGCCATTTGCTCGTCACTCATCCCCTCCGGCTCATAGCCCATGCACTTGCTGTTGATGTAAATCTGTGCCGACTTACTGAGCGTATCGACCATATCGAATGCCTCCATAATATCGGTACTTACCGACACGACGCCATGCTTTTCCCACATCACCACGTCATAGTCATCCAGTTCTTTGAGCGTCGCCTCCGCCAAGTTGATGGATGACGGCATCTCGTAAGGGATGATGCCCAGTCCGCGCGGACAGAAAGCTTTCGTTTCCGGGATCATCGACCACAAAAGGCGACTGAGCACATCTTTCTGAAGGAACTTTTTGCTGTGCGACATCGCAATCAACTCAATCGGATGGGTGTGCAACACAGCCTTGTACCCATTTCCCGAAGCGATAAATTTATTGTGCATGGAGAGATGTGACGGCAACTCCGACGTCGGTTTTACCGGATGGTCGGCAATGATCACATACCCCGAACAATCGTCCGTAATCCGGATAACGGAACCGTTCTCCATCGGCCATCGTGCCAGATCACGCATGCGTTTGTTCGTCCCTTTGCAGTAGAAATAACTGCCTTTGAGGTGAGGTAAAGTCAGTCCGATAGGAATCGTCTCGCTCAAAGCCGGCAGTTGACGGATCTCGTCGTCCACCCATTCGGTAATGTTGAGGGTAATATTTCCTCCGTTCCGTTCGGCCCAGCCTTTTTGCCAAAGGTATCCGGCCACTTCGGCCACTTGGCTAACTTCCCGCGTCAGCAAAGGCCGATTGTCTAAAATCGATTTCATCTTTATGATGTTTTAATTTGTTTTTATTTCAATAGTTCAGGCAAGAAAGAAGAGAAAACAAGCAGCAGCAGTCCGGCAATCAGCACGGCAATCGTTTGTTTCGAACAACCTTTCCATTCCTTCAAGAGGATGCCCCATACGTTCGAAAAGGTCACGTTGAGCGCCATCAGGATACACCATGAAAAGGTGAGTAATACCGGCGACGCAGACAAAAAGCCTTTGCCAAGACTCAGTCCGAAGAATTGGCTATACCACAAGACACCCGCCAAAGCGCAAAAAAAGAGGTTGTTAACGTAAAGACCTGTTTGACCGTAATCGCTCCATGTACGGTTCTTTGCATGCTGATAAAAGCAATAGGCCGCATTCGTCACGAAGCCGCCTAAGGTAACCATCAGGGTGGCCGGTAAGGTCTTGTAAATATCGGCGGTCTGCGTAAAGCACAACGGTTCGCCAAAACCAAGGCCGATACTGAAACAGGCGCTCATAAAACCTGCCGACAACGCCACCATGATACCACGTGTGAAATGAAAATCTTTCACTGACTCCTTCTTCTCTTCTTCGCTGAGAGTCGCCGACTTGAGACTGCCGGCATAACCGATGACCGCTATGCCGGCCAGTGTCACAGCCACACCCGCGATGACCGGCATTGTCAAATCCCCCGGTCGACCGGTGAAGAGAGGAGTAAGAATGGTACCGAGACCGGCACACGTACCTAAGGCGATCGACTGCCCGAGGGCTATGCCGAGATAACGCATCGACAAGCCGAACGTCAATCCTCCGATGCCCCAGAGTATCCCGAAGAAGATGGTCCACAGTGTGGCTCCCGGATTCGCTGCATAGACCTCAACGAGACGATGTCCTTCGGGTACGGCCAACAAGGCGCCAAGTAACGGAAAGATAAGCCAGGCAAAAAATCCCTGCACGAGCCAGAACGACTCCCACGACCATGCTTTCACTTTCCTGATCGGGACGTACGAGCTCGATTGCCCGAAACTCCCTGCGGCGATAATCAGTAGTCCGGTAAGTATTTCCATCTTTTTGATTGCTGCCTCCGAAAATTATTTCCGTTTACTCGTTACTGTTTTCTCGTATTGCTCCACTTCGGTGATGTAATCTTCGCCTGCGGGCACTTCCTGTTGGAGGCAGAACATATCCCATACTGCGTTCCACGGCATGCTTTTCTGTTCTTCCTGCAAAGCCAGCCGTTGAAACAGCAGGTCTTTCTCTTCATACTGCCGGAGCTTTTTCTGCGGCTCGAGCAGAGCTAACAGGAACGCTTTCTGTGTGGCGCGCGTCCCGATAACATAAGCACCGATACGATTCATCGTAGCATCGAAATAGTCGAGACCGACATGTACCCGTTTTAAAGCGTCGCAACGGACAATCTCGCGGGCAAGGTCTTGCAGATCATCGTTAAGGATAACAACATGATCGCTGTCCCAACGTACCGGGCGACTGACATGCAACATAATCTCCGGCGTAAACAGCAGCATCGACGATATTTTATCGGCAATGCTTTCGGTAAGATGAAAATGACCGGTATCCAGCGTCACGATCTTTTTGTTTTTTACGCCGTAACCAAGGTAAAAATCATATGAACCTACCGTATAACTCTCTAACCCTATACCGAACAACTTTGCTTCGATACAGTCTTTCATGTGTTTATATTTCACCGCGAAAATCTCATCCAGCGACTGTTCGAGGAGCTTCCGGTATTTGAGCCGGTTAACGGGTACTTCCTTGCTACCGTCGTGTATCCAGAGGTTCATGATGCAGGGGTCGCCCTGATATTTTCCCATCGCTTCGCTGATCTGTCGGCATCGTTTCGTATGTTCGATCCAAAAATCGCGAATGCCTTTGTCGGGGTTGGCGAGGGTCAGATTTCCGCTTTTGGGATGCGAGAATGACGTCGAGTTGAAATCGAGTTTCAGATGATTCTCCCGAGCCCATTCCATCCAGCTTTGGAAATGCCTCGGTTCTACCTGATCACGATCTGTAAGCTCGCCGCCGAAGTCTCCGTAAATCTCGTGCAGGTTCAGCCGGTGTCTTCCGGGAATGAGCGACATCGCTTTGACCAGATCGGCACGCAGTTCGTCAATGTTGCGCGCCCGACCGGGATAATTACCCGTGACCTGAATTCCTCCCGTGAGGCTGCTTCCCAGATTCTCGAATCCATGTACATCGTCGGCTTGCCAGCAGTGCAACGAAATCGACAGTTGTCCTATTTGCGACAAGGCTTTATCCGTATCGACACCGATCGCCGCATAACGTTCTTTTGCGATCTCATACGATTTCTTGATTATCTTTTCTTCCATAATATTATGATATGTTTGTTCGTTGTACAATATAGCATTTTTTATCGTGTTGTTCCTTCGGGAAGATACGTTTTTACGGCAAACGCTTGTGCGATGATCCGGCGCATCTCCCAGCGGTCGCTTACGAGTCCGGCCGCTTTGGCCTGCATCATGCAGTTACCGATGGCTGTCGCTTCGGACGGGCCGGCTACGACGGGGATGCCCAGCGTGCGAGCCGTCAACCGGTTCATCAGGTCGTTCTGCGATCCTCCCCCGATGATATGTAGTTTTTCGATCGGGAATGGAGCCATTTCCGAAAGTTTCTCCGTTACTTCGGCATAACGATGCGCGAGACTTTCGAAGATACAACGGATATATTCGGCATCGGTCGAAGGGGGTGTCATCCCTTTTTCGCGGCAAAGAGCTGCGATCGTTTGAGGCATACTCGACGGGTTGGCCAGACGCGGATCGTCGGGAGAGATGATGGCATGCGCCTTGCCGACGCGCTCCGCCATATCGACCATTTGCGGATACGTATAGGTGCGACCTTCCTTCTCCCATTCCTTGCGGCATTGTTCGAGCAGCCACATGCCGGTGATGTTCTTCAAAAAGCACGTCGTCCCCTCTACTCCCCCCTCGTTCGTGAAGTTATGCTCGAACGATTCTTTCGTCACGATCGGCGCCGATGTCTCGATGCCCATCAGACTCCAGGTACCGCTGCTCAGATACGCAAAATGCGGGTTCTCCGCCGGGACGGCAAGGATGGCCGATGCCGTATCATGTCCGGCAACCGTTACGACTGGCACTTTCCCGATACCCGTTTCCTCGGCGAGCGCATCAGTGAGCGCACCGACCGTAGTGCCGGGATCGACGAGCGGATGAAGCAGCGACGGCGAAAGGCCTATGGCTGTCAGCAGTGACGGTTCGAAACGCCGTGTCGCAGGATTCAGCAGTTGCGATGTCGATGCTTCGGTATATTCGCAGACTTGTTTACCGGTCAGCATATAGATTAACAGATCGGGCATGAATAATATTTTGTCGGCCTGTGCAAGAGGAGAGAATGCTTCGGCTTTGGCACGAAACAGTTGGAAAAGACTGTTGAAATTCATCACCTGAATCCCTGTCATGCCATACACTTTATCGCGCGGAACAAGTTGAAAGAACTCATCCGGCGCCGCATCGGTGTAAGGGTCACGGTAGGCGCGCGGCAGCCCGAGTATCGTACCGTCGCGACCGATATAGCCGAAATCTACGCCCCACGTATCGATACCGATCGACGTGAGCCGGATTCCCTGACGGGCGCACTCACGCAGTCCGTCCTTCAACGACTCGTACAAACTGAAAATATTCCAATAATATTTGCCATGGAGCTCCATGATGGCGTTTGGGAAGCGTGTCAGCTCCCTGATCTCAAATTTGTCGCCTTCTAACATGCCGAGCATCGACCGTCCGCTGGTAGCGCCCAGATCGAATGCCAGAAAATAATGTTTATTCATGTTCATGATCTCCGAATTTTTCGGACAAAAATAGGTATATTTTTCCGATGATAAACAATTTCGTTCATCCAATATGTATTTTATCTGCGATCTATGACGGGCAACTGAAACTGTACACCCAACGTAAACCCTTTAAAAAACTGTTCTCGTCCGAACGGTATGCTGTATCCCGCCGTCACGTTGGCAATCGATAAAAGGCTCAGTCCTGCTTTCGGCTGAACGGAGTAGGGAGTGACGGCGAGGCCGGCCATCACCATCACCGCATGAAAATCGACACCGATTTCGGGAACGAAACGATGCGTACCGTCATGCCTCAGATAATGCACACCGCCGTAAAACGTAACGCTGGCCCAGAAATAATCCCCTACGAGATAGCCTCCCCCCAGAAACGCCGTATTTTTATCCCGGTTATGATTGTATCCCGCACGAAGCGTAAAAGCGTCGACAGGCTTGGAGGGGACTTGCGCATACCCGCTCCATGCACAGAATACGAAGACGAGTAAAAGCCCCGCTTTCTTTTTCTTTTGTCTGATCATACTGAACATTTTTTCGAAAACAAAAATACGGTTTTTTATATGAATCGGCCTTATTCCGCGATTTTAACATTTCGCGGGGCAGCGTTTTCAACCTTTTTTACATCATATACAAAAAAACGTTTGATGATATATCTTTTTACTAACTTTACCAGACAAATAATGGAAGTAATAAACAAGATTTCTCCCCGCCGACAAGCCGATGCGCCTCACAAACCGTACCGGAGGTGCAGTGTAAAAGAAATATCTGGAACGCGGAAACATGTATCAATTTTAAAAAACAAAAAAAACATGAAACAGCAAATTATTTTATGGATAGGTGCCCTGCTTTTACTAACAGCAGGAGCAGGGTGTGAAAAAGAAACACTGCCTCCGAATCAAGCTAAGGGAAAAGTTTTGGGACCCACAGGCCCTTGTCAGGGGTATGCACTTTATATTGAAGTAGAAAACCCCGAAGGTATAGGACTTGAAGGGAAAGAGATTTCCGCCGGAAGCGGAAGAACATGGAATTACCAAAATGCAATTTCAGTGCCTCTTTTTAATCGGATAGGTTTGCCTGTTGAGCTTATGGGAGAGGGCACGTGGTTGCACTTCGAATATCGGGAGCTGACGGAAGAAGAGAAAAACCGAAAGCTTTTTCAACCGGATGAACCGGTGATATGTCCTGCTCTTTTTGGACCACCTCCAGCCAACACTTATATGATAACTAAAATTATTGCACACAAACCATAAAAAATAAATCCATCATGAAAAAGAATATCATTTTATGGATAAGAGCTCTGCTTTTGCTAACAGCAGGAGCGGGGTGCGAGAAAAAAAGTTCCGAGGAAGAAAGTCACATCTCTTGTCCATGCGAATGCGTGGAAAAGAAGATTCCGATTGCAACCCTTAAGAATGAGAGCGCCCGCATCCGATATAAAAAGCTGGACGATAATGTTTCTTTTGTATTAGACAATAAGGAACTTGTACATGGGCATTATCTCATTCTACTCGGATGTGATATGGCTCCCCAAGGATGTGATATTCCTGAAAAATACAAGGAAGATGGCCTCCCCGTTATAATCAGTGGAGAAGTCTTTGATTGTAGCGAATATATTAAGCCGTGGATTAAACGAACCCATGCTTACTTTATTAAATTATCGACTATAAAAAAGAAATGAAAAGTGATGCCCTTCGGGCGTTGAGTTGTTTGATTGTTGGCTGATAGCTGACCACTGTAACAGCCCCGCAGGGGTGCGTTAATTCAGCCCCATGTGTAAGCGAAGCGAAGCGTTGGGGAAAAAGAATACCTACTCCTGCAGAGGGCTGTAAGCCTGATATGAAATATTAATTTATTTAATGGTCGAGATGTTTTGCTTAAACAAACTTGCGTGCTTTGTGTAACTTTACCGCCAGGTTCGCAATAGATTACGTAAAGGACGCAAAAAAAACAGACAAAATATTTGCATATGATTAAAAACTGTTTATATCTTTGCAGTATCTCATAAAAAACACAAGGCTATGGAAATAACAGCCGACACTCCACCTGACAAGCCGATGCGCCTCGCAAACCGCACCGGAGGCGCAGCGTAAAAGAAATATCCGGAACGCGAAAAGCAATTACAAACCTTAAAAAAAAAGAAGATATGAAACAGAAAATTATTTTATGGATAGGTGTCCTGCTTCTGCTGATAGGAGGAGTGGGGTGTGAGAAAGAATTATCGGATACCGAGCTTATGGAACAGCAAATAATCGGTACATGGGAATGGACTGTTTCCTATCAACCGGGATTTTTATGGGAAGTTAAACCTATTCCCGGAGAGAAACGAGAAATAACATTTATCGATGATCGGGTATTAGCTACCCATAACAAGGAAATTATCGACAATAAACCAGTGATTACCGATAATAAAAAAGTGATCTTGGATGGAAGTTATGTCCTCTGTAAAGAAAAAGATAAATTTTATATAACCATAACCCCGAAAGAGGGAGCAGAGGATTTGCAGTACTTAGTTGGTAAACAAGAAATCTCTTTAAATGAAGATGGTAACACTTTAATTTTTTCTTATTATATAGGAAAAGGAGGCTTTAGCACCGTTTACAAAAAAGTAAACTAATCTTTTAACTTTATCAAAATAAAACGATATGAAAAACAAAATTTTATCCGTAATAAGCGTATGGTTTATTGCCTTGCATGTGCTTAATGCCCAGGTTGTTTTGCAAAAACAGACAGAGCGTGACGGAATCGTAACCTCTCTGAGGTTTCGGACAGACACCGTACCTGTTGCCATGGACAAAGCAAAAGAGATACTGAACTCAATAAACAAAATGCAGGCCGCTGATGAATGGCGTTTGGAAAAGTCCAGTGTAGATAAACAAAGGACAAAGCATCAGTATTATCTACAATATTACAAAGGCATCCGGGTTGTCTATGGCACGTATGCTTTGCATGGTAACGGCAGAGAGCAATTGGAATCGGCTATCGGTAATTTCCAAAAAATTGACCAAGTAAATACCACCGCTCAACTATCGGAATCCGAAGCATTGCAGCACGCGATGAAACATATCGGAGCAGAACTGTATAAATGGCAAATTCCGGAAGAAGAACGCTGGATAAAAGAGTCTTTGAACGAAACGTATTATCCCCAAGGAGAGATGGTGATTGTAAAAGATATTCTTCAGGGTAACAATCAATACCGGTTGGCTTATAAATTCGATATCTATGCCCATAAGCCGTTAAGCCGATATATAGTATATGTGGATGCCATCGACGGGAGAATTTTGGATAAGGATTCGAGGATACACCATACCAACAGTCAGGGAACGGCAACAACCCGATACAGCGGTACCAGAAATATTATCACGGATTTGTTTGGTGGAGGTTTTCGCTTGCGTGAAGTGCGGAACGGCGTACGGACTGAAACCTACAATATGAATAATACCGGCACATATTCCCAAACCGATTTTGTTGATAATGATAACAACTGGATTGAACACGACAATGCGAATAGAGACAACGCAGCTCTGGATGCCCATTGGGGAGCCGAAATGACTTACGACTATTTCCGTCAGGTACACGGCAGAAACAGTTACGACAATGGAGGTGCCCCTCTGCTAAGTTATGTAAATGCTAATCTGGTAGCATTAGGCTATCCGAATAACGATAATGCTTTTTGGGATGGGAGCAGGATGACATACGGACGAGGAACGAATTTTGATCCATTTACTACGCTTGATATTTGTGCTCATGAAATTGCTCACGGTGTAACCGGACATACCGCCCGTCTTGCTTATCGCAAAGAGTCGGGCGCTATCAACGAGGCATTAAGCGATATTTGGGCTGCTTGTATTGAAGCCCGATCAGCTCCGGAAAAACAACGCTGGTTGATGGGAGAAGATATTGGAGCCATACGTTCAATGAGGAATCCCAACCAATTCAATGATCCCGACACCTATCTGGGTACGTACTGGATTAATACAAACAATTGTACACCTATATCAGAGAATGATTACTGCGGTGTCCATCGTAATAGCGGAGTAATTAACCATTGGTTCTTTTTGCTTTCAGAAGGAGGAACGGGTACCAATGATATCGGAAACTCTTTTTGGGTGGGGGCTATCGGTATAAACAATGCCGCAAGAATTGTGTATCGGACACAAAGTGTGATTTTGCAATCAAGTGTAGAACAAGAAATTAGTTTTACACAATTTAGAGAGGCCACAATTACTGCCGCTTCCAATATATTTGGGAACAATTCCTACGAAGTTGCACAAGTCACCAATGCTTGGTATGCTGTTGGAGTTGGAGATAGATATCAATATCGCCTCTCCGGCCCTTCGGCTATCTGTAATCAAGCCACCTATACGATAGAAAACCTGCCGGCGGGAGCAACGGTGCAATGGACAACCAGTTCCAATATAATTATTTTAAGTGGTCAAGGTAGTTCATCGGTGAGAGTATCAAAATCTACGAACGGGAATTACGAATCCGGAAATATCAGCGCATCTCTTTCTTTAAACAATAATAATATAGGAACAGCAAGTAAATACATTGACTATGTTGGGGCGCCTGTTGTAGAATCTATATCCGGACCTTCTTATTTACGTGTAGGAAGTACAGGGTCATATACGGCAGAACCTTCCATTGTGGGAAATGGTATTCAATATCGCTGGTATGTAAATCCATCCGGTGCATCTTCGAGCCCGTGGAATAATACTAATTCGATTACGTTTTATAATGAAGGAACGTATAATGTATCATGTCAGATTATCAGTCCTTATGGTTACGGTTCAGCAGCTAATATGCTTGTTACGGTTGTGAGAGGCAGGGAAAATTTCTTCACCCTCTCGCCCAACCCGGCAACGGACGAAGTAATCTTGCAGTTGATGGAGACGGATGAGGTCAGCGGATTAAGCGTGCTCTCGACCGACAGAAGCGCTTACGAAATCCAGCTCTGGAGCGGTATGACGATGCTGCGCTCGTTCCGGACGAATGAGCCGACATTCCAAATCCCGATGGCCGGACTGCCGGCAGGATTGTACTTCGTGCGCGTCGTCAAAGACGGACAGACGTATACGCAGAAGTTGATTAAGAAGTGATGCCCTTAGGGCGTTGAGGTGTTGAGTTGTTTGATTGTTGGCTGATAGCTGACCACTGTAACAGCCCCGCAGGGGCACGTTAATTCAGCCCAATGTGTAGCGAAGCGAAGCGTTGGGGAAAAAGAATACCCACTTCTGCAGAGGGCTGTAAGCCTGATATAAAATGTTGATTCGTTTAATGGTCGAGATGTTTTGCTTAAACAAACTTGCATGCTTTGCGTAATTTTACCACCAAGTTCGCAATAGATTACGTAAAAAACGCAAAAAAACAGACAAAATATTTGCATCTGATCAAAAAAATATTTATACCTTTCCTC
>NZ_JBQNAZ010000007.1:0-89956 GCF_052170195.1 Tannerella sp. | reverse complement strand
CCTTGTGTTTTTATCTGCCCGGTGTAAAATCTCGAGGATTTTATCTAAATTTGCTCATGGTTATAATTATTTATCCAAAAACAAAGATAACCAAAAGGGCTGATACCTCGTCAGAAGTGTCAGCCCTAATTTTTTACAGTCCTAAAAGTTTTACCGGACAGCAATAATATCTTTTGATAATCAGACGTCAACCGTTGCAACAAAGTCATTGTCAACTGTCAATGGTTATGCGTGGTACATGCCGAATCATGTACCTGGAAAATAACCATTGACAACTAACAATTGGAAAACAGCCCTGAAAGGGCGTAATATTGGCTTCCCCTCTCTAAATTTATATTACTATCGCATGTTGTGACTATTGACAACTGCAAAGGGTCGGGACTAAGTTGCGGTCGCCATATGCATTGTTGACACGCGCCACATTAATCCAGAACTTATTGTCATGCAGCCATTCCAGCGGGAAAGCCGCCTTCGAACGTGAATAAGGATGGTTCCATTTGTCGGCAGTGACTTCGTATTCGGGGTGCGGAGCGTTTTTGAGTACATTATCTTCCTTCGATGCGATACCGCTTTCCACTTCATCTATTTCTCGACGAATACATTCCATCACTTCGACAAAACGGTCTAACTCCTCCTTGCTTTCGCTTTCGGTCGGCTCTACCATCAAGGTTCCGTGCACCGGGAAAGAAAGAGTGGGAGCATGGTATCCGAAATCCATCAACCGTTTGGCAATATCGTTCTCATCGATTCCGGAGCGTTCTTTAAGCACACGACATTCGAGTATCAGCTCATGACCGACGCGCTCATTAGCTCCCGTATAAACAATACCGTAAGCCTCTTTCAAACGTTCGGCTAAATAGTTGGCATTTAACATCGCGATTCGTGTTGCTTCCGTAAGTCCGTCAGCACCCATCAGACGAATGTAGGCATAGGTGATCGGCAAGATGCCGGCACTTCCGTAAGGCGCTGACGCAACAGTGTTTCGGCTGTTACCGAACGTCACGGGGTGGGAGGGGAGGAAAGGAAGCAAATGCTCGGCCACACATACCGGACCTACGCCGGGTCCGCCACCGCCGTGAGGCGACGCAAACGTTTTATGCAGGTTCAGATGGCATACATCGGCGCCGATCACTCCCGGGCTGGTCAGTCCAACCTGCGCATTCATATTGGCACCATCCATATAAACTTGTCCTCCGCACGCGTGAACGATGTCGCACATCTCTTTGATATCTGTCTCGAAGATACCGTGTGTAGACGGATAAGTAATCATACTTGCGGCAAGAACGTCTTTCTGCTCTTCGGCTTTTGTACGGAAGTCGGTCAAATCGATATTCCCCTTTTCGTCGCAGCGTACGGTAACCGTTGTGAACCCGCACTGAATGGCACTGGCGGGATTGGTTCCATGTGCCGAAGCGGGCAGCAGCACCACATGGCGGTGTCCCTGTCCGATACTTTCGAGGTAAGCGCGAATAATCCGCAATCCCGTATATTCACCGGCCGCCCCCGAATTCGGTTGCAGGGTCACACCCTTCAGACCGGTAATCTCAATCAGGTAAGACGACAGATTTTCAATCAGCTCCATATATCCATTCACCTGATCGACCGGTGCATAAGGATGGATATTCTGGAAAGCGGGATTGAGCAACGGAAGCAATTCGGAAGCTGCATTCAGCTTCATCGTACACGATCCCAGCGGAATCATCGAATGGGCCAGCGAAATATCTCTGCGTTCCAAACGTTTGATATATCGCATCAACTCTGTTTCGGTACGGTATTTTTTAAATATGTCCTGTTGCAGGAAAGACGAAGTACGCAAGAATGCCCGGTCGAGATACATCTTCGCGGGGATATCCGTTGCCGACGGATTGGGCAGTCCCGCCACCCCTGAAAAGATTTGCAACAGGATGTTAATGTGTTCAGGGCGGGTTGTTTCATCGATACTGATTCCCACATGACCCTCTTCAAAATATCGAAGGTTGATGTTGCACTCTAAGGCGATTTCAGACAATGTGTTTACCGGTACATGGGTGGGAAGTTCGATCTTTAATGTATCGAAGAAATTTGTATTCAGTTGTTTATAGCCAAGTTTTTCGAGTTTGCCGGCCAGAAAACCGGCGTAACGGTGAATCCTCGAAGCGATATCCGTTAATCCTTCGGCTCCGTGATACACCGCGTAAAAACCAGCCATCGTAGCCAGAAGCGCCTGCGCGGTACAGATATTTGATGTCGCTTTTTCGCGCTTGATATGTTGCTCGCGCGTCTGAAGCGCCAAACGGTAAGCCGGATGTCCGTACGCATCGACTGAAAGCCCGATGATACGCCCGGGAATCATTCGCTTGTACTCGTCTTTCGTAGCGAAATACGCCGCCGATGGTCCACCGTAAAACATCGGAATACCGAAACGCTGCGAAGTTCCGAACACGATGTCTGCTCCCCATTCGCCGGGAGGTGTCAGCAGAACGAGGCTCATCAGATCGGCCGCTACGGCAACACGTATCCCTTCGGCATGCGCTGCTGCCACGAAATCCTTATAGTCGTTAACTGCGCCGTTACCGTCAGGATATTGAAGGATCGCTCCGAACATCTTGCCGGACAGGGCCGCTTCACGATAATTACCCGTCACCACTTCGATACCCTGCGGAGCCATTCGTGTCTGTATGACGGCCAGAGTCGATTCAAACACGTTTTCATCTACAAACAACTGATTCGCTTCATTTTTAACTTGCTCACGGCTACGCGTATGGAAGAGCATCGTCGCGGCTTCGGCAGCCGCTGTTGCTTCGTCTAACAGGGAACAGTTAGTCAGCGGCATTCCGGTCAGTTCGCAAATCACGGTCTGGAAGTTAAACAAGGCCTCTAACCGGCCTTGCGAAACTTCGGCCTGATAAGGTGTGTACGAAGTGTACCAGCTCGGGTTCTCAAACACATTCCGCAAGATGGGAGCAGGGCATACCGTATCATACCAGCCCATGCCGATATAGGATGTAAAGATTTTATTCTTAGAAGCAAGCTCGGCAATGTGTTCCGCAAATTCCCGCTCCGTCATCGGGGCAGGTAAATGAAACGGTTTTCTCAGACGAATATTCGACGGGATAATCTGGTCAATCAATTCGTCTGTCGATTTCACACCGACAGTTTGAAGCATCGCGGCTTTATCTTCATCGGTTGTGACGCCTATGTGGCGATTTGCAAATTTGTTGGTCTCCATGTTATACTTTATACAATATTTATAAATAAGGATTATGTAATTTCTCTTCGATGACGGTCGTAGACGGGCCATGCCCCGGACAGATCAGCGTTTCGTCGGGTAAGGATAAGATTTTTTCTTGGATCGCAGAAACAAGCATCCCGTAACTTCCTCCCCACAAATCTGTTCGTCCGATACTTCCCGCAAACAGGGTATCTCCGGAGATGATGAAGCCATCCGCCGGGCTGTAAAAGACCAGACTGCCGGGCGAATGTCCCGGAACGAATAATACGGCAAGCTCCGAATGACCGAAACGGATCGGTTCGTTTTCGTTCAGAAAACTTGTTACCGGAACGGTATCAGCGGAAGCATGAAGTCCCATCTGTTTCATCTGAATGTCGAGAGGAGGAATCTGTTCAACTTCCAGCCGATGTGCTTTGGGCGAAAGACCATACGTTCTATGGATAAAGGCGTTGCCTAAAATATGGTCAAGATGCAAGTGTGTACAAAGCAATTGCTTTGGTACCAACTCATGAGCCGCAATAAAATCCGACAAGACCTTCTCTTCACCGGCCGACATGCAGCCGCAATCGATAATCACAGCTTCTTTCGTTTCGTCGTAAAGTACATACGTGTTTTCGGCAAACAGATTGAATTCAAAACACTTTATCTTAATCATAAAGGAATATATACTAATTTTTTTGTCTCAAAAAAAGACTCTTTGTAATAGGTCTTCAGGTTTAAGCACACCGCCTGCTTACGAAAGGGAGCGATCTCGTGTTGAAGCTCTCCGCCTTTCAGGCAAATCAAACCGTTGGGAAGCGAATTCTGCTGCGTGTTTCGTATGTTCTTACGGACCAACCCTGCTAAATCTTGCAGTGGCATTACCGCACGGCTTACTATAAAGTCAAAATGCCCCTTTTCACTTTCCACCCGTTCGTGGCATGTCGTAATATTTTTCAGCCCGATAGCCTCGGCCACCGCCTGCACGACTTTAATTTTCTTTCCGATACTGTCGATCAAATGAAACGAGACATCCGGAAAAAGAATCGCCAGCGGAATACCCGGAAATCCTCCCCCTGTACCGACATCCATGACTGCCGTTCCGGGTCTGAAGTGAACCAATTTTTCAATGCTCAGCGAGTGCAGCACATGGTGAATATACAAATTATCTATATCTTTCCGGGATATGACATTGATCTTCGCATTCCATTCTGCATAAAGATCATACAATGCCGCGTATTGCTTGCGTTGCAACTCGCTCAGGCCAGGATAATAATGCTCGATAACCTCCATGTCTCAAAAAGCGATATGGGCAATCGGACTTTCTTTACGCAGCAAATGGCGTATTTTTTCGTATGGAATCCGGACTGAGGTGGCGCCTACCACATACGCTGCGATCTCGTATTCATTAAACGTGTATGTAATCCCGATTTCATCCACATAAAAGTTCTTATTCGGATAAATTTCATTGATATTGAAAAAACCGATATTCTCAAGCTCTGATACCTTATCTACATTATTATATAGCGCAATGGCATCTACAATAATTTTAGCCAAATCATCCTGATAATCTTCGATAAAAACGGCTGCTTCCGTCACTCGTTCACCTGTCCTCAGATCAATAACACGGTTCGTATAATGGTGTGCGTTATGTGCCCCTCCCGTATCGTATTCCTTCGAGACCACCATACTTAATAAATCATTTTGATTGTAATAAATGCTGTCGCTGAGAATCTCATAGCTTGAGTACCATTCATCGTTCGGCTCCGAACCATGCTCTTCAACGTCCGACTCAAAGTCTGTTTCACGTTTCTTAAAATCATTCAGATAATTCACAGCATATAGACTCACGGCCTCTCTTGGCGAGCATTGCATATAATCATCGCCTAAAAAAGCTCTGATAAACTGTTGCTGTGCAGCTTTTAAAACTTGTTGATTTTGATATTCGGCCGGATACAGAAAGTTTATTTGCAATGAACAACCGGGATTCGTCTCTATATTTTTCATATGATAACTCTCTTTTAGAGTCATCGTATCAAAACGAATATCATTTTCTTTTACCTTTTTGGCGTCCGAACCGCATGCCGATAAAAGGCCGACAGCTACTAACCAGACAAAAAAGGTTTTCACGATATATATCTTCATCTCTATTGCATGATTAAACATATTTACGATGCAAATTTAAAAGATAATTGATTCAATAACGAAAGAATCTTATTAAGATTATTAAAAAAAACGCTTTTCGTCTGCATATCACAATATCAAACAGAATATCATTTGGTTAACATATTCTTCAATAAAACAGTACCCACTTTCAAGACACACTAAAGAGTATTGAACGTATTCTTGCATTTTTTTACAGTAAAACATTTGCCCATTGGTAAAAAACCCGTAAATTAGCGTGTTTTTTTCGAATATACAGTTGAAGAATTATTAACAACATACTAAATGACTGAAAAAGATAGAATTATTAAGATTGACATTAATAATGAAATGAAATCAGCCTACATTGATTATTCAATGTCGGTCATTGTTTCGCGTGCACTTCCGGATGTAAGAGATGGATTCAAACCCGTTCATCGACGCATCCTCTTTGGTATGAGTGAACTGGGGAATACCTCCGATAAGCCGTACAAAAAATCGGCGAGAATCGTCGGAGAAGTATTGGGTAAGTATCACCCACATGGGGACTCCTCTGTTTATTTCGCATTGGTTCGTTTGGCACAAAACTGGTCGATGCGTTACACCTTAGTAGACGGACAGGGGAATTTCGGTTCTGTAGACGGAGACAACCCTGCGGCTATGCGTTACACGGAAGCGCGTATGAGCAAACTGGCTGAAGAGATGCTACGCGACATTGATAAGGATACGGTTGATTTCCAACTGAATTTTGATGACACATTACGAGAACCTGTCGTACTTCCCACACGTATACCGAACCTCTTGATTAACGGAGCTTCAGGAATTGCGGTAGGAATGGCAACCAATATGCCTCCGCACAATATGAAAGAAGTTCTTCAGGCTTGTCAAGCTTATATCGATGCTCGTGGAGAAATCGATGTACTCGGGCTAATGGCTTATGTAAAAGCGCCTGATTTCCCGACAGGTGCTACTATCTACGGGTATGCCGGCGTCAAAGATGCGTTTGAGACGGGACGCGGACGTATCGTACTCCGTGGAAAAGCGGAAATAGAAAGTGCACAGGCACATGACAAAATCATCATCAGCGAGATTCCATACCTTGTAAATAAAGCCGAACTGATCAAAGCGATTGCCGATCTCGTAAACGAGAAGCGTATCGACGGTATCTCAAATGTAAATGACGAATCAGACCGTAGCGGCATGCGTATCGTGGTCGATGTAAAACGCGAGGCGAATGCGAATGTCGTACTTAATAAACTGTATAAGATGACCGCCTTGCAGTCGTCATTCAGTGTCAACAATATCGCATTGGTCAATGGGCGACCGAAGCTGATGAATCTGAAAGAATTGATCGGAAATTTTGTTGATCATCGGCGGGAGGTAGTGATCCGCCGCACTAAATATGATCTGAAGAAAGCTGAAGAACGCGCTCATATTCTGGAAGGATTGATTATTGCTTCAGACAATATCGACGAAGTAATCGCCATCATAAAGAAATCAGGAAGTCCTCAGGAGGCGATTAGTAATTTGATGGTGCGTTTCGAATTGACTGAAATACAAGCCCGGGCTATCGTTGAAATGCGGTTACGCCAATTAACCGGACTTGAACAGGAAAAGTTGCGTGCCGAATATGAAGAGATAGAAAAATTAATCGCACGATTAAAAGAAATTCTGGAAAATGAAGATAGGTTGATGGGAGTCATTCGGGACGAATTCCAGGAAATCATTGATAAATACGGAGATGAACGTAAGACCGACATTGTGTATGCCTCCGAAGAATTAAATCCGGAAGATTTTTATGCCGATGATGAAATGATTATTACCGTTTCGCACATGGGATATATTAAACGTACTCCGTTGAGCGAATTCCGTGCACAAGCGCGAGGTGGAGTAGGGGCGAAAGGTTCCGAAACACGCGAAGAAGACTTCGTCGAATATATTTATCCAGCATCGATGCATGCTACGATTTTGTTTTTCACCGCTAAAGGACGATGCTTCTGGAAAAAAGTATTCGAAATACCTGAGGGGGCTAAAAATGCAAAAGGAAGAGCGATCCAGAACTTCTTAAATATTGATTCGGACGATAGCGTAAACGCATTTATCCGGATCAAGAACTTAACGACCGATACGGAATTTACCAACTCACATTATTTACTCTTCTGCACGAAAAAAGGAGTGATTAAAAAAACACTCTTGGCTGCTTATTCACGCCCACGCCAAAATGGCGTCAATGCCATTACTCTGCATGAAGGAGATGGAGTGATTCAAGTACGACTGACGGATGGAAACAACGACGTGTTGATTGCCAATCGAAATGGCCGGGCCATCCGTTTCCATGAAAGCAAAGTGCGTGTGATGGGACGTACAGCTGCCGGGGTACGCGGAATGACTTTAGATGACGAAAACGACGAAGCGATCGGCATGGTTTGTATCAAAGATACGGAAAAAGAGACCATTCTCGTTGTCTCGGAACAAGGCTATGGGAAACGTTCGAAGATCGACGACTACCGGATTACCAACCGGGGAGGAAAGGGAGTCAAAACGATCAACGTCACAGAAAAGACCGGCAAATTGGTGGGAATTAAGAATGTAACAGAAGAAAACGACTTGATGATCATCAATAAATCCGGCATTACGATCCGTATGAAAGTAGCTGATTTGAATATTATCGGCCGTGCAACACAAGGTGTTCGACTGATTAATTTAGAAAAACGTAACGATGAAATCGCATCCGTATGCAAAGTTGTATCGGAATCGGAAGAAAATAAAATCGGCGATGAAGAAACAGAAGAAGTTACGAACGAAATTAAACCGGAAAACAGTACGGAGGTCATAGAAGATAACAACAACATGATTGAAGAAGAAAAAGAATAAAGTATTAACATCAAAATTTTAAATGACATGAAACAAGTATTAATGACAATCGGTTTCTGCCTGATGGCAACAACTGTATTTGCGCAAAAAAAAGCGGTAACGGAGGCTGAGCGTATTGCGAAAGATTCGAAGCCTGACTTTAACGAAGCACGGACCTTGATTAAAGGAGCATTGGAAAATCCGGAAACAAAGGATGATGCAAAAACATGGTATGTGGCCGGACAAATCGAAGACACTCAATTCAGTTCCGAAAGTACCAAGCAGATTTTAGGTCAACAACCGAATGAACCGGTGATGTATGAAGCTCTTGCGAATATTTTGCCGTTCTTCAAAAAAGCCTATGAATTGGATCAGCTCCCGAATGAGAAAGGAAAGGTAAAACCGAAATATACCAAACATATCAAAGGTACGCTCAATGCCAATCATATTTACTATCTGAACGGTGGAGCCTATTACTTTGATCAAAAAGATTACAAGAAATCCTGTGATTTCTTTGATCAATACATCGAGATTGCAAACCTGCCTTTTATGAAAGATGAGAAGGTAGCCCAGAAAGATTCAAACTATATGATCGTACAGTTCTATTCGGCTATCGCAGCTATGCAACTGGATGATGTAGAGCTCGCTATTAAGAATCTGAATCGGGCAAAGGATACGGACTATCGACGTTACGATATATATCAGTCGCTGTGCTACGAGTACGAACAGGCAAAAGATACAGCGAACATCGAAAAAACGCTGGAAGAGGGGATGGCTTTATTTCCCGATTCAAGCTATTTCTTGAATAGTCTGATTAATCTGTACATCTACACCGGAAGAAATGACCAGGCTTTGCAATTATTGAACACTGCTATTTCGAAAAATGCGAATAGTGCTCAATTGTATTATGCTAAAGGAAGCGTCTACGAAACCGGTTTGAAAGATTATGATCAGGCTGAAGAAGCATACAAAAAAGCGGTTGAATTGGATCCCAATAGTGCGGCCAATAACTTCAGCATGGGGCGTATTTATTACAACCAAGGAGTAAGCACTTTAGATAAAGCGAATTCGATATCGGATGCGACTCAATACAAACAAGAGAAAGCAAAGGCCGAAGAACTCTTCAGAAAAGCGTTGCCGTTTTTTGAAAAGGCACGTGAACTTAAACCCGATGAAAAAGAATTTTTAATCGGACTGAGAGGTATCTATTACAATCTGAATATGAACGAAAAATTCAATGAGATAGATGCCGAAATGAATAAGTAATGTGTTGTTGAACAATAAAAAGGAGCTGAACTCAAATTGAGTTCAGCTCTTTTTTTGCATAAACGATATTTATAAATTGTATGATCGGAATATCCCTATTTTACATAATAGTAATTATGGTGAAAACGAACGATTAAATTGGAATCACCAAAAGCGGTGTATTACTATGGAAAAGCATTTTACGCGCAAGACTCGGATTAAATATCCGTGTGATCATACTGCGGCGATATGTGCTAAATGCAATCATATCGATTTGTTTTTCTTTGACAAATGTCTCAATAGCTTCCAATAAATCTCCGTCGTTCAATACGGTATATTCTATTTTCAACTCCGGATATTGTTTCTTAAGATACTCGTTCAATCCCGATAAACGAATATCATTCCACTCGTTGCGACTGGTCGAGATATTAAATAGCTGAATTTGTACCGGATGTTCTTTGAAGAAATCGACAAACTTATCGAACGCCAAAATATCACGCTGGTTAAAAGAAATTGCAAAGGCAATCTTTTGGGTTTCATTCAGATTACTGAAAGGAACATGTTCGGGAATAGCCAAAAGCGGCATATTCGTTTGTTCAATGACTTCACCTGTGACACTTCCAATCAGATCTGCATTTTTCTGATTTTTCCCGCGTGTACCCATGACGATCAAGGTCGGATGATACTCTTTGGCGTAAGCCATAATTTCTTCTTCCGGCAAACCTTCTCTCAGGATATAGTTATATTTGACGCTAGGCCATTCTCCACATTCCATCTTCCGATTTATTAGCGTACAAATGTTTTCAATATCCTTTTGTACCTGCTTATAGACGAGATGGATATTTTCATTATTGGGAACTCCCGTTGCCACGGGATCACGAGTCGCAAACGGTAACGCAGAAGGAATATACGTGCTGAAATAAGCATGTAATAACATGACTTCTGCCCCAATCTGATGTGCATAATTTATCCCTATTTCACACGCTTTGATCGAATAATCCGAAAAGTCGACAGGAATTAAAACCTTTTTCAGGTTTTGCTCAGGTGCATCTTCTTTTTCTGTTTCATCCAGCCATTGAGTATCCTCAATTAGCCGTAAAGCTCGTGGCAAGTCACTCTCTTTGATGCGTATACGAACGCCTGCTGAGATGACGGGTTGGATCTGATTCACATTATGAATATAGGCCTCTATTCCTTCCGATTCAAGAAGCGTCTTCAAAATCTGAGCCTTTTCATACGTGTGAATAGCTAATGTAACTAACTGCTTTTCCATACTCACACATCGTCTGATAAAGGATTTGCTCCTAAAATGTCCAACGCTCGATCCAGAATGGTGGTGTCACTTAAAACCACAATACCCCCGTTAGGGCCTGATTCAATATGTAATCCGCAACTTTTACCATCCTTGTAATTTTCTCCCCCGAAGTAATTTCGGACAGTCTCTACCGATACCCCTAATTCAGCAGCAATACGATGAATCGTACCATCAGGCAAACGATCTTTAATATCCCGAAGTTCGTTAAAAGTGATTGTTTTCGTCATGGTTCATGTTTATTTTTATGGGTTAATAATATTATTAATATTCGCGCCCTAATATAGCCACTAAAATTAAATAAGCCAAACTTTCCGGAGCTTTTTTCAAATAAGATGGTTATGTTTTATAACATGTTTATCTGCTCACTTCCATGTGGGAACCCCTAATCCACTATATACAAGCATAAAAGCGATTGTAGCCAACATAGCGTAAAGAATATAACGAACACGAGATATCTCATACAAAAGAAGGGAGGACTCCCCTACTCTTTTTATCGTTCGAGAACGAATAACCCGGTAAGTTTCAAAACAAAACCACCCAAAGAAGCATCCGGATAAAATGCCCGGAATAATATCGGAAATAAAATGAACACCTAAATAAATGCGGGTATACGACATCAAGATGCCCCATAATATAATGCCATAGGCGTACCAGCGGTAACGAAAAAGATGTATCGTAAATGTAGCAAATCCGAATGCATTGGCTGCATGACTGGATATGAATCCGTAACGTCCGCCAAGGTACGGACTGCCGGTCAACGGATTGATAACCGTTTGGACATGATCCATAAAATCCGGATGGCGCGTAGGACGGAAACGCGTAAATAACGGCTTACATACGCTTGACGCAAATTGATCGCACAGCGTAATGGTCAATGCAATAAAGAATAAGATCAGAAGAGATTCCTTCCATGGCCTTTTGTAGCAAATAATCCACAAAACAAAAAGCGCTAAGGGTATCCATACTATCTTCCCGGAATACATCCAAAAGAAATGGTCCCAATAAAGCGTATGCCCGCCATTGAGCCACAAAAAAAGATTCCGTTCATATTCTAAAATACTCTCCAACATACGAGTTTAAATTCTTTTAAGCTCTTTTTGAGGAATCCATCCTTCCTTTCCGTCCTCTAAACGGATCTCATACCATTCTCCCAATGTGCTTTTAATCTGCACTTTCGTTCCTTCATGCAGAACAAACAAATCAGTACCACTGGTATCCGGCGAACTTTTAATCGTAATCGTAGACGCAAAAATAATCGCGGTATCGCGTGTTATTAACGCTTTCTTTTGGCTCCAAGCGAATATATTAGCCAAGACAACCGTTAGCAATAAAAAGATTCCGGCGTAAAATCCGATTTTTTTCAAGCGCATCCATTTGGAAAAAAAGAATAAAATCAAACAACCGATAAACAGTATGAAGCACACGATACCCATACTTGCCCATACATCGACACTCAATAAATTCCGGATAGAGCGAAACCATTTGACTAAAAAGAACTCACCAATCGGTTCTATTTTGTCTGTTGTCCGGAGTCTGGACATTTCTAAATTAAAACGAATGTCTCCATCACCGGGATTCAGCAACAAAGCTCGTTCGTAATTCAAAATAGCCGGTGCAATCTTATTCGTTTTGTAATACGCATTTCCCAGATTGTAGTAAATCTGATATGACTCGCCGTTGTTCTTCAACAATTCTTCATATAATTCAATAGCCTTGGCATAGTTCTCCTGTTTATATGCTACTTCGGCTTCTTTAAACGCAGATTCCTGTGCCATCAAAGATATACCGCACATCAGGTGCATAAATCCAAAACACAGTATTTTTGATATTAGCTTCATCATCATGACTTTTTAATTATGTTTTCCATTTTCCCAATGGCATTTACCGTTTGCTTAAAGAGCTGTTCCATTGCTTCGGAAGCCTGACTGGGGGCATAACGAGCGAATTCACAGGTATTCAAGATATTTATAAAATCATCACTTACCTCTTTATCTACTCCAAACACCATTAATTCTGCCTCTACATTGTCTTTTGTCAGATTGGCTTGCGGAATATTCAACTTGTCGCTCAGATATCCCCACACTGCGCGAAGAACTTCGTCGTAGAATTCTTCCTTTTTTCTCTCTTTCAGTAATTTTTCAGCCTTCTTCAACCTTCGAACCGCTATTTTGTTCGCTTTTTTCGTACGTACAAGCGCAATGTTTGCATTTTCTTTCACTTGCTTGCGATAGATGGCAAAGAAGACGATAAATAAAACGGCAATCAGTACATACGCCATTATGTACATGAATGAACCGAAGAAAATTTCTTTATTTGAAACAAAGTGAGGCTTTGAAACTTTGATATAACGGATGTCTTGCCCCAAATATTTGACACTCTCTTGCGTACCGAAATTTGAAATGACCGGTCCAGAACTATTCTCTCCTCCGATTCCTTTCTCCACATGTAGTTTGAACGGTTGAGACGGGAGCGTCTTATACGAACCGTCTTTGGGATCAAAATACGAAAATTGGACAGCCGGAATCTCAAAATCGCCCGCATAGCGCGGAATTGCCATGTATTCAATTGATTTTGTTCCGCTTGTACCGGAAGGAGTCGTCTTGATATTATTATCTACTTTCGGATCATATACTTCAAAATCATTCGGGAAAGTAATTACCGGATTTTTAGCTAACTTAATATTTCCATTTCCTGAAAGCGTTACGTTGATCGTAACAGCTTCGTTCGTTTTAATGCGATCGGAACTGATGCTTGCTTTCATGGTGTAGGAACCTACCGCTCCCTGAAAAGAAGCCGGTTTACCACTCGGAAGAGGCTTAACATCGATCGTTACCGGTGCAGTCGTAAGCACTCTTTTCACATCTTGATAAGTATCGAAGAAGTCGTCAAAAATACTGCGCACACGTTGTTTCGAACGGATGCGTACGACGGCGTCATATTTCCCTCCTTCTATCGTAATTTTACCCGAACGTTGCGGATAAAGGACGGTCTGTTTAATAACGACTGCCCGGTAATTACGTCCATTATAATTTTCGAGTGTCCATTGTGGATTCAACTCAATATCCTGAGCGAGAAATCCCTCAAATTCAGGAAACTTTACATCGTTCAATGCTGCATCATACAGAGAATAGAGTTTGAATGTCACTAAAAATCCTTCTTGTTCATAGACGCTACGCTTCGAAACATTCATCCGAACGAATAACTCATCACCTCCGATATTGGAAGAACCGGAAGACGCTTGACTTCCCCCCGAACCCGAAGATGCTGCTTCTGCGGTCTTATCCGGAGGAAGTACTTTAATAACTAATGAGTTGGAACTATAATTCGAATTTTTGATTTTTATCGTTGCCGGCCCCAAATTAAATGTGCCTTCTTTTTTAGGCATTAACACATACGTAAAAGTTTGAGAATAGGAACTGCTCGATTTTCCATTGATGTATTGCATACTTCTACTGACAGACGAAGTTGGTCCCATCAACACATCGAAATCAGTTAAATCCGGTGTGCGAAGTCCACCGGCACCTTCCTCATTGACGGTATACGTCAGTTGGAATTGTTGCCCCATTACCACAGCATTGGGAGCAGAGGCTTTGAATGTCACTCCGTCTGCTTTCAGGTATGTCCCTGCTAAAAACAACAGCCCGGTAACGATAAAAATGACTTTTCTCATAGCTCTTATTTTTACCATTGTTTATCTGTTTTACGACGTTCTTGATGTTTGGCCTGAGCCTTTTTAACTTTCTCCTGTGTGTCTTTTTCGTCCTGCAGGAAAGCATCGAGAATCTGTTGTGCATTGTCTCTGCTCATTTGTTCATTCTCCTGCTTCTGTTCTTGTGTCTTATTTTCTTTCTGCTCATTCTGCTGCTGTTGCTGATCCTGATTCTGCTCTTGTTTTTGCTCCTTCTGTTCTTGCTGTTGCTGATCCTGATTCTGATTCTGCTGGTCTTGATTTTGTTGCTGCTGATCATTCAGTAGCTTTTGAGCCAAAGCTAAGTTATACCGTGTCTCTTCGTCTTTCGGATTCATCCTCAATGACTGTTTATAAGCCTCGATACTTTTGGCATAATCCTTGTTCTTCATCTGAATATTCCCGAGGTTGTGAAAAACTTCCGCTAATCGTTGGGCATTGGCCGGATTTTCAGTCAGCAGACGCTCTCGCTGACCGGCGATTTGTTGGTATTGTTCGGCTGCTTCCGGATATTTCTCCTGTTTGTACAAGGCATTACCCAGATTGTATGAGCCTTCGACAGAGCGCGGATTCACTTCGATGCTCTGTCGGTAAGCAATCTCCGATTCGGTATATTTCTCTTCTTTGTATAGTTTGTTCCCTTTTCGGATATGCGATCGTTCCGCCTTCTGTGCAAACATGCCGTTCGTACAACAGAATGCGGTTGTCATACTTATGAATATCAGATATATTGCTTTCATTCCTATTTTATTAAGAAAATAATTTTATTTTTCGGAATATCCGATTTTTTCGTTCCAGAATCAGATACTCGAGAATCAACAAGATCAAAACAATCCATGCCAATGTCTGGAACCGTTCATCATATTCCGAATACACTTTACTTTCCAGCTCTGCTTTATCCATCTTATTAATTTCGGACTGTAGCGCGCGGAGAGCCGAGTTGGTGTTGTCTGCACGAACATAGATTCCTTTGCCGGCCGCAGCAATTTCCTGACACATCTGCTCGTTCAATTGCGTGATGACAATATTTCCATTGCCGTCTCGCATATAATCATTCCCATTGTCAAGAGGTATCGGTGCACCTTTGGGAAGCCCGATACCTACAATATTCACGTTCACTCCTTTCTCGGCTGCAGCGGCGGCCGCTTTTACCGGGTCATCTTCATGATTTTCACCATCCGTAATCAACATGATCGTTTTTCCGGAATTTTCGTTTGGTGTGAATGAACGCATCGCCAGATTTATCGCGGCTCCGATGGCTGTTCCTTGCGTGGAAATCATCGAAGGAGTAATGGACGACATAAACATCTTGGCCGAGATATAATCTGAAGTAATCGGTAACTGTGTAAAAGCATCGCCGGCGAAGACAATCAGACCGACCTTGTCGTCGGTAAAACTGTCGGTCATCCTCGAAAGCATTTGTTTGGCTTTTTCCAGACGATTCGGTTGAATATCTTCGGCCATCATCGAATTAGAGACATCCAGACATATCATGATTTCTACCCCTTGCCTTTTGACGGTTTCCAGCTTAGAGCCGAACTGCGGGCCGGCAATCATAAAAATCGTCACGGCTATAGACATGAATAACAGCCAGAATTTCAATCGTTCCCGTTTACGTGATACTTCCGGTGTCAATTGTAAGACGAGCATAGGATCGCCGAAGCGCTTGATGGCCCTCTTTCCGGTAATCACCACATAGAGATAGAATATGGTCAATACGGGAAGTATTGCCAACAAATATAGGTAAATAGGATGAGCAAAACGAAACATAATCAACTTTCTTCCTTATGGTATCTTCTTTAATAATGTATGCTTCAGGAGAAGTTCCAACAGCAGCAAAGCAAATAAAATCAGGGCAATATTTTTATATTCTTCCTGTTTTTTACTGTATTCCCGTACATTGATTTTGGTTTTCTCCATTTGATCAATCTCGGAATAAATCTCCTTCAGACTGGCATTGTCGGTGGCTCTGAAATATTGTCCGCCGGTCGTTGTTGCAATTTGTTTTAAGGTAGGCTCATCGATATCCACAGGGATCATCTGCGTCTGAACCGTTCCTCCCGGCAGACGGAATGGGTACGGCGCCGCTCCTTTTGTACCTACACCAATGGTATACACCCGGATGCCGAATGTTTTGGCTATCTCGGCAGCTGTTACCGGAGCTATCTCACCGCGATTATTGGAACCGTCGGTCAGCAAAATAATGACTTTCGATCTGGCCTGGCTGTCTTTGATACGGCTGACAGCATTGGCAAGGCCCAAACCAATGGCCGTTCCGTCCTCAATCATCCCGCTTTGAATATCTTTGAAGAGATTCAGCAAAATAGCATGATCAGTAGTGAGTGGACACTGCGTAAAGCTCTCGGCCGAGAAAACGACGAGGCCTATGTTATCGTTCGGTCGTCCATTGATAAAAGCAGCTGCCACATTCTTAGCTGCTTCTAGACGATTCGGTCGCAAATCTTGCGCCAGCATACTACTGGAAATATCAATGGCCATCATGATATCAATCCCTTCGGTCGATGAGTTCTGCCAGCTGTTGGTCGACTGCGGACGAGCCAAGATGATGATAACAAGGGCTATGGCAATCATGCGTAACACGAACGGTACATGTCTCAAATAGACTTTGGCTGTCACCGCCTTGGGCACATCGAAAGCCTGCGAAGACGACATCTTCACGCTGGCCTGACTCTTACGCATCTTCCAGAAATACCAGCCGATTAGAGGAATCAGCAGTAACAATAAATAGATGTATGATGGATTTGCGAATATCATTGCTCTTCTTCGTTAGGGGTTACTTCGATCGTTTTTGGGGATGACGCTATCCCATTGTCCGACGACCGATCTCCGGATATCTTTTCTCCTTCCGGTTTCGGCGCTTCGGTCTGTTTCGTCTGATTAACGAACAGATACGCATTCATCATACTTAAGTCGTTCTCGTCCGGCAACGGATGTAACTTGGCAAACTTTACAAAATCGGCCAAATGAAGAATTTGTTTCAAAGTCTCATAAACAGAATGAGCATCATTCTCCTGCTCAATGATATGCAGGATTTCTTCCGACGTTTTTTCCATGGCATTGACCTGATAACGCCTCGAAATATAACGACGCAGAGTATCCGTCACGAGAGTATGGTATTCTTTATTCAGTCCTTGTTGCCACAATTTCTGTCCTTTAATCTCATTCAATTCCTGAATAGCCTGTTCGTACGGCGGGAGTTTCGGTTCTTCTTTTTTTAACGGGATCAGCGTTTTCCTGTTTCTGTATCGCTGAACAAGATAACCGATGACACAAATCGCAAAAAGTCCGAACAGAATACCGAATATCCACGGATAATAATCGGCTAAGACAAACGGAGGCTTCCATACGTCTTTGATGTCGTAAAACTCTTCGGGATTATCCGTATCGACCGGTATCGTCGATACTTTTAACGCGATCTGATTCGATGAAATCGTGTCCCCCTGATCAATCACAATCAACGGCGGTAACAGATATAATGCCGAATCGAACGATGTAATCAGGATATTTTGCTTAATCACCAATCGATTATCCAAAACAGTCGAATCTGCCGGCGATGTGGATAAAACTTCCACTCCGGGCATTAAGACATCTGTCGGAATCGGACAAATGACTTGCCTGTCTTTATCGGTTGTAATTGTCAGGTTCAATGTTGTTTGCTCTCCTATCAGGATATCGGCCGTATCAAGTTTGACACTAATCAAGGTCTGTTGTGCCTGTATCCCGATGCTCGATGCTATGGTGAAAGCAAACAATAATAACCGGAATTTATTTTTTCTCAATTTCATGCTGGATTAGTTTCGTTTGTCAAAAAGAGCGATTAAAGCTTTGACATAATCATCTTCCGTTCGAATCGATACGGCATCGACCCGACATTTATTAAATGCCTTGTTCATATCACTTTGTCGCTCTTCCCACCATGTTTTATACAGTGCCCTCACCTGTTTTGACGAGCTGTCTATCCACCGTTCCTTGCCAGTTTCCGCATCCTTGATCTTCATGAGTCCGACATTCGGAAGTTCCGTCTCACGATGATCGTACACTTGAATGGCTACAACATCATGTTTGCGATTGGCAATCGTCAAGGCATCCTGATAGTTGCCCTTATCGATGAAATCGGAAATCAAGAATGCCGTACACCGCTTTTTGATGGCATTCGTGAGGTATTTGAGCGCTTGACCAAGATCCGTCTGTTTATGATCCGGCTGAAAATCGATCAATTCGCGGATAATATAAAGGATATGCCGCTTCCCTTTTTGAGGCGGTATAAATTTTTCGATCTGATCCGAAAAAAAGATGACTCCGATTTTATCGTTGTTTTGAATTGCCGAAAAAGCCAGTGTAGCAGCAATTTCCGTGATAACCTCTTTCTTCATCCGACTTACTGTTCCGAAGTCCTTGCTGCCGGATACATCGATCAATAGCATCACGGTCAATTCGCGTTCTTCCTCGAAAACCTTCACATACGGACGAATGTAACGCGCCGTGACGTTCCAGTCGATGTCACGAATATCATCACCGAACTGATATTCGCGTACTTCACTGAAAGCCATACCCCGACCTTTGAATGCCGAATGATACTGACCTGCGAAGATGTTACGCGACAGTCCGCGTGTCTTAATTTCTATCTGCCTGACTTTCTTTAAAAGTTCGCTTGTCTCCATTTATATCCATCAAGCCCGGTAAAATACCATCAGGGCACTTCGACTTTATTCAGAATTTCACTGATAATCTCTTCCGATGTGAGGTTGTTAGCCTCCGCCTCATAGCTGAGACCGATGCGGTGACGCATCACATCATGACATACGGCGCGTACGTCTTCGGGAATCACATAGCCGCGACGTTTGATAAAGGCATACGCGCGTGCGGCCAACGCCAGATTGATCGAAGCACGGGGTGAAGCCGCAAATGCAATCATTGATTTAAGATTAGCCAGATTATATTCGGCAGGGAAGCGGGTTGCGAAAACAATATCGACAATATAACGTTCAATCTTTTCGTCCAGATACACCTCGCGCACGATGTTACGCGCCTCAATAATCTGTCGGGTATCGAGTACCGGCTTAATATCCGGCTTTTTACCCGAGATATTCTGACGGATCACCATTTTTTCTTCCTCTTTCTTCGGATAGTTGATCACCACTTTCAGCATGAAACGATCGACTTGTGCTTCGGGAAGCGGATACGTACCTTCCTGTTCGATCGGATTTTGCGTAGCCATTACGAGAAACGGTTCCGGAAGCTTATAGGTCGATTCGCCGATAGTCACCTGACGCTCCTGCATGGCTTCGAGCAACGCACTCTGCACCTTGGCGGGAGCACGGTTGATTTCGTCTGCCAATACGAAGTTGGCGAATACAGGTCCTTGCTTGACGAGAAATTCTTCACTTTTCTGACTGTATATCATCGTCCCGATCACGTCGGCCGGCAACAAATCCGGTGTAAACTGAATACGACTGTATTTGGCGTCGATTAGTGAAGAAAGTGTTTTAATTGCCAGTGTTTTAGCAAGTCCCGGAACACCTTCCAGCAAGATGTGTCCATCGGAAAGGAGTCCGATCAACAACGATTCGATCAAATGCTTTTGACCGACGATGACCTGATTCATTCCCATAGTAATCATGTTTACGAACGAACTGTTATTTTCAATCCGTTCGTTCAATTCTCGAATATCTACTGTTTGATCCATAGATTAAATATATTATATAATTCTGATCTCTGTATGTTCATTTTTGAACGCACAAAAATAGAAAATTCAGGTTGGTATATTAAAGTTTTGCCGTTAAATAATACTAATCACACAATGGGCTTTCACGCTCTAATTTGTTTATTTTTAAAAAGATTATTTTGTCTTGTTCGCCATGATCTTCGACTGTAATTCTTTTGCCTGTGCAATGGAGGCGCTGCTTTGGGCATTAATCGCATATACTTCTTTGGCCGGAATCAGAATTTCCATTCCCGCAGGTACGCGATCGGGGTCGGAAATTTTGGCCTTGTTGAAATCATAGATATAGACCCAGAAGACTTTATTCCCGTAATATTTTTGCGCAAGCAACGTTAACCGCTCACCCGATGCTACTTTCACACGTGCCATAACGTTATGATCCGACGAGGTGGAAGTGCCTGTTGTTGGCTTCGTCTGTTGAGGAGTTGTTTTCTTGGATGATGTCGATGCTGTAGAAGCTGTTTGCTCTTTCCGCGTAGACGAAGTTGAAGCGACCGGCGATGTTGCGGTACTTTCGTTCGTTCCGGAAGCAGTCACTCCGGACGTATCGACGTTTTCGCTTTTTTCTGACTCTTGCACCGCGGCGGAGTCGCCGGGCAAAAGAAACGAATCATCCGTCGTCTGTGTATGCTGTGTTGTGCTGTTAAACTCCTCGTACGATAAACGATCATAGTAGAAATAATAGAATATTCCCACCCCTAACAGCAACAATAACAACGCCAGAATAACATACAGCGAGGTATTCGACGTTTCTTTTTTCTTTTTCTTCACAACGGGCTTGGCGACCGGATGAGATTTCGGTGTTTCGTTCACATGCTGCTCTTTACGTTCTTTTGCTTCATTCATGGCTTCTTGTTTTATGGGTATTGTACTTTGTAATGTTTCCCTGTTCGTGGCAGAGGCGGGATGGCTCCCGATTGCACGCTCTTCCGACCATTCCCGGTCGGATTCTTCGTCGATTTCTTTATCCATAGTTTTCTGTTCTTCTTTTGTTTCATCTTCAGAAGGAAGTACTGAAAGCGGGGCCGGATTTTCTTCGGGTTTCGGAGCTACATCTTCTGTTGTTTCCGTAACTTCTCCGACAAGCTCCTGAACCGGTTCTTCCGCGGTCATGAGCTCATCGTTTTCATCCTCTTCGTCATCTTTGGAGAGACGGGCTGAGTCCATTTCACTGTTCTCCGTTTCATTGGCTTCGATGGCTTCGAAAAAAGCAAACGGTCGATTAATCTTTTCTTTGAGTATTTTATCGGGGAGGAAAGACAGCTTGTGATGCGCCGGAATGACAATCCGTTCGCCGGTATTGACATGTACGCTCTCACGTTCTTTAACCAGAATCACTTTAAAACTGCCGATTCCTTTTATTCTTACAAACCCGTTGCGGGTAATTGCCTCGTTGATTACCGCAATCAACGTTTCAACAAACGTCTCAATGTCTGCCTTCTCTCTGCCGGTCTTTGCCGTCAGGATTTCGGAGATATCGTAGATCGATAATTTTTCATCCATGGCTGTCTAATGTTTTTAAATACGACTTTAATGTTGCAACCGGTTTAAAAACAGGTACGAGTTTAGGAGGGATAAGATAACGTTTGCTGTTGCTCGGATTGGCTAAAAAGCGTTCGTCTTTTTTCTTCGCTTCGAACTGTCCCAATCCATGCAAACTGACGATATCGTTACTTGCAAGTTTATCACCTAAGACCTCACAGAAAGCATCCAGCATTCGTTCTGTCTCTTCCTGCTCCCAACGAAGTCGGTTCGATAATTCACTGATCAATTCTATATTTTTCATACGCAACCGTTATTATTTTTTAGACATCTATATATTGACCGTTTCTGTATTATTTAATAAAAAAATTAACATTTCTAATCTTATCCAACAATCTTCCCATACAACTCAAACGCTTCCGACGATTCTATCCGCACAGCATAAAACTTTCCCAACTGCAGGTTTTGTTCTTTACTGACGAGCACTTCAGGGTCAACTTCCGGCGAATCATACTCCGTACGGCCGATGTAAAAGTCTTCTTCCCTGTCGAGTACGACCTTAAAGACCTTGCCCACTTTCTCATTCTGCACTTCCGTCGATATTTTCTGCTGCAACCGCATCAACGTATCCAAACGTTGTTGCTTTACTTCTTCCTCCACATCATCCCGATGATTTTTGTACGAATACGTTCCTACTTCGTGGCTGTATGCAAAGGCGCCCATGCGCTCGAAACGGGCGTCTTTGGCAAACTGCATTAATTCGGCAAAATCTTCATCCGTTTCGCCGGGATAACCGACCATGAAAGTCGTTCGCAGATGAATGCCGGGCACTTCTTCACGGATACGGTCGATTAATTCGTAAGTTTCCTGCTTGGTTATTCGGCGACGCATCCGTTTCAGTATCGGATCGCTGATGTGTTGCAAAGCAATATCGAGATATTTACAAACATTTTCACGTTCGCGCATAACCCGTAGCAAGTCATGCGGAAATTGTGACGGGTAGCCGTAATGAAGCCGTATCCATTCGATACCGGGAATATCCGACAAGCGCTCGACTAATTCGGGAAGAACGGCCTTACGGTACACATCAAGCCCGTAATATGTTAAGTCTTGCGCAATAAGCTGAATTTCTTTGACTCCTTTCCGAGTCAACAGCCGTGCTTCCTCGACGATTTCCTCCATCAGACGTGACTGGTACTTTCCGGTAATAATCGGAATAGAACAGTAAGAACACGTACGGTTACACCCTTCGGCAATTTTCAGATAAGCATAATGTTTGGGGGTGGTCACGACACGATCGGTAGATGATTCCGGATGATAAGCCTTTCCGATGTCGTTCAACAGCTCTTTCCAGTTGAACTTTCCGTAAAAACGGTCGACAAAAGGAAGTTCTGTTTTCAGCTCTTTCAGAAAACGTTCCGAAAGACAACCCATCACAAAAAGTTTGCCGATGCGGCCTCTGTTTTTTTCTTCGCCTAATGCCAAGATAAGGTTAATGGATTCTTCCTGTGCATCACCGATAAAAGCGCATGTGTTAACAACGACAAATTCACCATTCACCTTTTCCGCGTCATGCGTAACGGTATATCCGTTCAGCTGAAACTGACGCATCAACTGCTCGGAATCAACCAGATTCTTCGAACAGCCCAATGTGATGATGTCAACCTTGTTTTTTCTCATGTTCTCCGAACAGTGAATCTACAAATGCTTTCCGGTTAAATATTTGCAAATCTTCCATGCCTTCGCCCAAACCGATATATTTGACGGGAATCTGGAAATGATCGGAAATACTGATCACGACACCGCCCTTGGCCGTTCCATCCAGCTTCGTGACGGCCAACGCATTAACTTCGGTCGCAGCCGTAAACTGTTTGGCCTGCTCGAAAGCGTTTTGTCCCGTCGAACCGTCGAGTACCAGCAGCACCTCGTCCGGAGCATCGGGCACGACTTTCTTCATGACGTTCTTAATCTTCGTCAACTCGTTCATCAGGTTGATTTTATTATGCAAACGGCCGGCCGTATCGATGATCACCACGTCGGCATCGTTCGCCTGTGCCGAATTAAGCGTATCGAAAGCAACCGAAGCCGGATCGGATCCCATCTTCTGCTTGACGATCGGCACACCCACGCGCTCACTCCAGATCACCAACTGTTCCACAGCGGCCGCCCGAAACGTGTCGGCCGCACCCAGATAGACCTTCTTTCCCCGCTTTTTAAACTGATATGCCAACTTGCCGATCGTCGTAGTCTTTCCGACTCCATTGACACCAACCACCATGATGACATAAGGTTTCTTGCCTTCGGGAACGAAGAAATCTTCCATATCTTCCGTTTTATTCTCCGTGAGCAAAGTAGCGATTTCCTCGCGTAAAATCGTCGTTAATTCGCTTGTAGATATATATTTGTCTTTTGCAGCACGTTTCTCGATACGTTCGATGATTTTCAGGGTGGTGCTGACTCCTACGTCCGACGTAATCAATACTTCTTCCAACTCATCCAACACCGAGTCATCTACTTTACTCTTCCCGACGATAGCCTTGGTGATTTTCGAAAAGACACTTTCCTTCGTTTTGGATAATCCTTTATCTAATGTCTCTTTCTTCTCCTTGCTGAAAAACTCAAAAAAGCCCATTGCTTACTAATAATATATGTTCTGGCTACAAAGGTACATGATTTTTTAATTAAAACCTATCATTTAGGCCTAAGTGATTATTACTTCTTCTCAAGTGTTTGTTAAATGACAAAAACATTCCTTGCAAAGCGACCAAAATTCCTCTCTGAACTCATTTCCTTACATATCTATAATTCGCTCCCCCCTCAATACTTCTTATGCCCGGTAATTCTTTCAATTTCCACCTTATACTTCATCTTTGGGAGGTGGGCAAAATATCTTGAGAAAATCTGAATTTATGCATTCACAAAGACTGCCGACTCCGCAAAAACTTGTTATCTTTGCGCACACAACGATCAAAACAAGAAATATCATGAAAGGAAAAAAAATCATTGCATCCGTCTTTCTAATGGCTTTATGTGCCGGATGTGGAAACAGCCATCAAGAAAAAGAAACCGGGATCATCACAGTCGATGTGCATGCCGATTATCCGGAGAAAAAACTGATGCTTCAGGATATTCTGGAAGTGGAATATATTCCGCTCGAAACGAGCGATGAATTCATCACCCAAGGCTATGTGCTGGACATCGGTGACCGGTACATTTTAGCCAAAAACCGAACACCCGACGGCGATATTTTTCTCTTTGACCGACAAACGGGAAAAGGCATCAGAAAAATAAACAGAAAAGGACAAGGAGCCGAAGAATATACATCCATCTACCGAATCGTACTGGACGAAGCCAATGACGAAATGTTTGTCAATTGCATGCCCATGAGGAAAATATTCGTGTATGACTTGGAAGGTCGTTTCAAACGGAGTTTCAACCACGCGGACAGCGCTTCGTATTCGGTTCTCTTCAATTATGACAGGGAACATCTGATTAGCTATGACATGTCCATATACTATAAGGAAGGAATGCCTTCGGAAGGCCGGTCCTCTCACGCCATTATTTCGAAGCAGGACGGGAGCGTGACACGGAAGATTCCGATTCCTTTCGAAATTGTCAAAGCGCCTCTTATACAGAAAGAAGGCATTGCTATAAATACCATCCAATCGATAGTGCCTTGGCACGACAAGTTTCTGCTTATCGAAACATCGACCGATACGGTTTATTTGTCGGAAGGAAACACCATCCGTCCGTTTTTAGTAAAAACCGCCTCCGAAGATCCTCAGATACTCCTTACGATGGGCACGATGACCGACCGTTATTATTTTCTGCAAACGATTAAGAAAGAATTTGATTTCACGACCGGAAATGGATTTCCAAGAACCGATTTGATGTATGATACGGAAGAAAAAGCCCTATACCGCGCGACCGTATTCAATGCCGATTACGACAAGCATGAAGTGAATATGAATTCAAACCCTGTAAACGGCACAATCGCGGCATTCAATATACTGACAGCCGATCAGCTTGTTGAAGCGTATGAAAAAGATGAGCTGAAAGGCCCACTCAAGGACATTGCCGCACAATTGGACGAAGATGCGAATCCCGTGCTCGTTGTCATGAAGTATAAAGCAAAGAAATAGTCCGTTCGGTAACAGGTTCTAACGGGTTCGGAAGGATCTTTCGATACGTTCCAAACGGTATTCGGGTGCGTCCAAAAAGATATTCAGGTACGTTCAGAACGGTATTTCGGTACGTTCCGAGGGGTATTTAATACTGTTTGGAAATAGATTATGACCTGTTCGGAACCTGATTCCGGGTGGTTCGGAGGGATATTTAGGTACGTCCGGAACGTATCGACGGGTGGTTCGGAACGTACCTGAAATACGTTCCGAACGTATCACAGGGTAGCTCAGAACGTATCTGAATTAGGTTCGGAACGTACCCAAATCAGGTTCCGAACTACCCGAAATATAATTCGGAAATACCCTAAATGACGTTCCAAACGTACCCAAAATACGTTCGGAACGTATCCTTAATAGGTGGTTTATGATATTTGCTACAATACCCAAACCTAATTCGTCCATAATAACGAAAACTCGCGACGCTTCCATTTTTCTACGCACGAATTATATTCGGCACTTTTAAATGCTACCTTGTTTCCGGCACAGTCAAAAAAACGAAGCTGCTGTTCCATACTCGAATTCGTCGAATCTTCGATAGCTATGATTTCCTTTTCCGGGCCTCTATAGACGAGAATACGAGTCGGCCTGTATATTGAAGATCGGAGTATAATGGAAGCGATTTCCTTTTCTAACCACTGCGGTTTTTTAGCGTCACATACTGAAACATTTAACTTATCGAGGGAAGATTCATTGTCTTTTTTGCATCCGGAAATAAACGGAAGCAAGCAAACCCACATTGTAACAAACGACTTAAAAGCAAAAGTTTTCATCGGATATAAAATTTATGATGTATATCGTATGCCTCGGCAATATTCAGTCAATAAACGGACTTATTTCTTGCAATTCTTTGAGATTTGACTGATTAAAAAATCATTGAACGCTTTGTCGTTATAGATCCCGTACCGGAATTCGTGTGTGCCGCAATAGTCGGAAAGAGCTTTTAATATGGTATCTTCTTTTTCTATGGATAATAATCGAATAATCAGTTGCAGTCCCGTCTGCCTCGTCGTAAATGGAGCGCTATCCTTGTCCTCAAATTTGATTTTCTGCTTATCCAGCGACAAACATAGAAGCTCTTTCCGCTGACTGGAGTGTAATCCCGATAAAAAGGCCGTTTGCCCCATCAGGTATTCAACACAAGCCATTCGATCCGCTTCTTTATCAACCGTCGAAGAGTAACCTTTTTGATATGCTTTGCCATGTGCTGCATAATACTCCTTATACTGAGCAAATCCGGATAAACTCTTCTTCAATGATTTGTACTCGTCGGATGATGTAATCCCATCTTCTGTTTCCTTGGAGAGCTTAAACAGCTCCTGATACTTGTCGCTGATTTTAGGACCATCTTCTTGCTGACATGCCATTATGCCTATAAATACACTCAAAATCAAAACTATTCGTTTCATTTTTCTTTGTTTTTAAAGTTATTTATTTCGTATCGTAATATAAGAATCTTCGATTTCATCGGTAAAGTTAGTGATTTAAACATGATATTACGATAAAAAGTTTTTAATAGATGATGCAAAAAAGATTGAAAACGCTGCATGGCGATATGTTAAAAATTCAGGATCAGGAACTGTTTTTTTATTTTTCCTGTCGAATGACGTATCTTTACCGTTGTTTTACAACAACAGGAAAATATCTATGAGCAAATCAAAATGGTTCAAACGGGTGGTATGGATCGTATGTTCCGGTATCCTTCTGCTGATTTTATCGGGGATTGGCTGCGGAGCATATTTCTTTTTTTCGCCCAACTTCATGCCGGAAAAAACGGCTTACGTCTACATATACCCCGACAAGGATTATAAAGACTTGTGCCGGCAACTGGAAGATTCGGCCGAATGCAGCGATATCCGCACATTCAGACAAGCCGCACGCTTACTGAAATATCCGGGAAAGATGAATACCGGGCGATACGCCGTCACTCGGGGAATGAGTAACTACGACCTCTTGAAAAACCTGCGGCGAGGGTATCAGACTCCCGTGCGAGTTACGTTTAACAATATCCGGATGAAGCAAGACCTTACCGACCGTCTGTCTCAACAGTTGATGATCGAAAGCCATGAGTTGATGAAGCTAATGAACGATTCCGATTACTGCCGGTCGATGGGGTTCACGCCTCCAACCATCAAAGCGATGTTTATCCCGAATACGTATGAGGTATACTGGAATATCTCGGCCGAGAAACTGATGCAACGGATGAAACGCGAATACGCTGCATTCTGGACGGATGCCCGTCGCAACAAAGCTGCGCGGATCGGTCTCTCGCCGCTCGAAGTCGCGGTGCTCGCTTCGATTGTGGAAGAAGAATCGGCTGTAACCGATGAATATCCGACAATTGCAGGACTGTATCTTAACCGCTTATATAAAGGAATATATCTTCAGGCCGATCCGACCGTCAAGTATGCTCTGGGGGATTTTACGATCCAACGGGTCTTAAACAGACACAAAGAGATCGACTCCCCCTACAATACCTACATGTACGGCGGATTACCTCCTGCGCCGTTGCGGATACCGTCTATTCAGGGGCTGGATGCCGTCCTGAATTACAAGAAACATCATTATTTATATATGTGCGCCAAGGAAGATTTTTCAGGCAGACATAATTTCGCATCGACCCTCACGGAGCATAATCAGAATGCCCGACGTTATCAGGAAGAATTAAATCGGCGGGGCATTTACTGAAATTTGGTCAAGTCGCATAAAGTCGTACCTTTGTCGCAATTTGCAAGCATTGTTATAAAAAATAGAATAGCATGGAAAAGAAATTATTTTTGGGCGACGAGGCCATTGCTCAGGCTGCTATCGACGCCGGACTATCCGGAGTATATTCATATCCGGGCACACCCTCGACGGAGATTACCGAATACATTCAGCAATCGGCCGTCGCACGTGAAAGAAACATACACAGTCGCTGGTGTACGAACGAAAAGACAGCTATGGAAGCAGCTTTGGGAATGAGTTACGCCGGAAAGCGTTCGCTTTGTTGTATGAAACATGTCGGTCTGAATGTGGCAGCCGATTGTTTCATGAATGCCGCCATGAGCGGTGTCAACGGAGGTATGATAATCGTTTCGGCCGATGACCCGTCGATGCACTCCTCACAGAATGAGCAAGACAATCGTGTATACGGACGGTTCGCGATGATTCCGATGCTGGAACCGTCTAATCAGCAGGAAGCGTATGATATGGTTTACGATGGATTCGAGTTATCCGAGCGATTAGGATACCCTGTTCTGCTGCGTATCACAACACGTATGGCACATTCTCGCTCAGGGGTTACGGTTCGTCCCGCCCGTCCGGAGAACAAAATGCATTGCCTGCCCGACGGCAGGCTGCGGTTTACCCTGCTGCCGGCTCTGGCGCGTCAACGTTATAAACAGCTGCTGGCCGCACAAGATTTGATGACGACTGCTTCGGAAGAGTCGAAATATAACCGTTATTTCGACGGGCCCGATAAAAAACGGGGCATCATCACGACGGGCATTGCTTTTAACTATCTTTCGGAAAATTATCCCGATGGATTTGAGCATCCGGTACTGAAAATCTGTCAATATCCGCTGCCAAAGAAACAGATTGAGAAAATAGCCTCCGAATGTGATGAATTGCTCTTGCTCGAAGAAGGCTATCCTGTGGTCGAAGAGTGGCTGAAAGGTTTTACGGGCAAAGGACTGAACGTTCGGGGCCGGCTCGATGGCACCCTTCCGCGCGACGGGGAACTGACACCGGACTCAGTCGGAAAAGCTCTGGGAAAGAAGGTGAAATGCTATTATACGATTCCGGATATTGTGGAACAGCGTCCTCCGGCACTATGTCAGGGATGCGGACATCGGGATATGTACAACGCCCTGAATGAAGTGCTGAAAGAATATCAGGAGCCGAAAGTTTTCGGCGATATTGGTTGTTACACGCTGGGGGCATTGCCTCCCTTCCGTGCGATCGATAGCTGTATCGATATGGGGGCCTCTATCACGATGGCCAAAGGTGCATCGGATGCGGGAGTATTTCCGGCAGTTGCCGTAATCGGCGACTCCACGTTCACCCATTCGGGAATGACCGGACTACTGGATTGCGTCAATGCCAACAGTAACGTAACGATTGTGATCTCCGACAATGAAACTACGGCCATGACCGGCGGACAAGATTCGGCCGGCACGGGACGCATTCAGGCTATTTGTGCGGGCATCGGCGTCGCACCGGAACATATTCGCGTCATGGTACCGCTGAAAAAGAACTATGAAGAGATGAAAAACATCATCCGCGAAGAAATCGAATATCGTGGCGTTTCGGTATTAATACCGTGCCGGGAATGTATTCAGACATTGGCAAGAAAGAAAAAAGCAAAATAACATGAAAACAGACATTATATTATCGGGAGTAGGCGGACAAGGCATATTATCTATTGCCGCCATTATCAGCGAAGCCGCTTTGAAAGATGGGTTATACATGAAGCAATCGGAAGTACACGGTATGAGCCAGCGTGGAGGAGACGTGCAGTCTAATCTGCGCCTCTCCGACAAACCCATAGCCTCCGACTTGATTCCTACCGGACAAGCCGATTTGATCATCTCGCTCGAACCGATGGAAGCGCTGCGCTATTTACCGTATCTGAATAAAGACGGCTGGTTAGTCACCAACACCAAGCCTTATACGAATATCCCGAACTATCCGGAGATGGAAAAGGTCATGGCAGAACTAAATAAGTTGCCGCATAAAGTACTGCTTGATGTTGAAACCGTCGCCAAGGAAATCAGCTCTCCACGCACGGCGAATATGGTTATGCTGGGAGCTGCCACACCGTTCCTCCGTATCGACTATGAAAAAATTGCCGACGGGATCCGTTCGATTTTCGGACGTAAAGGAGATGAGATCGTATCCGTAAACCTGAAAGCATTGCAAGCCGGATACGAAATTGCTACCAAAGTATAATATAGTATAGATATTGGAAATTTACAAATGTAAACGCCCTGTTAAAAAGCAATAGAGATTCGCATAAACAATAGAAAATCAGTTATGATACAAATCTATTATTTTTAGGTACAAGTCTATTTACAATTATTTTTTGAAAAAGGAGCCGTCTCATATCTCAGCATAAAGAGACGGCTTTTTATTTCTTTTCCGGCCCAAAAGACTCATACGTATTATCCGAATAGAAGACCATGATCCGTTGTATTTCCTTTGTAGGAGTTTGAGGAGGAATATAAATATCTTTTAATGAAGACTTAACCTCTACCGGTTCAGGCAACTTTGTTTCGGTGGGATTTATCGGAACCTTCTTTACATCTGTTTTCACATCCGATACATGAGTAAACAAGTTCGGAGCTTCCTGTTTCTCGTTTACAGAAGCAGGCCCTGATCCGGGACGGTTCATCGGTCCCGTACCGAATAACAACCAATCCGGGCTGATATGGGGAAACTGTTCCAAAATCTTTTTTAATACATCTAAGCTCGGGTTGTTTCGTCCTGATGTAATATGCGACATTGCTGCTCGCTGAATTCCGATTATCTCGGCAAATTGCGATGGCAAAAGCTGCTTTTGATTCATAATCAGCATGATTCGATCTTTTTCATTCATAAACTACTACATGATTAATCGTTATTGGTATATTATTTTATTCTGTTTTGTATATTATTAGTATCTAAAGAATATACAAAGATAAACAATAAATTCTGTTAGACAAATAACATTTGTAATTTCTAATAATTTACAACTGTATATCATTGATATATTGATGTGTATTTACAATTGTAAAAAGGATATGTAAACTTCTTTTATCTATTAAATCAAAACTTCAAATTAAAGTATAAAAATATTGATAATAAGATTAATATAATACCTTATATAAAGTAAATTCCTACAATATAACTCTTCCCATACAATTAGCAAGTTTAAATCTAAAGTATCACTTCTTTTTAATCATATTAAAATACTGGATATATTAATATTAACGGATTATAAACTCATGTGTTTATCTGCGGGTATACGATTGTTTATAGGAAATAATTATATACCGAAAAGAATTTACATCTGATCAAAAACATATATAAATCATTCAAAATATACATTTATAATCATTTTTACAGGTTTATGGTTGTATACACTCCGATAATTGGCTGTATAAAAAATACAATTGTATATTGTTGTGATTTTTTCCTCAAGAATAACCTTGTACCTTTTTAGATGCAAGGCGTTCCTGATAATGAGTTTTACTATCTCTCGACAGTCGAAGAACAGACAAATTGGGAAACCGGCATACTGAAACTATACGATGCCGGCAGGGCATTTTACTTTGTATTTGCTCCCTATACAAATTAGGGAAAGAAGATAAAAGGTCGTGATAGGAAAAAAGAAGAAAAATGTTCTGATATTTCCGTAAGGTGTCAATGCATAATCTTATACAATAACTCCTTCATGATTTCGCCCTGTGTCATAGACGAGGTCACGTCAATTCCTTTCGATCGGGCGTCTGCCATCCGAATTTCATGAATCGCCTGAAAAACTTTCATTGCGCTATAATTCCTCATACCGCTCTGATAATCCTTTACCTGAATGGGGAAACGCAGATTCAGGGCATTCATCAGTCCTCTTTCCGAGCGATCTTTGGAATAATAACCGATCAGCAGGTTGGAGAAATAGTTAAACAGCACAGGAAGCGTTGCCTGAATAGGATGACTGTTCGGATTTTGTTCAAAATAGCGTGCTATACGATTCGCTTTCAACACATCTTTATCGGCGATCGCTCGCTGCAATTCAAAATTATTGTATTCCTTACTGATGCCTACGTTTTTTTCGATCAGCTCTGGAGTGATTTTTTTTTCGGGAGAATCTGTCACAAGAATCCGCAGTTTATCCAAGGTTTGGTGAAGCAAAGACAGATCGTTTCCCAGATATTCGGATAACATGGCCGCCGCCTTGCGATCTGCCTCGAAAGCACGTTCACGAAGCACCGATGAGATATAATCTTCGATTTTATAGTCCGGAATCTTTTTCGAGTCGAACAGAACGCCTGTTTTCGCAACTGCAGCACTCAGGCTTTTACGCCCATCCAGCTTTTTATATTTATATTCGATCACGAGAATAGTCGAAGCAAGCGGATTTTTGGCATAGTTGGTCAGCAAATCGATATTGGCAACCAATTGCGCCTCCCGGACGATGACTAATTGATACTCGGACATCATCGGGAAGCGTCGGGCGGCATTGATGATATCGACCGCTTTCGTATCAGCTCCATACAGAATAATCTGGTTAAAATCGCGCTCCGATTCATTGAGTACACATTGCAGAAGTAATTCCGAAATCCGATCGATAAAATAAGGTTCTTCCCCCATCAACACATAGATGGGGCTGAATTTTTTAGCCTTGATGTCTCGGCAGATTTCTTCGTACGTCGCTTCTTTTCCGGCCATGTTGTAGGTGTTTACCAGCTGAATTTGATGTGCTGCACGGTTTTCTTCCCTCCGATCATCATCTCCAGCGCACTGATACCCAGCTCAACATGTTCGGGAGCAAACTTTTGTGTTACACTTTTGTCGCTCTCCTGCGTCTTTACTCCATGTTCTTCAAGCGGCTTGTCGGAGATCATCAACAGAGCACCGGTAGGTATCTGGTTGGCAAAACCGGCAGTCAGTAACGTAGCTGTTTCCATATCAATGCCTGTTGCATGCGTCTTCTTCAGATACTCCTTAAATGCCGTATCATATTCCCACACGCGGCGATTGGTCGTGTAGATCGTGCCGGTCCAATAGTCATGCCCTTTGTCGCGTATGGACGACGAGATCGCGCGGAGCATCGAAAATGCCGGTAGCGAAGGTACTTCGGGCGGAAGATAATCGTTCGAGGTTCCTTCCCCGCGTATGGCCGCTATTGGCAGTACATAGTCACCGAGCGAGTTGGCTCTTTTCAGTCCGCCACATTTACCCAGAAAAAGTACAGCTTTTGGCATCACGGCCGACAATAAATCCATAATTGTTGCGGCATTCGAACTTCCCATACCGAAGTTGATAATCGTAATTCCTCCTCCGGTGGCGTTTGGCATGGAATTTCGAAGTCCCAGGATCGGTACTTTGAAATGATCCGCAAACAGTTCGACGTATTTGGTGAAATTCGTCAACAATATATACTCCGAAAATTCTTCCAGTTTGCGGTCTGTGTATCGCGGAAGCCAGTTTTCAACAATCTCCTGTTTCGTTTTCATAAATCCTTTTCTATCTTTGTTGGTAAATTTGCAAGCAAATATAAGCAATGTACTCGTTAAATCTGCCCAAATATCCGCTAAAAATAACAGAAAAAAACGGAAAGTATTACGTCTTCGATCTTTTGCGCCGGAAAAAAGTGGTGCTGACTCCGGAGGAATGGGTACGGCAACATTTTGTAAACTATCTACTCACAGAAAAAAACGTGCCGAAAGAATTAATGGCTAATGAAGTGGCTATTACGCTCAACACTCTCTCCCGCCGATGTGACACCGTCATTTACGACACTTACTTGAAGCCTCTGGCTATTGTTGAATACAAGGCTCCTTCCGTGCGGATTACCCAAGACGTCTTTGAGCAGATTGCACGTTATAATCTGGTGTTGAAGGTACACTACCTAATTGTCAGCAATGGCATGGAACATTACTGTTGCCGTATTGACTATGACACACATTCTTACAGCCATCTGAAAGCGATACCTTCATATACCGAACTATTGGCAAGAGATTAATCATTGCAGACTTTGTAAAAAAAGAGGGACAAAAAACATTGTCCCCCCTACTCTCTTCTATTTAAACGTAACATCCTGATATATTGCAATATCAGAATCTTTCTTCTTCATATTTTCGGAAGGTGAGAGCAAACTCTGCGCAGCCGAGATCACATCGTCTAATTTAAACCCGTGAATACAGCGTCCCAAAAGGAATGAGCACGTGTATTCCGTCCAATCTCTTCCACGTTGCAATACGATGTTTATACATTGATCGAGACAACGGTAGAACTGTTCTTCGGTGAGATATCCGATCCAGAAGCACCATTTTGCCACACTTACAGCACGTCCGATGTCCCATGCATACGTTGACTGAATAGCTCTCACGTCCTCTTCCGGTAAGTTCAACTCTTGAGCTATCCGGACATAGATTTTATTCAGATCTTTATTTGTCTGACGTGTACGAATAAACTCGTCGTATTGCTGACTCCGTTGCAGGCTCAATAATCCGTTAATGGCGTTTACAGCCGACTGTTCGTCTACAATTTCCCATTGCTTATTCATTCCCTGACGGTAGACATCCGTAGGCTCTTTGGGTATCAGCGACAAAATCTGTTCGCCACGGTAACATGCCAAAATAGCCCCATACCCCATGGCTCGTTGATAATTTTCGCCCAACAGTTTACCCGAATAGCGTGTATTAAACTCGGCCAGTTGTGTTTTTCGAGCCTTCTTCGTCTGAAAATTCAAATACAACATATATCCACCAATCCCCGCCGCAACAATGGCGATGACGATATAAATCACATTTTCCATATTGATACGTTTTTGAAATAATACCGACAAATCTACAAAAAAATAGTGGTTTTATCTATGCCGAAAAATAAAAATTACAACGGACACCGGAGACAGATGATCGAAAGGAAGCCCTTACTCGGTCTCGATCACGCCGATTTCCCGAAACCAATCTTCGGCACGATCCGGCCAACTGTTGACCATCACACCTGTATCACGCAAGCCATAGCCATGGCCTCCTTTTCCGTAAAGATGCATCCATACCGGGATATTTGCTTCCTTCAGCGCATAGTAATAAAAGAGGCTGCTGTTGATAAACGAACGATCATCTTCGGTCTGAATCAGCATGGTCGGCGGTGTTTTCGGAGCTATTTGAATCTCAGGAGCCAGTCCGAAGTGTTCGCCATCCAAATACGCCGGATAAATCAGCAGGCAGAAATTCGGACGACAGCTGACCTTATCAATCGCGTTATTCGCAAGATACGTTCTTTTATTAAATGAGGTAGAAGCCATTACAGCCAGATGTGCTCCTGCCGAAAAACCCATCACTCCAATCCGGTTTGCATCGACATTCAACTCTGAAGCATTCGCACGTACGTAGCTAATGGCACGTTGTAAATCCTGCAATGGAGCTTCATGTTTTGGTCGTCCTTCACGACGAGGCACACGATATTTTAATAATACAGCAGTAATACCCAATTCGTTTAGCCAAAGACAAACTTCATCGCCCTCCAGATCATACGCCAGAATATCGTATCCTCCACCCGGACAGACAATCATAGCCGATCCACTGGCTAATTCTTCGGACGGTTGATAAATAGCAATCGTCGGATCACTGACATTCGTAACCCGACATACAATTTCTCCGGCCACTCTATTTCCTTCCTTACTAATCTTTTCAGCCATTCGAACAGTTTCTCCGGGAGCTCCTTCCGGAAAAAGCCGAACAATTTTTTCCTGTGCCGTCGCGACAACCTCCATGAAAAGCAGACAGACATACGATAATATCAACTTGCTCATTTTTCAATCTTTGTTTTTGATTTGTTTCGTTAACGGCAGCAAAAATATAAAATAGAGCAAAAGATAAAAAATCTTTTGCTCTATTTTATTGTTTCTTTTTCTTCCTGCATATCCAATTCGTTTTTCTCCTGATCGTAGAATCGGTATTCCAGAAAAGCCATGCTTTCGTCTGGCACCACCTTTAGTTGAAAAGAGTATTTCATTTTCCATTTCATGGCCAGTGACAGAAACCCTTTATTAATATAGGCAGCCACATAAGGATGCACATGCAGGGTGATTTTTTTAACATTATGTTTGTTAACAAGACAGTCTATCTTTCCTTCCAGATTGTCGGTAAACAAGATGGAAGATTTAATGGTTCCTGTTCCGAAGCAAGACGGACACTTCTCGGTTGTCTTCACATCCAGAATCGGCCGAACCCGCTGACGGGTGATCTGCATCAGACAAAATTTGCTAAGTGGCAAGATATTGTGTTTAGCCCGGTCATTTGCCATAGCTTTTGTCATATGCTCGTACAATTGCTGCCGGTTTGACGCCTCTGCCAAATCGATAAAATCGATCACAATAATCCCGCCCATATCGCGCAGTCGTAACTGCCTGGCAATCTCATTGGCCGCAGCCACATTCACATCGAATGCCGTCTTTTCCTGCTCCGTGCTGCCTTTCATCCGATTACCGCTATTGACATCAATCACGTGCATCGCTTCCGTATGCTCGATAATCAGATAAGCCCCACTCTTATAGGTTACGGTTCGTCCAAACAGTGACTTGACCTGTCTGGTGACACCAAATTTATCAAAAATAGGCACATCGCCCGTATATAATTTGACAATGTTCTTCTGCTCAGGAGCAATCAGACTCACATAATCATATACGTTTTCGTATACCTGTTTGTTATTTACATAAATATTCTCGAATGACGAGTTGAAAATATCGCGCAGAAGCGCCACTGTCCGAGCCGTTTCTTCATATATAAGGGTCGGAGCCTTTGATTTGGGGACTTTGGGTATATTATCTTCCCACCGTTTCAGCAAAGTCTTCAATTCTCCATCCAACTCGGCCACACGTTTCCCTTCGGCCGAAGTGCGTACAATCACACTGAAGTTCTTGGGCTTTACGCTTTGCATCAACTGACGAAGACGTGCCCGTTCCTCGTTCGATTTAATTTTTGTTGAAACAGAAATCTTGTCGGAGAACGGTATCAACACTAAAAAACGTCCGGCGAACGACAATTCGGCCGTCAGTCGAGGCCCTTTGGTTGAGATCGGTTCCTTGGCAATCTGTACCAAAATCTCATCGCCTACCGTCAATATATTGCCGATACTTCCGTCTTTTTCAATCTCCGGAAGAATCGAAGTCTTCGACACAGGCTGCCGTTTTTTGGGATCGCCGCGCCATTGTTTAAGAAACTTCTGCTGCGTGTTGAAATTTGGCCCTAAATCCTGATAATGAAGAAACGCATCTTTTTTGCAACCCACGTCGACGAAAGCGGCATTCAAGCCCGGCAACAACTTTTTTATCCGTGCAAGGTAAATGTTGCCCACCGCAAAAGAATCGCTCTGGGGCTCCTTCTGAAGCTCTACCAGGCTTTTGTCTTCCAATACGGCGATGGAAATTTCGTCCGACTTGACATCTACTACTAATTCGCTTACCACAATGATGCTATTTCTCGTTGTTCTTGTTCATTATGAAAAAGAACAAACTTAAAAAATCTGATTAAGTTTGTTCTTCAAAATCCTTTCAAAGACTTATTTCTTCTTGTGTCGATTCTTTTTAAGTCTTTTCTTACGCTTATGCGTCGACATTTTATGTCTTTTTCTTTTTTTTCCGCTTGGCATAATTCCTATTAATTAGTGATTAAATCATTATTTGTTTGCCACTTGATTCATGAATACCCGAGCGGGTTTGAAAGACGGAATGTCATGCTCCGGGATAATCATCGTGGTATTTTTCGAAATGTTACGCGCCGTTTTCTGTGCACGTCTCTTTACCACAAAACTGCCGAAACCGCGGAGATATACGTTTTCTCCTTCGGACAAAGATTTCTTTACTACGCTCATAAACGATTCAACACTTGCCAACACTGTGTTTTTGTCAATACCTGTGCTCTTTGCGATCTCGCTAACAATATCTGCTTTTGTCATGTCAATAAATATTAAATGAATAATTTCTAATTTTTTGGACTGCAAAGATATAGGTTTTATTCGAATTAATGCACTTTTTTGAAGAAAAAGATTGTTTATTTTCCAACTTCCTGATCTTAAGACAGATTAAACGAATAAAAACATATTTTTATCCGTTATTTCATGCGGCCAACGGGCCATTTGCCTGCTTTTGGAATGCCCGGAAATACGTATTTTTGCCTGCCAAAAAGCAGCAACATGAAGCAAAAAAACGAGATATATAAAGAAAGCGAACAAATCCGGGCGTGGTACAGAGCAAACAAACGCGATCTGCCATGGCGAAATACGACCGATCCGTATCGTATCTGGATCTCCGAAGTTATCCTTCAGCAAACACGCGTAGCCCAAGGGCTGGATTACTATTATCGTTTTATCGAGCGATTCCCCGATGTCCGAAGCCTTGCCGAAGCTCCACAGGAAGAGGTACTGAAATACTGGCAGGGGTTGGGGTATTACTCCCGCGCACGCAATCTGCACGAAGCAGCACAAGATATCCGGCAACGGTTCGGCGGAGTTTTCCCTTCGTCGTACGAAGAGATCCGCTCGCTCAAAGGTATCGGTGAATATACGGCGGCGGCTATTGCTTCTTTCGCATGGAATCTGCCCTATCCCGCCATCGACGGCAATGTGATTCGGGTGTTGGGACGGCTCTTCGCCGTAGAGACACCGGCAGACAGCGGAAAAGGTAAAGGCGAGTATCGTCAGCTGGCAACGCTTGTGATGCCTCCCCGACATGCCGGCGAGCATAATCAGGCGCTGATGGAGTTCGGAGCGTTGCATTGCATCCCCCGAAACCCCGATTGCACAAGTTGCCCGATGGTGGGGCAATGTGCCGGACATGCCTCCGGCGATCCGCATCGTTTTCCTGTCAAACAGCATAAAACTAAAACGCGCGATCGTTTCTTTCATTACTTCTTTATCAAACACGACACGGATACTTACCTGCACCAACGCATCGGGAACGACATTTGGAAAGGCTTGTTTGAATTGCCGATGGTAGAAACCGAGATACCAGCCGATTTGAACGCTTTACAGGAAACACCGGCCTTCGGGAAACTTTTCCAAAAAACAGGACGGCCGACATTTACTATGGTCGCCGACGACGTCCGGCATATCCTTTCACATCAGACATTACATGTAACGTGCTATATGGTAGAAGTTCAGCAAGAAAATGCAGCTCTAAAAAAGATGGTCCGAACGTCGCGGGAAGCGATTGACGCATATCCTTTTCCAAAACTGATTATCAATCTTTTATCAAAGATAGAAGAAAAATAATTCGGGCTGAGCTGTTTTTTTCCATCTGTAAATTTGTACAGTTCATAAAAGACGCCTACATTTGTTCCTCAAACCTTTATAAAGAATAATTCCTATGTCATTAAACAAAGTCATTTTGATTGGAAATGTGGGGAAAGACCCCGATGTGCGTTATTTCGACAGTGGAAATGCGGTCGCCAACTTTTCATTGGCTACCAACGAACGCGGATATAAGCTTGCGAACGGAACGGAAATCCCCGAGCGGACAGAATGGCACAATATCGTAGCCAATCGTGACCGTGCGCAATTCGTAGAGCGGTATGTTAAAAAAGGCTCGATGGTTTATGTCGAGGGAAAGATCAGGACACGAAGCTACGACGACCAAAGCGGCATCAAACGGTATGTGACGGAAATTCTTGCCGACCGCATCGAATTCTTCTCGTCCGGTCGCAGACCGCAGGACGGCGACAACCCGGTACAGACGCCTGCTTCCGCCTCGTCACCAACGCCGTCCGTTCCGTCCATGCCATCGGGCGAAGTTCATACAGAAACGGACGAGATCGACGACCTGCCGTTCTAACCTTATCTTAACACATCACAAATTACACCTTGGATTCAGACGATTATTACCCGAGTATGTTATTACAGGCCGTGCATCACGAGCCTGTTTGGAATGCTGTGATTATTTTGGTCGTAATACTTTTGCTGCTGGTTATTTCCGGATGGTTAGCCGCAGCAGAACGCGCCTTGTTCTCTTTGTCGGTCGATGAAACGAACGAAATACGGGAAGAGAAAAGCACGAGCGACAAGTTCATCAGACAATTGTCAGACCGTCCGCAACAGACGCGTACCGCTATTGCGATGATACAGACAATACTGATCATTACAATGACGATAGCCGGAATGTACGGCCTTCAGTCCGTATGTTCGACTATTCAATCGGTCGGCGGATGCGTGGCCGGGATTCTCGTCCTTGTACTGCTGCTGTTCATCTTCAAAGGATGGTTTCCCAAGTTTTTGACACAGGGCAGACAGCTTGATGCGGCACGTCGGACGGCACCTTTCCTCAAAACGATCGACTGGCTCTGCCGGCCGGTCAGCCGATGGATTTGCGCTCCTCCGGCCAATCAACACAAGCACGAATCGCAACCCTCCGAATCTACCATTATTTCGAAAGAATCGGCCGACGAGAAAGAGATGCTTGAAGAGATCGTACATTTTTATAATAAGACTGCCGATGAGATCATGGTGCCACGCCTCGACATGAAAGCCATCAATGCGAAATGCACTTTCAAAGAAGCGCTCGACATCATCATCCGAAGCGGTTTTTCACGTATCCCCATCTACGAAGAGACGGAAGATAACGTCACGGGTGTCCTGTATGCGAAGGATTTACTCCCCTACATTCAAAACACGAGCGATTTTGAATGGCAGAAGCTGATCCGTCCGGCATATTTTGTACCTGAGACAAAAAAGATCGAAGGACTGCTGGAAGAGTTTCGAACCAACCGGGTGCATATCGCCATCGTGGTAGATGAGTTCGGATGTACCTCGGGATTAGTAACGATGGAAGATATTATCGAAGAAATCGTAGGAGATATTTCGGACGAATACGACACGGACGCGAAACAGTATTTCCAACTTCCGGATGGGAGTTATATCTTTGAAGGCAAAATCCAATTGAATGATTTTTTCCGCGAAACAGACATCGACGAGGAGGAGTTCGGCGATCTGACGGAAGATATCGAAACACTTACGGGATTGCTGCTCAAAATCAAAGGCACTTTACCCCGTCGTCGTGAGATTATCGAATATCACAATTATCGTTTTCGCGTGCTCGAAGCAGATGAACGACGTGTATTGAAAGTGAAATTCGACCGTATCCCTCCGGCTCCCGGAAAAGAGAAATAACGATGCGTATCTTGTCATGGATTCTCTTACTGGCAGGCTGTGCAGCCTGCTCGACACCCACGCCAAAGCCGCGCGGCGTATTGCGCATCGATCTGCCGCAGGCGAAATACACGTTGTTCACGGCCGGAGAACTGGCTTATGCTTTTCGGGTATCGCAGCTCGTGACCATCGAAATGCCTCCTGCCGATGTGACGGAAGACTGGCTGAACGTCACCTACCCGTCGCTCAACGTCAAAATGTATTGCAGCTACCGAAGTATCACCCGTGAGACGCTTCCTCGCTGCGAAGCGGAGTGTCGTGAACTCGTCGCACGCAGCGCCCGCGATGCTCAGGCCATTACCGAACAGGCTTACGAAGCTCCCGAGCGCCGTGTGTACGGCATGCTCTTCCGGATCGATAGCGACTCGCCCTCGCCTGTCCAGTTTATGCTCACCGACAGTGTTTCGCACTTCTTCCGCGGGGCGATCTACTACCAACATCGTGTCGATGCCGATTCGGTGGCACCCGTGACCGAATACCTTCGCCACGATGTGATGGAACTGATTCAATCGTTCGACTGGAAATAGCCATGCCCGTTCTGCCCGAATATACGACTCCTCTGCGAGGAATCTGGAAAATCGAAGAAAGCCGCGATGAATTACTGGCTCTGCTGACGCGCAAAGACGATTACGTGCCGTTTCTGGCCGGTTGCAAGTCCGATACCCGCCAAACGGAATGGCTGGCCGTGCGCACATTGTTGAAAACCATGCTCGGCCGTGAAACACCCGTCGCCTATCATCCCGACGGCATTCCTTACCTGCCCGATGCAGACCTGCACATCAGCATCTCGCACACGAAAGGCTATGCCGCCGTACTGCTCGATACGCAACCCCGCATCGGCATTGATATCGAATACCGCTCCGAACGTATCCGCAAGCTGTACGATCGCTTTCTCGGCAAGGCGGAGCAACGCCTGATCGGCCAATATCCCGATACCGAAACGTTGTTAATTTGCTGGAGCGCGAAAGAAACGGCATTTAAAATGATGAGAAAAAGAGCGGTCGACTGGCGGAACGACCTGCAAATCGTCTCGTTCGATCCGCAACTCAGACGGCTGTCGATCCGCGAAACCCTCACACCGCACGCCACGCTCTGTTCGATCGGCTACATCGCGCCCCCCGAATTTATCATGACGCAAAGCACCTCCCAATAATCTTTGGGGGTGGTTCGGAACGGTATTCAGGTACGTTCCGAAGGGTATTTCGATACGTCCGGAAGGGTATTTAATACTGTTCGGAAATAAATTATGACCGGTTCGGAACCTGATTTCGGGTGGTTCGGAGGGGTATTTCGATACGTTCGGAACGTATCGACGGGTAGTTTGGAACCTGTCGATGGGTGGTTTGGAACTTGTCGACGGGTGGTTTGAGACGTATCGGAATTAGGTTCGGAACGTACCCAAATCAGGTTCGGAAATACCCGGAATATAATTCCGAAATACCTTAAATATAGTTCGGAGGGGTATTTAATACGGTTCGGAGCCACCCATGAATATGTTCCGAAGCAGGTGTCGGGTGGTTCGGGTACGTACCCGAAGTAGTTCCGATGTCATCGGTGAGTATTTCGGAATCACTCGTCGATATGTTCGGAGCTACCCGACGGGTAATAAAGAACCGTCCGACGGGTAGCTCGGAGGCATCCGTCGGGTGGCAATGGAACTACCTGCCGACAAGCTCCGAAATACCCGTTAAGTATTTCCGAAATACTCGCTGACAAGCTCGGAAATACTCACCGATGACCTTGGGAATACTTTTGGGCATGTTCGGGAATGTATATACTATACATAAAATATTCTTTCTATGGCTGTTGAATCTTTTTGATGGAGACGATTTTAATTTCAGGTATTAATCTACCCGGCCAACAAGTGAATTTCGAATCTAATAACTGATAATCGACAGACACTTTTAACTTATCGATTTTGTATTCATCAGCCAAGTTTACCGGGAAATAAGGTTTATTATTGATCTGTACAAGCCAACCACAGCCGTCTGTCGCAGGATTCTCATAAACCATTATGCCCTCTGCTGTCCGAGCACCAAGCTCTTCGGAGCTCTCTAATTTATTTACTTCACACCCCGTTCCTGCCATCAACAGAAGCAGGGAAGCTATCCATAAAATGTTTTTTGCTTTCATGTTTTTTTATTTTTAAAGTTTATACTTGCTTTCCGCGTTCCGGATATTTCTTTTACGCTGCGCCTCCGGTGCGGTTTGCGAGGTGCATCAGTTTGTAGAACACTGTGTCAGTTGTTTTTTTCATAGCTTTTTGTTTTTAAATATGATACGACAAAGATACAAATAGTTTTTTTTGATTAGAAACGTGGTTATTGCTTTAGATAATCGTTTGCCATCAGCAATAATCATTCCGCTTTAACGTCTGTGTCTTTCTTTTTATCTTGCATACCGACTACTATTTTTCACCTTGTTACTAACATTTCCACTTCCATATTCTCCGATTTTTATGCGGAGATTAAACAACCCAAACGACCTTGTCAATCTTTTTATCAGCCATATACAAAAAAAATCACCCATCGTATTAAACGAAGAGATTCGGATAAGTTCAACCAGTTATTAACATATCCAAATAAATTATACGCATAACGAGTATATGATGAAACCAAGCGGTCGAACGCTGCATCCCATTATGTTAAAAATGACAGAAAACGAAAGTTTCTAAAAACACTGCTCTTACAAAAAAAGCCCACCCCAACGGCGTGTGGGGCAGGCTCTTTTTATGAGAAGAGAGCGTAACTACCGGGCGATATAGTCCGTGTAATACTTGTCGATATAGCCCTTCAGCATCTTTATCGAAGCAGGTACGGCCGTATCGGGGTTTTCCTTGCCTTCGAACTCGAGTGTAAGGTATCCTCTGAATCCGACATCGTAAATCTGTTTGATGATACGATCATAGTCCAGATCGAGCGTGTACCAGGTTCCTCCTCCGTTATACGTCTTGGCCGAGATAAAAATCGCTTCGGGAAGCACCTGAGCCAGTTTGTCATAAGGCTCTTCGAGGAAATTACCCGTATCTACCAGTAATTTCAACCAGTTGGAACGGACATCATTCTTGATACGAAGCATCCCTTCGGGTGTACCGGCGATACCCCAGTGATTCTCCAGAGCGAGCGTCACGCCACACTCTTCGGCTACGGGCAGGCATTTGTAGATCGCATCTTCTACCCACCCGAACGCGTCATTATCCGTATATCCTTCAACAGGCTTTTCAATTCCACGCGCTTTCATCAGGTTATCGAACGATCCGCTGGTTCCCCATGTGCCCGAATTCAGACGCAACGCAGGAATTCCCATCTTATAAGCCAATTGGATGCAACGGATTGTATGATCTACCATCCGCTGACGATATTCCTTATCGGGGTTCACCCATCCCTGATGAATGCAGAGGCACACCAGAGCGATTCCGTTCTCGTAGGCCAATCGTTTCAGCTTCTGCAAATAACTGTTGTCTTCGCTTTCCATCTGACGATGCAGTACATCGACCCCTTCGATACCCATATCGGCTGCTTTGAGAATACACGATTCGATGGAATCTTTACGTTCACGGAAGCCCCAATACGAATACGTTGATACCGCAAGTTTGAGGCGTCCCTGCATCTGTTGCTTGCCGGACGCTGTCCCGGAAATTTCCGGGACAGCGTTTGCTGCAAATGTCGGTACTCCCAATCCGGCCGCAATGCCGGCCGCGCTTTGCGCTAAAAAAGAACGACGCGATAATTTCATAACTGATCCTCCTTTCCTATCAATACCCTTCATTCTGTTTCAAATTGTTGTTGAGTGAAATCTCACTGTCGGGAATCGGAAGTACATTGTCTTTCTTTACATTATATCCGTTCGGAAACTTTGTCTCCAGTTTTTCGCCCAAGGCTCCGAACACGTCACACGGATAGTATTCCGGTCCGGCGTTCCAGCGCTTGATATCATCCCAGAATTGCCCCTCGAGTGCGAGTTCGATGCGCCGTTCATGACGCAACGCTTTCCGGGCTTCGGCCTGCCCTACTCCCTTCTTCACCGGCGGCATCTTCACGTCTTTGCGTTCGGTACGGATACGGTTAATCAGATCAATCGCTCCGTCGATATCCTTATTCAGCTCGATCATCGCTTCGGCGCGACACAACAGCACGTCGCCATAACGCAGAATCATAAAATCGAGAGGAGATTGACGCCCTACGACCGGCATAGTCTCGATCGTATATTTACGGATACCGAAACCGACCTTCTGCCCCGTATGGTTCTTGATCTCGGTCGGATACAACTGCCCCTGAAAATAAGCGCCCGGACGCAGGATGGTAAAATCCAGACGAGGATCTCTGTTTTTGTAAGGATCGTTCTTGTCGACCGGACTACCGTCGAGCGTTTCATACTCATCGACCAGCAATTGAGTCGGCGCAACCGAGTTGGAGCCGTCGATTCCGTATTTCAGATTCTGGGGCTGCCAGTAACGGTCGAAAATACTTCCCTGCTGAAACACCCCGTCCATAAAACTCAGGGCAAAGAGCGTTTCGGCATTGCCTTCGTTTTCATACTGGAACAGCCCGTAATACGTGGGGAAAAGCTTATATTTATTCAACGCGTCAATTTTATCGCAATATTCCAGCACTTTGTCCCATTCGGAGGTGTACATATACGTTTTCATCTTCATCCCTAAGGCTGCGCCCAATGTCGCCCGTCCATTATCCGGAGAGTTTTTGGGCAGACGCTTGATAGCTTCGTCGAAGTCTTGACGTACCTGTTTCCAGATATCTTCGGCGGAAGCGCGACTTACCTTACGTCCTTCCTCCGGCGTGATTGTTTTGAGAATTAGCGGAACGCCTCCATACGAACGTACCAGCAGATCGTAGAACAAAGCTCGTAAGAAATATACTTCGCCCAACATCACTTCTTTTGCTGCCGCGTCCATATTCGGAATCTTATCTACGTTTTCCAGGAAGTAATTTGCACGGTAAATTCCCCCGTAACAATATTTCCAGCGATTGGAAACGATTCCTCCGATACCGGACGTAATCGTTCCGTTACCGACCTGTTTCTGTTTGCCTTCCCAATGCGCCCACTGATAGGCATTCGGCGTACAGGCGTCATAGCCGCCTCCGTAGCCGTACACAAAATTATTTCTCAACACACTGTACACCCCGTTCAAGGCCAGTTGGGCATCGTCGGGCGAAGTCCAAAAGATCTCGTTCGTAATCTTATCATCCGGTAATACATCCAGATAACTTTCGCATGAGCTGAGTCCCGTCAATGTGACGGTGAGCATCATATAGATTATTTTTTTCATCATTCTTTCATTTTGAATTGTTAAACATCAAAAACTTACATTCAGTCCTAAAGAGAAAACACGAGGAATCGGATAGTGATAGCCTCCTCTGTCGAACGAATCCCTTTCGGGATCAAAGCCTTCGTATTTGCTGCTCACGATCGTGAAGACATCCGTTGCATTCAGATAAATGTATAGCTTTTGCAAAAACAGGCTACGAGTAATATCTCTCGGCACGTTGTATCCTAACTGAATATTTTTCAACTTAAAAAACGACATGTTGGCCGACCAGAACGATGATTCCTGACGATGCCAGTCGGCATCGAGCGTAATCAGCGGTATTTCATTGTTCTTATTTTCCGGTGTCCATGCACCTTCCCACTTCTTCGTGATCGTTCCTCCGGATACGCCCAATGGAACAGTCCAGTCATTTCTAAAATAGCCCTTTACTCCGGCTATTCCCGAGAACTGTACATTCAGGTCAAAACCTTTCCACGACAGACTTCCGTTGATGCCATACGTAAATTTCGGGATTGTATTACCGATTTCCTCTTTATCGCGATAATCCAGTTTGCCGTCTCCGTTTACGTCCTTGTAGCGAATATAGCCGGCTTTAGGCTTAAAGCTATTGTTTTTCATGTGTGTTGCACCTTCTTCGTCGGTCTGATAGATACCCTCCTGAATAAAGCCGTACAATGTCTTATACGAATAACCTTCGCGGATAAGGAAAAGCTGGTCCGGCGATTTGCCTCCGCGGAATTTCGTTACCTCGTTGTCTACATACGTCAGATTCGCTCCGATGCTGTATGACAAGCCTGATCCTTTGTCTTGATCTTGCCATGTTATCCCCAGCTCCATTCCGGTATTCTTCATTTTACCGACATTCTCGAACGGCGCTCCCATATTTCCCAAAACCGACGGAATAGGAAGTTGTACGATAATATCGGTTGTCAGACGCCGGAAATAATCGGCTTCGAGATTCAGGCGATTATTCAGGAATCCCATATCGAACCCGAAGTCGGTCGAGGTCGTCGTTTCCCACGTAATATTCGGATCGACAAGCGCGGTGATGGCCGCTCCAGGCGCCAACGTATTGTTGAAATTATGACTGTTCGGATAATCCTGTGTAAGGACAGTCAGGTAAGGGAAATAATCGGCATTGCTCGGATCGGCTATGTTCCCGATGTTCTGGTTCCCGAGTTTCCCCCACGAAGCGCGCAATTTCAAATTGCTGAACAGATCGAGGTCTTTGATAAACCGCTCTTCTCCCAGACGCCAGCCGGCCGAGAAAGACGGGAAGATACCCCAGCGATGTCCTTTGGCAAAACGCGAAGACGCGTCGGCACGCAGGTTGACCTCGGCCAGGTATTTCCCATTCAGGGCGTAGTTGATCCGACCGAACCACGACATCATGCGCCACATGTATTTATTCCCATCGGCAAAAGGATTCTTCGTTCCCGAAGCGATCTGATGCAGTTCGGGCTTGGATGGATCCGTTTTTTTCGCTTTCGTATAGCGGCGTGTCGTAGCCTCCTGCTGATATCCGAGCAACAGACTCACATCATGAATCTTATTGAACACGCGATTGTAATTCAAATTCGTAAAGAATGTCGAATAATATTCATCGACCATAATACGCGATATTTCCAACGTAGACGGATAATCGAGCGGCTTCGTGGGGTTCGACCGGTTCAGGTCCGTATAGCAGGTTGCCAGTTGATTGTAATTATCGATATTCCGATGCCAATACTGCCCGCTGTAATGCGCGCTCAGTGTCAGCCCCTCAAACAGGTGTAATGTAGCATACACATTTCCTTTGAGGAAGTTCGTTGTCGTTTCGTTCTTTCCATTATACAAATCGGGGAACGGGTTACGGGTATCGACGATCGGCAGCCCGGCTTTCGGTCCCGAAAGGTAGAGCGCCTGCGTGCCTCCGTATGTCTTACCGTCCTGCAAATAGGGGGTAGAGAACGGATGTCCGTTAGACATCATGTAGAAAGCACGTTCGATCCCTGAGGTGTAACCTCCGTCATAATCGACAAACGACTGATTCGATACGGTACGCATCACACGTCCTCTCCCGCCGAAGGTCAGCCAGTCGCCTACTTTGGCTTCGCTGTTAATTGAGAGGTTATAGCGTTCCGAATCGGTGTTTTTAATCGTTCCGTTGTTTTTCAGGTAACCCATCGAAAGATAGCTGTTCGATTTTTTTCCGCCAAACGTTGCGGACACGTTATGCTGTGTCGTAAACGCATTGCGAAATACTTCATCGAAATAGTTCGTACTCGGATATTTATACGAATCGTTTCCGGAAGCAAAAGCATCGATCACATCCTGTGGGAACAACGGATCGCCGCCTTCGTTTGTGACGGCTTTATTCCATAGCTGCATATAATGCGGACTGTCGGTAATCAAATCGTATTTCCGTCCGAGCTGCTGCAATCCGAAGTAACCGTTATAATTGATACGCACCTGCTCGCCTTCACCTTTCTTCGTCTCGATCAGGACGACGCCGTTCGCCGCACGAGAACCGTAGATCGCTGCCGATGCCGCATCTTTAAGAACCGTGATCGAAGCGATGTCGCTCGGATTCACGTCCGACATACGTCCTTCCACTCCGTCAATGAGTATCATCGGATCGGTATTGTTCAGCGTGCCGTAACCACGAACACGGATCGTTGCACCGTCGGCACCGGGAGCACCGGAGTTTTGGCTGGCCCATACGCCAGATACTTTTCCGGAAAGGGCCTGCGAAGGATCTGTAATCGGCCGGTTCTCCAGTTCCTGACTGTATTTGACGGTCGAAACGGAGCCGGTCAGGTTCGCTTTCTTCTGCACACCGTAACCGACCACTACCACTTCTTCGAGCGCCTTTGTATCTTCGCGAAGAATCACATCGATCACATCTTTTCCTGCAGTAGAGACAGTCTGTTCAACATAACCGATGTACGAGACATGCAAGGTTGCTCCGGCAGAAATTTCGAGCGTAAAACGTCCGTCGATATCCGTTACCGTACCGTTAGTCGTTCCCGCCTCTACGACGTTAGCGCCTATCACGGGTTCGCCTTGTGCATCGGTAATCCGTCCGGAAACCGATTTTTTGTCGGCAACCTGCTGCAAAGCGGATTTGCCTGTTCCGGCCTTCTCTTTGTGAGTGATCACAATATACTTATCCACCAGCTTGTAACTCATATCAGTATTTCCGAACAACTGATTAAGCACCTCCGGCAGTTCTTTCTCGCCTGTCCGGATATTCAGTCTGGATTCCGTATCTACGATTGCACGATTGTAAAAGAAACGATACTCCGACTGTTTCTCGATCTCACGAAAAACATCGGGGAGCGTTACGTTCTCAAGAGCAAGATTGATTTTTGCATTCTGCGAATGCGTTACATCAGCCTGTAAAACGGGCGAGACAGACAACATGACAATGACTGTCAAACCGATTTTCAAGCATAATTTTCGTAAGGTCCGAAGAAAATGACCTTTCTTATAGTTCAATGCATTTTCCATATTTTATTTGTTGTATTGCGATTTTAATTGAACAATTGTTATTATTTGATTTAAAAAAACGCAGACTGTCCCTGTCGAACAGTCAGTCGGGTTATTTCCGAATAAGCAGAAACACCCCTGATTTGGTTCCTATTTTCTTCTCTATATCATACACATCCCTCCTATCTTTAAAGGTTTATATATTTCTCAATCTATTTGAACGTCACCGGATAAATACTGTATTTTCTTCTATGGTATAACTAATACGGAGGCTTGTCTTCAGTACGTTCATGACGGTTTCGAGCGAGTCATAATCTTTGAGTGTACCTCCGAAAGCGGTCTGTTGTACTTCGAGGTTGTCACAGACGAATTTCACATGATACAGTCGTTCGAGACGATGGATCAACTCGCCGAACGTCATCTTATCGAAAACAAATTCGCCCCGACGCCATGAAGATAAATGTTCCACATCTCTCTTCTCGACCGTAAAAGTACCGGCGTTCTTATCATACGTAAACACCTCTCCCGGGCTGATGGCATACACCCATTTTCCACTTTCGACCGTAACTCCTCCTTCAAGCAGGGCCACCGAATTTGTCTCTTCTTCTTCGAATGCGTATACATTAAATGAAGTCCCTGTCACACGGTAAGTCAGTCTTTCGGTACAGACGGAGAAAGGGCGTTGTTTATCCGTTTTTACCTCAAAATACGCTTCCCCTTTCAGATACACGGTCCGTTCACTCTTGCCGAAGAAGTCGCCATACCGTAGCGAACTGCACGCATTTAGCCACACAGCGGTCCCATCCGGCAGTGTTGTTTTCGATTTATCGCCAACCCCTGTCTCTATACGGGTTTGAGCCACGGTACGCTCCGATTTTTCTCCCACAATGTAACGAATCCAATAAACCAATAGTATACCCAATATAAGAACAGCGACATAACGCATCCAAGCGAAACGGTTGAGGAGTCGTTTGTCTGCAGGACGATTGACGGAAATGTTTTTCCGAAACATATCCCATTGCGACTGAACACGACTGTTTTTTTGCTCGTATTTCAAACGCCCCGAATCATATGCATCCTTCATCGAACGGAAATACCCCCTGTTCGTTTCGCTATCTTCCAACCATTTCAGTAACACCGCCTGCTCCTCGAAAGAAGCACTGCCCGTCAGATATTTTATGATCAGCGTATCGTTCTGCTTCATGTTTTTGGGATCATTCTTTTCAGAGTATGACACACAGAAAGCAGAAAGTACTTAGCGAAAAGCGAAAAAAATAATCAACAGAATCAGTAAATAGTCGTTAAATGCTGTTTTAAAAATTTTCAGTGCGTTATATATCTGCACTTCTACGGTTCTGACGCTAAGCCCTAACAGCGTTGCTATTTCCTGATTTTTCATTCCTCTGTAACGGCTCATTTCAAATATCTGCCGGCATTTTGCGGGTAGTTTCTCCACGATACGGTGCACCATCCCGTGCAGTTCCTTAACATAAAGATCGGCTAAGGGGGCGGGCTCCTCAGGATGCAATTCGATTTCGCGAATACGCCATCTGACAACATCTTCATAATATGTGGCTCCGACTTTTTGCGAGCGGATAAACGACAAACAGCGATTATGCACGGATCGAAACAGATACGATTCGTATGAATGTATCGAGTCATCATAATGCTCCCACAAGCCGATAAAACATTCCTGCACGATATCTCTGGCACATTCCTCGTCATCGACGTATTTACGGCAGAAAGCGAACAGTTGCGGCTGCATCCTGCGAAACAGCGATTCAAACTCCCGGATATCCGGCTTATTTATTGATTTGTCGTCCATATCATGGTATAATGTCTTTTGCTATCATCCGGAAACATACACTTTCCCGAACGGATGCAAACATACGAATTATCTATCGGTTCGTAAAACAAGGTCGTCGTTTATTTTTTCGCCTGTATCGGATCGTTTGAGGAGAAAAAAGGTAACCGCAAAATGAGCCAATTACATGACGTCGCAAAAACTTTTTATGTCACTGTACATAAATTAAAATTTATCGTGTACATTTGCGCCTCGAAAATTCGAAGCAATTCGTTAATTAAACTAAATTAACAAAAAAGATGAAGAACATATTGGTGATAGGCTCGACCGGACAAATCGGTTCGGAGCTGACCATGGAATTGAGAAAGCGTTACCACGGGAATGTGGTAGCCGGCTATATTTCCGGTGCGGAGCCTAAAGGAATCCTGGCCGAGTCAGGACCTTCGGCTTTGGTAGACATTACAAACAGACAACAGATTGCTGACACGGTGAGTCGGTATCAGATCGACACGATTTACAATCTGGCAGCGTTACTCTCGGCTGTAGCGGAATCCAAACCGCAGCTGGCGTGGAAGATCGGTGTGGACGGACTGTTGAACGTGCTTGAGGTAGCGCGCGAGAAGCAATGCGCCGTATTTACCCCCAGTTCGATCGGAGCATTCGGGCCGGACGCGCCGAAAGATAAGACGCCTCAGGACACGGTGCGCAGCCCCCATACGATGTATGGAGTAACGAAAGTGACCGGCGAACTGGTGAGTGACTATTATTTCCGTCGTTTCGGGGTAGATACGCGCGCCGTACGTTTTCCGGGACTGATCTCGTATGTGGCTCCTCCGGGAGGCGGCACGACCGACTATGCCGTAGACATCTTCTACTCGGCCGTGAAGCAGGAAAAGTTCTTCTGCCCCATTGCCGCCGGCACCTTTATGGATATGATGTACATGCCCGACGCGCTCCATGCCGCCATCCAACTTATGGAGGCTGACCCGTCGCGACTCAAACACCGGAACGCGTTCAACATCGCCTCGATGAGCTTCGACCCCGAAATTATCTGCGCACAGATCCGGAAATACCTGCCCGATTTCGAAATGGAATACCGCATCGACCCGTTGCGTCAAGCCATCGCCGAATCGTGGCCGAACATGATGGACGACACCTGCGCACGCGAAGAATGGGATTGGGCGCCGCAATATGATTTAGATACAATGACCCGCGACATGCTCGAAAAACTGAAACAAAAAGATTTGTCGTCATGAACCAAAAAACCGGTTGAAATGGAAGAACTGCTGGCCTACGAGCATGATCTGTTTATGTGGATCAACAGCACGCACACTCCTCTGACGGACGCGTTGTTGTGGCCGTTTGCGGGTACGCTCATCTGGTGTCCGGTAGTGCTGGTACCGCTTTGGTTCTACTTTCGTAAGAGACCTGACCGGCTACCGGCTTCCCTTTCGATTGGACTGATTATTCTGCTTTGCTGCGTCGCCTCCGACCTTGTTTTCAAGCCCTTGTTTTCGCGCTTCCGCCCGACGACGCACCCCCTTTACCTCGAACAGGTCAGGCTATTGAAAGAATACACCGCCAACGGACTGTACGGATTCATCTCCGGCCATACGACAAATGCGTTCGGTTTTGCCATGCTTTCGTCGCTGCTGATTAAAAAACAGCCGTACACGATCGGTGTTTTCGTCTGGGCATTGGTGATGGGGTATTCACGCATCTACTTAGGCGCTCATTTCGTATCGGACGTATGGGCGGGAATGATTACGGGGAGTCTGCTCGGAGTACTTGTCTTTCTCCTTTACCGATGGGCAACCCAACGTTATTTTATCTCCCATACACCCGCCGAAGGATGATAAAAAAGTACTTCCTTTTATTGCTCGGCATCGCCAGCTCGCTGCACGCAACGCATGCGGAAGGCGACACGCTCGGTATTGTTCCTTTCTCGGAGGAGCGTCACTTTCTCGAAAAAGATTCGCACACCACGATAATGGATTCGAATATATCTCCAACGTTCTCGTCGGATAGATTTTCTACCGTTTCGCTGGGTGAATCCGAAGGGAAAAAGCGTCGGCCCATCATCACCCGATTCATTGTTCCGACATTATGCCTCGCTTACGGCACGGTGGCACGCTTCAACGAAAGCCCTGTCCGACGTTTCGACAAACACATTGCCGGACAGGTCAACAAACATATCGACCGTCATTACGGCATCGACAACTCACTTCAAATCATGCCGGCCGCCGTCGCATGGGGACTCGATTTCATGCCGGGCATCAAGGCCCGACACAATTTTCGCGACCGCACGCTGATTCTGGCTACGTCGTACAGCCTTATGTTCGCGTTGGTTTACACCACGAAATGCCTGACCGGCGTAGAGCGTCCGCGTCAATGGGGCGAATACAACTCTTTCCCGTCAGGGCATACGGCGGTAGCCTTCACCGGAGCACATATCCTGTACAAGGAATATCGTGATCATTCGCCATGGATCGGCATAGGCGGTTATGCCGCAGCTGCGGCGGTGGGTACGCTGCGGGTTATCAACAACGCTCATTGGGTGAGTGACGTGATCACCGGTGCCGGTGTCGGGATCTTAAGCGCCGAAGCAGGTTACCTGATGCTGCCTGTCTGGCATCGGCTGCTGGGGATACACGAAGACGGACGACAATTCGCCCTGATGCCTCAACTGGGATTCTGCACGGCCGGATTAGGGGTGGTGTATGTCTTTTAAGAAAGACGGACGCATTTTTCCAAAAAAATCATAAAATATTTGCGTCTATCGTCCTAAAATACAAAAGATGTTCGTACTTTTGTCGCCCGTTTGGGTTGAAAGTCTGCGAAGGATGATTAACGGCAGGCGGATGAATCATACATTGAATATTAATTGAATTAAAAAAACAGATTTGAAAGATGGTAAAGAAAGTAGGAAATCTGATTCCGAATACCTTTTTTATGGCAAAAGGTAGCGGCGATTCCGACCTGGAAAAGCATGCGGGTTCGTATCACATGGCATTGTTCGATGCGGGAATTGCCGATTTTAACATCATGACGTATTCATCCGTCATTCCGGCTACGGCACATTTGGTGACGATGGACGAGGTTGATCTGCCTCCGTTCGGGTCGGAGTTGAAAACGATTATGGCCGTTTCGCACGGTTATCAGGATGAGTTTATCTCGGCTGGACTCGTATATGCGTGGATGTATAAAGACGAGAATTTCGACGAGAAAGTCGGCGGATTAGTCTGCGAAGTGAGTGGACGTTACCGTATCGAAGAATTGGAAGCGCGTCTGATTCGCGTCATTAACGATCTGCATCAACGTACATACAGTAAGTATTATCTGGGCGATCTGAATTTCGTGACCGAAGGAATGACCATCGAACGCCGTTACGGTACGGCGCTGGCGGCATTATGCTTTACGGATTTTCTTTTGCCCGAAATCAAAGAGAAATAAAAACGTTTTTATTTGTTAGTATTTGGCTCCCGAACCGTTAAGGGAGCGATAAACCAAGTACTGTTTAAGAGACGGCTGCAAGGAAACGATTCCTTGCGGCCGTTTTCTTTTTAGAGCGAAGAAAAGCGTCGGTCAGCAGAACAAGAAAAAAAACCGAACGGGTTACAATAATAAAAGACAGTGTCCGTTTTATCATCGGATGTAATCAAATACAGAAAATCATGAGCAAAACAAAATCATGGACGAAATGGATTCCCGAAGCATTTTTCGCACTTCTTCTGATCGGGGCATTCAATCCGATCACAATCGGACTGGCGGTATTGTTGGGTGTGTTGTTTCTGATTCGTAAGCAACCTCTTCCGACTGTTATTCTGGGATCGATTCTCTCGGTACTCTTCGTAATGGGCAGTTTATACATGACCCTTGCGTTGCTTTCGGAATATTACGAGTTTGAAACAGGCTCGTGGGAAACTATACGGATGCTCATCGTGGGAATGCTTATTATGGGCACATCGTTCGTGATGGGCATCGTGATGTTAGTGAAATACCTCACTTATTCTTCGCGGATACAATACAGTCATTGATACGGCAAACTGTCATTCAGCGATCAGTTTTCAGCGGTCAGTCATTCGGATATTTAGTTGTTGTAGATGTTTACTGTTTAAACAATAAAATGACTAAACGTCCGAAAGGCTTCACTTTTCGTTTTTCACTATTCACTCCTTTTATTTTTCCTTTGCGTCGTTCGCGTTATTTGCGTTCGGAGAATCCAACTTTAGATTTGTAAGAGCAGAAAAACAACAAACTTAAAGAAAGATATTCTCGTAACGCTTGTCAGACAAATCCTTGTCGCAACGAAGGGGAAGAATGCCTCCTCAAAAATGAGTAATTTACTCATGCAAAAATGAGTAATTTTACTCATTGACATATTCCTCTTCTCCCTTTATCTTTGCATCATGATTTTGAATCATATCTTTTATTATTTAACGTTGAACCTGTATATGAGCAAAACAATGAAAAAGGCAAAGTGTAACTTAACGGCAAGTATGCTGCTTATGTTGTTGATAATCGTATGGGGAACCGGTTGTGGTGGTGCCCAGAAAGAACAAGCAGAGGGTGAAGAAGAAGCGGCCACGTTTGTGTATGAAATCGAAGACATTTTCTAGCTCAAAAACAACCGATTTCGAAATAAAGGGCTATCTCGTCAAGGGCGATTTGCAAAAGTGGTATACCCAAGAAGAAAAATAATTCAGTAACATCATCTAAAAATAAAACATAATGAAAGTCTTACATAGAAAACCGTGGACAGCTATCGCGCTGTCCGTTATCGTACTGCTCTCGTGGACAAGTTGTGGTACGAGCCGCAAACAAGCATCTGCATCGCAAGAGCCGAGAATGTTACATATTTTGGCTGTAAACGACATGCATGCCGCGATCGATAATTTTCCGCGCTTCGCTTTTATGGTCGACAGCCTGCGCGCGTTGTATCCCGACATGCTGCTTGTCTCGGGCGGCGACAATCAGACGGGGAATCCGATCAACGACCAGTACTCGCCGAAAGGATTACCCATGATCGAATTGATGAATGCCGTACAGTTCGATGTTTCGGCCGTCGGTAATCACGAGTTCGACTCCGGTCCCGAAGGCTTCCGGCTCTTGCTCGAAAAAGCGTCGTTCGATTTTCTCTGCGCTAACCTTGCTCCCCCGGCAGGAAAAACATACCGTATTCTTCCGGACAAAACAATCAAGATGCCTAACGGACTAACGGTCGGTTTGACATCGGTATTGGCCATCAATGCAGGAGGAATTCCCGATACTCATCCCAACAATGCTGTCGGATTCACCTTTTACAATCCTTTTGAAACGGCTCTCAAACAACTGGCGATGCGCGACCGTTGCGATGTCTTCATTTATCTCAACCATTTGGGATTCGAAGATGATGTCGTGCTGGCCGGTCAGTTGCCGAAAGATGCTGCCGACTTGATTATCGGCGGACATTCGCATACGAAGGTCGACAATGAGCAGTTTCACCACGACGTACTGATTACTCAGGCTGAAAACAAACTCAAATATGCGACGCTCATCACGGTCAAGGTGAATCCCGACGGAACGAAAGAACGTCACATGAAACTGATGCCTGTGGGGAAAAAAGGCAATGAGAAGGCCACCGTTCGTGCGATGGTAGATAAGTACAACGATAATCCCACAATGAATGAACGTGTTGCCGAAGCGACGGACGAATTCACAAGCTACGAGCAGGTTGGCTACCTGATGGTTGACGCACTGCGCGAAGGAACGAAGGCTGAAATTGCGCTGATCAATCCCGGAGGGGTACGTATTGATCAACTATCGAAAGGAGCTATCACCGTGCGTGATGTGTACACCATGGATCCTTTTGGCAACGAAACCGTCCTCTTCAAACTTACCGGACACGAACTGAGCGCTCTTTTCATCGCGGCTTTACCGCTCGACGAAGGACTACCGATTTATCCTTCGGGACTGAAAACACGCTATGTCTTTGCTCCTAACGGTACCGTCAGCAATGTGGAACTGTTTATGACAGACGGCACACCGGCCGATATGAATCGCACCTATACCGTAGCAATGAATAGCTATATGGCTTCGATTTACAAGTACGAACATAAAGATCCGGGCACGGGACTTTTCCAGCCTACGGCTGAAAATATGATTAATTATCTGAAAGCGTTGAAAACCGTTCCCAGCTATCGCAACGAACAACGCGTAGAGCTGAAGAAATAACGGATTACTTTCCCTCACTTCTTTTTCCAAACGGGAAGTGAGGGGATATAAGGAGAAAAAGAAAATGACGGAAGGTTACCCCGTGTATGGACAAAAACCTCGGATGAAGAAGAATAAACTGGTAAGTTTGGTTTGTTTAATGGTTGATTTGTTTGGTGATAGGGAAGATTAAACCACAGTCTCTAACCCATTTTTTTTGAGAGCCCCCTTTCGGTTTAAAACCGAAAGGGGGGCGTCATTTTTTTTGTACTCTCCTTTATTTGAGTTTTTTGCGTATCGCTTTACTTTCTTTTTCGTAGCCGGGCTTGTCGAGCAGAGCGAACATATTCTTTTTGTATGCCTCTACTCCGGGTTGATCGAACGGATTAACTCCCAACATATAACCGCTGATGCCGCATGCTTTTTCGAAGAAATAGAATAACTGTCCGATGTAGTAGGCATTCAGTTCGGGCAAGGTGATTTTAATGTTAGGCACGCCACCGTCTACGTGTGCCAGCTGGGTACCCAACTCAGCCATTTTGTTGACCTCATCCACGCGTTTACCAGCCAGATAATTCAAACCGTCCAGATCGGCTTTATCGCTCGGAACGGTCATTTTATGATCAGGTTTAGCAACCGAGATCACTGTTTCAAAGATCGTACGCTCGCCTTCCTGTATCCATTGCCCCATCGAATGTAGATCGGTAGTCAAATCGACTGATGCGGGGAAAATACCTTTGTGATCTTTTCCTTCACTTTCGCCGTAAAGTTGTTTCCACCATTCACCGATGTAGTGTAGCTTCGGATGAAAATTCGCTAAAATCTCGATTTTTTTACCTTTGTCGTAAAGGGCATTGCGGGTTGCGGCATAAATGGCCGCGATATTCCGGTCGAACAGCTTTTTCACATCGGTAGCCTTTTCCATATCGACAGCTCCTTGTACGAGGGCGCGGATATCGATACCTGCCACAGCGATCGGAAGCAAACCCACCGGAGTAAGTACTGAGTAGCGTCCGCCTACATCGTCGGGAATCACGAATGTCTTATACCCTTCCTTGTCGGCCAATGTACGTAGTGCACCTCGCGAACGGTCGGTGACGGCCACGATGTATTTCCGGGCTTCTTCGACACCGATATTCTTTTCCAGCTGTTTTTTCAGGATGCGGAAGGCAATGGCCGGCTCGGTCGTCGTGCCCGATTTGGAGATATTGATGATGCCGAACTTTTTATCTTCCAACGTAGCGCACAACTCAAAAAGATAATCTTCACCGATATTGTTTCCGGCGTAAAGCAGTACGGGGTCTTTGCGTTTCGACGTTTGCAGCCAATCAAAGCTGTTGTTCAACGCCTCAACGACTGCTTTCGTACCAAGGTAGCTGCCACCGATACCGATGATAACCACCACCTTGCATTTGCGCAGTTGAGACGCCGTTTTTTCAATGTCTTTCAGCTCCTCATCGGTGATCGATGAGGGGAGATTCAACCAACCGAGAAAATCGTTTCCCGGTCCTGTACCTTTGTGCAGCATCTCCATGCTTTGGGTCGCTTTCGGGGCAAGTGCGTCGATTTGTTTGCGAGTCACTGCACCAAGTGCTTTATCAATGTCTAATGTTATTGTTTTCATCTTTCTGTTTTATATATTGATTTTCAACATTCCGTTTTTATGTGAAAGTTTCGGCCAGTTGCCGGATGATCGTCATCGGCGATTTCCGTTCGTAAAGAATATCGTACAATGCGTTCAAGATGGGCATATCGACCTGATACTTCTCGTTGATCTCGTGAATACACTTGGCACCGTAATATCCTTCGGCGATCATCTCCATTTCCAGTTGTGCCGTTTTGACCGAATAGCCTTTCCCGATCATTGTTCCGAAGGTACGGTTGCGACTGTAACGTGAGTAAGCGGTCACTAACAGATCGCCCAAATAGGCTGACGCGGTAATGTCGCGCGGCAGAATATGCGCCGAGTCGAGAAAACGCTGCATCTCTTTGATCGCGTTCGACAGCAGAACAGCTTGAAAATTGTCACCGTACTTCATGCCATGGCAGATACCCGCTACAATCGCATACACGTTTTTTAGCACAGAAGCGTATTCAATTCCTTTTACATCCTGACAACACGACGTTTTCAGATAATTGTTGCGGAATATTCGGGCAAGATCTTCGGCCTTTTGCAGATCTTTGCAGGCCAAAGTAATATACGAAAGCCGTTCGAGCGCGATCTCTTCGGCATGACACGGTCCTGCGACGATCGCAAGATTTTCCAACGGTACCTGGTAACACTGCGCGAAATAGTCGGTAATCAGCATATTCTCGTCCGGCACAATACCTTTGATGGCTGAGACGATGACCTTGTCCCGTATCGGTGTTTCCAATTTTTGCAGATGCTGCTTAAGGAAAGGAGAGGGAGTGGCAAAAATCAGGATGTCGGAATGTTCGGCGGCCTCGTTGATATCCGAATAAAAACCGATCCGATCGGTATCGAACGATACGGCCGACAGGTAACCGGGATTATGCTTCATCCGCCTGAAATCTTCGATCGCTTGCGGACGACGCATATACCAGTGAATATTCGGCTGAGTTGACAGTACGATTTTAGCCAATGCCGTAGCCCAGCTTCCGCCTCCCATAATCGCCACCTTTCCGATAATATCTTTCATGTCGTAGAATTTGGTAATTGATGATTCGTTTTTAATGACACGTAACAGCCTTGATCCATGCTTCGACTGCTTGTAACGCCGGTAATTCCAGACCAAGGTTGTATTTCTTATTCAGTTCAAACAGCGATTGTCTCAACAATTGCGGATTAGCTCCTTCCAGCATGTCGACCGTTACAAAGCCTGCTTTCTGTATAGCCGGTACCCATTCGGCCGGTATCCCTAAAGGAGCATATTTTTCAGGCGCATCTTTCTTGATGGTCTTCTCCGGACGCATTTGGGGGAAGAACAACACCTCCTGAATCGTCGTTTGTCCGGTCATCAACATCACAAGCCGGTCTATGCCGATTCCCATGCCGCTCGTCGGAGGCATACCGTATTCGAGTGCACGTACAAAATCCATATCGATAAACATGGCTTCATCATCTCCTTTTTCACTCAGGCGCAACTGTTCCTGAAAACGCTCCAGCTGGTCGATCGGATCATTCAACTCCGAATATGCGTTACAAAGTTCCTTCCCGTTGACGATAAGCTCGAAACGTTCGGTTAAGTCGGGATTGTTCCGATGACGTTTGCAGAGTGGCGACATCTCGATCGGATAATCTATGATAAACGTAGGTTGGATATAGTTTCCTTCGCATTTTTCACCGAATATTTCGTCGATCTGTTTGCCTTTACCCATCGTTTCGTCTACTTCGATGTTGAGTTGTTTACACGTTTCACGTAACTGGGCTTCATCCATACCTGTAATGTCGACTCCCGTAAATTCACGGATCGCCTCGATCATTGTTACTCGCCTGAACGGAGCCTTGAAACTGATGGTCTTATCGCCAACCGTTATTTCCGTCGTACCGTTCACGTCGAGACAGATCTTTTCAATCATCTGTTCGGTAAACTCCATCATCCAATGGTAATCCTTGTACGCTACATAAATTTCCATGCAGGTAAATTCGGGATTATGCGTGCGGTCCATACCTTCGTTACGGAAGTTTTTCGAGAACTCGTAAACGCCCTCAAATCCGCCGACAATCAGACGTTTCAAGTATAACTCATTGGCAATACGAAGATACAGGTCAATGTCAAGAGCATTGTGGTGCGTGATAAACGGACGTGCTGCAGCTCCTCCCGGAATAGATTGTAAAATTGGCGTCTCCACTTCCAGATAGCCCCGGGTATTGAAATATTCACGCATCGAAGCGTAGATTTTGTTACGCTTGATGAAAATATTTTTCACGTCGTTATTGACGACCAGATCGACATAGCGCTGCCGATAACGCAACTCCGGATCATTGAAGCCGTCGTACACCACACCGTCTTTTTCTTTGACTACGGGTAACGGACGTAACGACTTCGAGAGTACCGTCAACTCTTGTGCATGAACGGATATTTCGCCCATCTGCGTGCGGAAAACGAATCCTTTGACACCGACAAAATCGCCGATGTCGAGCAGTTTTTTGAACACGGTGTTGTACAGTTCCGTGTTGTTTTCGTCCGGGCAGATATCATCGCGAGTGATATATACTTGAATACGTCCGGTCGAATCCTGCAATTCCATAAATGAGGCTTTACCCATGATGCGACGGCTCATGATGCGTCCGGCAATCGTTACTTGCCGTGGCTGGGCATCGTCGTTGAAGTTTTCTTTTATTTCATCGGCATATCCGTTAACCGGATATGCGGCAGCCGGATACGGGTTGATATTCATCTTGCGCAACTGTTCGAGACTGCCACGCCGGATGATTTCCTGTTCACTTAAATCTAATACGTTCATTACTTGGTCAAAAATGGTAATAATCGTGCAAAAGTACAAAAAAATATTCGGATAGTCCATGTCTTTCTTTTTTTTGACTTACGAAAAACATGCCTTCCGACCCGATACATATTACAATATAGACCGAAACTTTTCCAAAATAATCGATGAATACATTCGTTATAACCGTCAATCGATGCATGATGTTAAATTCGGACAACAAAGAACTATATACATGGATATGAATCTCCTATAAATACACTAAAGAGATTCTTGTTTTTGTCGAAAAAACACTTACCTTTGTGAGGTCGGGTGACAGCATGTGCCCGTTATTTTTTTAATAATCAACAAAAACTATTCTATGAAAGCAAGAACATTATTTCTTTGTGCAACAATGGCTCTCACAAGCCTGATGCACGCACCGGCACAGCCCGGCTACACTCCTTCGGCAGACAATCTGAAAGCCCGGGAAACTTTTCAGGATGATAAGTTCGGGATCTTTATCCATTGGGGTATTTATAGTATGCTGGCAGATGGCGAATGGGTTATGCACAACAAAAACCTGAATTGGGAAGAATATGCCAAACTGGCATCGGGTTTCTATCCGGTCAAGTTTAATGCGGCAGAGTGGATTGCTGCTATCAAGGCTTCGGGAGCGAAGTACATCACGATTACTTCACGTCATCACGACGGTTTCTCCATGTATGCCACCAAACAGTCTGATTATAATATTGTGGATGCCACGCCGTTTAAACGTGACGTGATTCACGAATTGGCCGATGAATGCCGTAAGCAGGGCATCCGTCTGCACCTTTATTATTCACATTTGGACTGGCGACGCGATGATTATTATCCGTTGGGACGCACAGGAAAAGGAACCGGTCGTACCACACAGGGCAAATGGGAAGATTATTGTACATTCATGAACAATCAGTTGACGGAACTGCTTACTAACTATGGCCCCATCGGAGCTATATGGTTTGACGGAATGTGGGATAAGGACATCCATCCCGACGGGATGACAGCCAAAACATGGAATCTCAATGAACAATATACTTTAATACATCGTTTGCAACCGGCTTGTTTGATCGGGAATAATCACCACATCACTCCGTTCGCAGGTGAGGATATACAGATCTTTGAGCGAGACCTGCCCGGCGAGAACAAGGCTGGACTTTCGGGACAGGATATCAGTCGATTGCCACTTGAGACATGCGAGACAATGAATGGAATGTGGGGTTACAAAATTACCGACCAAGATTATAAATCGACGAAAACATTGATTCAATATCTTGTCAAAGCCGCCGGAAAAAATGCGAATCTGCTGATGAATGTAGGTCCTCAACCAAATGGTGAGTTACCGACCGTGGCAGTGCAGCGGCTTCGCGAAATGGGTGAATGGATGAAAATCTACGCTCCCACCATACAGGGTACGCGGGGCGGAGTAGTCACTCCGCGCGACTGGGGAGTAACGACTCAGAAAGGAAAAACGCTGTATGTGCATGTGCTGAATCTCGACGATAAAGCCCTGTTCCTTCCTTATGCGGGCAATAAACTGAAAAGTGCGGTAGAGTTTGAGAGCCGTAATGCCGTTCGATTTACACAGGACAAAGATGGTATTTTGCTAAAATTTAACGATAAACCCCATTCGCCCGATTATGTGCTGGAGCTGACATTTGCCAATGAATTGCCCTTAAACTAACAGAAATATCTTTATGAAACATCCTATTGATCGGGTGTTTCATAAAGATCAATATAAAAATCTAATTCCACATTATGAGTTAAGATAAAACAAGAATAGGAGTCTTGAGATAAATAGGCGCAATTTCCAAAAAACACGACATTTTACATCTGAAATTCAAATACATATATCCACCCATTCTTTTCTGCCTAAAAAAATAACACAAAAAAATTGCTCATCCGAATAAAATATGATATATTCGGCGCGTTTTTTACCTGAAAATACACATCAATATGTTGGACTTTAATAACACAAAGATTGCTTTTGAAGCAAAGACAGACGCAGAATTGAGAAATGCGTACATATTATTTAATACCATTAAGTATCCTTCTCTCGTAAAACTTGCGAAGTGGGGAAGCAATCTTGCATTGAAAATACATTTTCCTTTAGGATGGATCGTGAAGCCTACATTATATAAACAGTTTGTAGGAGGAGAAACGTTGCAAGACTGCCAAAAAACAATCCATCTGTTGAAGCGTTTCGGTGTTAAGTCGACGCTTGATTTTTCGGCAGAGGGAGAACAGAGCTCCGATGGCATCAAGGCAACCATGGAAGAAACCTTACGCTCAATCGATAATGCAAAGGATAATCCGGATATCGCTTATGCTGTATTCAAACCATCAACGATAACTACCGATGCTTTGTTATCGAAAGCATCCGAACATCCGGATCAGTTGACTGATGCGGAAAGCAGCGATTATGAGATTTTTCAACAGCGCTTTATGACGTTGTGCCGAAGGGCGTACGAGAATGGAGTACGTATTCTGGTGGACGCTGAGGATTATTGTTTTCAAGATGCAATAGACAGCATGACGGACGAAGCTATGCGGCTCTTTAATAAAGAGCGTGCAATCGTATTTGCTACGCTTCAGATGTATCGTCATGACCGACTTCCCTACCTGCATCGAATCCTTACCGATGCCAAGGAAAAAGGATACATTGCCGGAATAAAATTTGTGCGTGGAGCTTATATGGAAAACGAACGTGCTCGTGCCGCGGCGATGGGATATCCTGATCCGATTTTCAAAACGAAGCAGGAAACAGACGACAATTTTGATGCAGGCGTAAAGTATGTTATGGATAATCTCGAACATTTTGAGCTTTTTATGGGAACACATAACGAAAAAAGTAACTATCGGCTGGCTGAGCTGATTGAGGAGAAAGGCTTAAAGCATGACGATCAACGAATCTTTTTCGCACAATTATTAGGCATGAGTGACAATATCTCATTTAATCTTGCTCACAAAGGCTATCGGGTTACTAAATATGTACCTTATGCGAGCGTCAGAGACGTAATCCCTTACCTTATTCGCCGTGCCGAAGAGAACACTTCCGTTGTCGGTCAAACCACACGTGAATTGAATATGCTTCGTCTCGAAATGAAACGTCGCAACAAGAAGTAAGATGGAGCAATTGATAGAAGTTCATCCTTTGCCTCCTTTTGCTCCGGAAGGTGCAAAGATGTTGATGCTTGGCAGTTTTCCTCCACCCAGAGCACGTTGGAAAATGGATTTTTTCTACCCGAATTTTCAGAATGATATGTGGCGGATTTTCGGGGTCGTCTTTTTTAAAGACAAATATTATTTCTTGACGGAAGATCAAAAATCCTTCCATGAAGCGAAAATCCGTAAATTTCTGACTGAAAAAGGCATTGCTCTCTGGGATACGGCAATGGAGGTAAATCGACAAAAAGGAAATGCGTCGGATAAGTACCTCGAGGTGCTTCGTCCGATTGATTTGGAACAAGTCTTGTCCCAACTACCGGACTGCCGAACGATCGTGACAACCGGTCAGAAAGCATTAGATATCTTATTAATGCTGACAGGAGCAAAAGAACCGAAAGTCGGTTCGTCGACCGGCACTGTCTTTTGCTCTCGCCAACTGCGAATATACCGAATGCCTTCGTCATCAAGAGCCTATCCAAAACCTTTGGAAGAAAAAGCGGTCGTATATAAGAAAATGTTTGAAGAAATTGGCATAGCAACATAAGCGCGTTATAATAGTGGGGTAAGGTCCGTTTCCTGTCTTTGATATTGTAAACTGTATGAGCCATTCGACTTTGCAACGCCGAATAAAAAGGAGATGGGTCTTATAAATATTTAAAAGTTATACGGTTATTATAACTACCGAATTCTGCTAAACAATTTAGTGATTACTCCGGATCAAGCATTGATTGAAATTTTGGCATGAGACATTTTTAAGCCAACATAAAAATTTGTAGATTCAAAAAAATGGTCTATCTTTGCAACGCTTTTTCAGAAAGTGCCGTTCAAAAGCATATCTGAAGGAAGGATGGGTGAGTGGCTGAAACCAACAGTTTGCTAAACTGTCGTACGGGTAACCGTACCGGGGGTTCGAATCCCCCTCCTTCCGCCGAAATATAAGGACTTATAAAAGTCAACAGTGAACAAATCCTGTAAAATCAATATTTTACAGGATTTTTTTATCTCCTGAAGGACAGTTGAATATCATATTGGTAATTCAAAAAACAATCACCTTTCATCCTTGCAAAGATCTGTTTTACACATATTTACCATCCTTTCGCTTAATATTATCGAAAATGCATTTTTGTTTTTCCATATCTATAAGGGCTTTTTGTCGGCTATGGCTGCATATTATCACTCATTTCGTAAATCATAATGTTTAACCAAAGGCGGTGTTGGGGCAAGGTCAAAATAAGTTGCCTGCACAATGGGAAAACGCATATATACCATATCGGAATACTTGGCATACAGGCGTTTGAGTACCGGCGTAGAGTTGTAAATTTCCTCTCCGACGGAATCGGCTACATCAAAATAGATTGTACCCGCCAAGCGTACCGATACGTCCCCACTCATGGCAAGCAACTCTACCTGCGGTCTGCGTTGCAGTTGTTGGTAAACCTCCTTATGCGGAGCTGTGGCAAAGTAAAGCGTATGACTTTCCTGCTTCATAATTTGAAAAACACGAATTTTGGGTAATCCATCGTCGCCTACGGTTGCCAATGCAACGTCTGGGTGGCTTTTCAAAAAACGTAATATAGCTTCCATGAATCTATTTTTTCAGAAAAGACACCCCACCGTTTTCGGGTAGGGTGTAATGAAATTAATACTGTTCTTTTAAAATCCGAATTTGCCGTTTTGATTTTTCCACGTCGCTTTTGCCGCGATTGGTTCGATGGTGTCCCAATGTTCGGCTATTTTGCCGTTTTCGATACGGAACAGGTCGTAAAACGAACTGTGTACTCCGCCTATTTGCCCCTCGCTAACCACGAGCACGAAATTACCTTCGCCCAACACCTTGTGAATTTGGCTGTATGTCATTGTGATACCCTGTTTTGCCATTGCTTCCAATGCTTTGCCTAATCCCGAAAGTTGGTCGGGGATACTGGGGTTGTGCTGAATGTAGTTGTCGCCATCGAAATAGCCTGCGAGTTTCTCCATTCTGCCATTTACCAAAATATCATCTACGAAATTACGTGCCAACGCCTTGTTATCCGCTGTTTTGTCGAGGTCTTTGATTTCAGTTGTTCCGTCGGTCATAGTGCGACCGCTTGGGTTGGGCTGTTTGGGGGTCTCTTGAAGATTGTCCCAATGCTCCACGATTTTGCCGTCCTCGAAACGGAAAATGTCAAAACCTATTTTATCGCCGAAAAAGTTGTAATCGGTATGAGCAAACACATAGTCGCCGTCTTCGAACACACGCACGGTATTGACACGTGCCGACCCTTTTGGCAATGCTGCAAGAGCCTCGCCAAATCCTGCCAAACCATCGGCAATACCTAAATTGTGCTGTTTGTAATTATCAGCATTGATGTAACCTACAGGCTCACTTGCCCCTGTTTCAATTGCTTTGAGCAATTCTACTACTTGTTGTTTTTTTGAAATTTGCATACTTGTATCGTTATTAGTTTGTTCTTGATTATCGCCCTTTTTGTTTCCGCAAGCAACCACCCCAAGGCTGAGGGCTATTACCGACATAATAATAAATCTCCTTTTCATATCCTTTTTTGAATTAAAATTACAATGCAAAAATATTGCCTGTAAATCAAACGGTAAGGATAGAAAAAGGGCAAAAAAGGATAAAAAACGGCTACGGTCTTTCGGCGAGTGCCGACTGTTTAAATTCTAAGGGCGTTTTGCCCGATTTTTCACGGAAAAATTTACTGAAATTGGTAGGTTCTTCAAAGCCAAGCTCAAATGTTATCTCTTTGATATTTAGCGAACTGTGTGCAAGCAAACGTTTGGCTTCGAGCAGGATACGGTCGTCGATATACTCTTTGGGCGTTTTACCGACTATGGCTTGCAGGTTTTTCGAAAGGCTTTTTGCCGAAATGCCCAAATGGTCGGTATAGTCATTGACTTTTCGCCATTGTTTATAGTGAGTTTCAACCAAATCGGTAAAGAGCATTACCTGTTCAAACTTTTCGCACCGCACCTGATTCTCGGGAGTTTCAAGCTGCCTATCCGCCTCAATAAGCATAGCTGTTAGGTAGCTATGGATAAGTCGGTGCTGAAATTCGCGTTTTGCTGAGACCTCTTGCGTGAGCATGCCCCACAAAGCATCAATATTGGGTGTAGTATTTACAGGGCGATTGACGGAAAAGAGGTTGAACAACTGCAAGCGTTTGAGAAAAGCCTCTTCGGTGTCGTAACGGTTGAAAAAGTCATCGGTAAAAAGCACGATTTGCCCCTTGTAATCGGAATGTGTATCGAACTTCACCACCTGATTTTTGGCAACGAAAAGGATCTTGCCCTGCCCGATGGTTATTTTGTTGAAATCGACCGTTTGCACCAACTCGCCCGATGTGATACGGATAATCTGATAAAAATCGGTACGATGAGGGACGCCCGAAAGTTGCGATTTCTTGTGCGTTATTTCGGCGAGGTCTTTGAGTTCGAACTCAAAAGGGGTGTCGGCTCTGAAAAAGTACCGTTGCATTGTAAAATGAGTTATCCGTTTTCCAAAGACAAAGGTAGTGAAAGGAAAAATTTCATGTCTTTAAAAAACACTATTTTTTTCTCTGCTCAAACAGCCATTCACGGGCAGGAGCAAGCAAATACGCATAATCAAAAGAGTACATATGCTCGCCTGCTTTCATCGTTGTCCCTTGTGGAGGTAAAACGGTAGAGGATTCAAAACGTATGAAATTGATTTTATTGCCTTGTACCAATAGTTCACTGACTATTTGGTTTTTTGGGTCTTGGGGTAGCTTGGCAGAGAATTCGATTTCGCCGTATTTCACACCATGTTGTTTCATCATTGCAATAACCTCTGCCATTCCTTCGATGCTTTGGGGTCGCCTGCCGAAACGATGTAAATAAATTTGGCTTTTCTCAACGGTTTCAAAACATTGATGTCGCACTGGCTACCGGCAAACAGAGTGGCGGCAAACAAAGTGGGCTCTACACTGTTAAGGTAAAACGAAATCATACCGTCCATTGACTGTCCCGTGGTATAGACTCGGTTGGCATCAATCGGGTAATTTTTAATAATTTGGCGAACCAAGTTAGGAGTTGCCACTACCTGCTCACTTCCCATTCATCGTTTGTGGCTTTGGTGTCATAAGCAGGTACAAGCACAAAAGCAGGATTTTTGGCTCGACTTTCGTCCGTAGCCCAAATAATTCCGCCGTGACCCTGCATTAGCGGAGCTTTAGCTCCTTTGCCAGCTGTGCTGGCATCGGCGATAAACATAACGAGCAGATATTTTTGATTGGAGTCAATTCTACACCGGCCGGATAAAAAGACAAGGCCAACGACTTGCTTCCTGTTCCCTCCTGCATGTTTTTAGTCACAATTTTACTATCTGGCAATGTTGTCCTAAACGTTTTGTGAGGAAAGTAAAAGAAGGAAGTAGATCTAAGAAATAAAATGTTATCTTAGTAAAGAGCTCCAACTCCCAATGTTGTCCTTAATCATCTGAGATTATTTCATTTTCCGGATGGTTCACATTTATGCTAAAGACTAAAGTGTCCAAAAATTAGACAATGATGTCCATTTTTTGGACACCATAAAGCAAATAGAATTTTGACAATTAACTGATTTCTTGACTAATTAATACATTGGCATCATTTTTGGAAGAACATGATCGGAAGAATTTAAAAAACGAAATAAGATGTTATTAAGGCGGTTGAAAAAAAGTAAATCATTGAGATTAGTCAACTTGTTGGGACTTTCGGTTATTTTTGCATGTCTGTTGCTTTCGTATGCCTATATCCGCAAAGAAACGAGCTATGACCGGTTTCACCGGTATGCCGAGCAGATCGTCCGGTTATCTTTCCAGACAGATAATGAACCGACCGATGTGCGTATCTACGGATTTGCACCATCCGATCCGGCATTAGCAGGCATCACAGGAATAGAAGCCGTCGTCAGGATGCACAAAAGCGAGAGCGGAGAATTGCGGCACGAAGGAAAAAATTACCTGACAGATCATTTCTATTTTGTAAGCAAAAATTTCTTTGAGGTGTTTGATTTTAGCCTTTTGGATGGTGATCCGCATACCGTCCTGAACGCTCCGGAGAAAGCCGTAATTAGCCGCAGTTATGCAAATCGACTGTTTGGCGACACTTCCCCCATAGGGAAAGAGTTGGAGCTTGTTAACGGACGTAAATTCGCCGACCGTAAAGTGTTTATCAGCGGTGTTTTTGAAGATTTTCCGGAAACGTCTCACTTCCATACGGATTTACTTGTTCATTTACCGGATGATGCCACGAATTTGTTTTCATATGTTTATCTGTTGCTCCATCCTCAAACCAATATAGCAGACTTGCAACAAGGGATTACCGCCAATCTGGAAAAACTGAACAGCAATGCTCCGCGTAAGGTATTTCCTTTGCTTTTTCCGCTGACCGATATTCATTTGCATAGCCATTTCCAGCGTGAACACGAACCCAACAGTAACATCTATTACATTTATTTAATTGCCTGCGCCAATCTACTTTTGCTGTTAATTGTCCTTTTTAATCTATGGCTGAATGCCGGACTGATTTTTTCGTTCAATCGCCGATATTATCAGTTGTTACGACTCAATGGTGCTTCATCGTGGCGCGTCTTTTGGGACGAATGTCTGCTGGCGCTGATTCTTGGAGGCGCTGCGGTGCTTGCCGGGCTACTTCTGGCACAATCGGTGATGCCCGGTTTATTTTCCGAAGTAATATCAAATACAAAAGTTCTACTCTCGCTCTGCGTTTTATTTCCGATCTTGGTGGTGATAACGTCCGTTATACCGGTTATCCGTCAGATGTCTTCCACACGTTTTTTAAGCATGCAGTTTCATCCTCACGGTACGGGTTTTACACTGTCGAATATCAGGTATATGCTGATCGGGCAATATGCGATAGTTATGTTTGTAGTCATTGTGAGTGTTTGTATCTCACGCCAAATCGGGCTGATCCGTACCATACAGGTCGGAGGTAAAGAGCGCACGATTTTAGTGTTGAAAGAACAGCCGTCGAGTGTGATACGACGCTACGGCCTGTTGAAAGCCGAACTGGTTAAACACCCAGAAATCCATCGAGTAACCTCAGCCATGCAGTTACCCGGATCAGCTATTCGCGACGGCGTATATGTACGTACCGACCAGGAGAGTGAAGACGAAGGTCGACGAATACCGGTACTGGTTGTCGGTGAAGATTTTGTCCCATTCTTCGATATCCGTCTTCTTGCGGGAACGAGCTTTAGCAAAGAATTACGTACCCTCGAAGAAGAAGAGCAAATGTTTTTCGATTTGATAGACGGCAGACCTGCGCCTGACATAACGGAAGAATACGTTATCAACCGAAAAGCGGCGGAAATACTCGGATTCAGCACTCCGGACGAAGCAGTCGGGCAACGGCTGCATATTCGTCATGGGCAGGGTGGAGTTGATTACATCAACAAAGGAATGATTGTAGGAGTAACGGAAAATTTTAACTATACGACAACTTATGACGATGCTATCCCTCAATTGTTGCTGCAACGCGCCCTCTTTCAACATTGCCTTATGGTCTATCTCTCACCCGATAACACAAAAGAAGCTCTCCGCACATTTAACCGTGTATGGCAGGAAATCAACCCGGAATATCCGGCACAGTACACCTTCCTGCACGATGTGTACGACAGCATCTACTATAACGAATTGCATGCAGAGCAACTTACCCATATCTTTTCGGCATTGTGTCTGCTAGTGGCCACATTGGGATTGATTATTATAATGGCCTTCATTGTTAAACGGAAGACAAAAGAAATCGGTATCCGTAAAATAAACGGAGCGCAGCCCTCCGACATCCTTCGTATGCTGAATTATCGCTTTGTGATCTGGATAGGAATAGCCTTTTTGTTAGCCGTACCGGGAGCTTATATGGCGATGACAAAATGGCTCGAGATATTCGCATACAAAACCACTCTTGACTGGTGGGTTTTCCTGTTCGCGGGATTATCTGTACTGCTGCTCTCCGTTACGGCGGTCTCGTGGCAAAGTTGGCGTGCCGCTACGATCAACCCTGTTAAAACGCTGAAAAGCGAATAGGGATTTATTCATTAGTTTTTTAAACAACCTTCAATGGTTTCAACGGTCGAACGGAAAGTTTTATTTATTTCCATCTGATCTTTGACGGTCTTACAAGCATGCAAAACGGTTGCATGATCTTTTCCTCCAACGATTTTACCGATATGCGAAAATGACGATTCGGTATATTTCTTGGCCAGATACATTGTGATTTGACGTGCCTGTACAATTTCTCTTTTCCGCGAAGGCGTTTGAATCAGCGCCTCTTCGAGGTTAAAATAGTGACATACCGTCTCCTGAATCTTCTCAATAGAGAGTTGCTTCTCCTCAATTCTTACCGTCTGGGCAATCACCCGCTGAGCCATTGCCATATCAATGCTTTTATTGTTTATCAATGAATTAGCCATCAGAGAGACTAAGACACCTTCCAGATCACGGACATTATCCGTTACATTCTCGGCGATATAGTTAAACACGTCATCGTTAATAACTAATCCTTCGTGAGCGATCTTATTACGCAGAATTTTTCTGCGTAATTCCGGATCGGGACGTCCCAGTTCGGCCGTGAGTCCCCATTTGAGACGCGTGATCAGTCGCTCTTCCATACCCTGCATATCAACCGGGGCCTTATCCGACGTCAGTACCAGTTGTTTGCCTAATTGGTGTAAATTGTTGAATATATGAAAGAATGCCTGCTGTGTTTTGACGAGTCCCACGAGTTCGTGGATATCGTCCAGAATCAAGACATCCAGACTTTGGTAGAAGTTCAAAAAGTCGTTCGACGTATTTTTCCGTACAGCATCCGTATATTGTATGCGGAAACGGTTAGCCGACACGTATAATACGCGTTTTTCCGGATGTAACTCCCGAATGCGAACGCCGATGGCATGGCACAAGTGGGTCTTCCCGACCCCAGACGGACCATAGACAAACAACGGATTAAAGGTTGTTTTTCCCGGGTCGTTTGCAATAGCCTCGCCAGCTGTGCGTGCCAATTTGTTACTGACACCTTCGAAGAACGTTTCAAAAGTGTATTTCCGGTTCAATTGTGAATCGAGATCTTGCGGAGCCACCTGCGAAAAGGGAGTGAACGGAACTTTGTTCACATCGATCGGCGTGTTCCGTCGAGGAGCGGCAACGCCGTTTTCGGTCGGATAATCCACTGTTCCGTTTGAAGAACCTTGATCAACCATTACGCGATAATTCAAAATCGTTCCCTCGCCAAAGACACGGGGGATCGTCATTTTGAGTACACTGACGTAGTTTGCTTCCAAATATTCGTAAAAGAAAGGGCTGGGTACCTGAATTGTGACCTTACGGTCTTCGTAAGACAAAGGAACAATCGGTAAAAACCATGTCTTATAAGCGGCTTCCGGCACGATATCTTTGATAATGGATAAGCATCTGCTCCATAATAATTGACAGTCTGATCCCATATTTAACAGTATATAAATAATTCCACAATATTCAATTTGATTTTCGAGTTGTAAAGGTCGACATTATTTTCAAAATAAAAAATGAGGAGTGCTCCGGTATAAGCCGGTTGACGGCTAATAGGAGATTGTATACTAACTGTTTGTGTATACTATACTGATTTTTTATGTCTTATGATTACTTTGAGAACATGACTTCTTGAAAATACGACTGTTTTATATCGGAGTGTTCTTTTTTTACACATTGCATAAACTTTTCTTCTTTTCCCGGAAAAGTCGCCAACAAACGGTCTGTTCTTCTATTTCTAAAAAAGCAAGTTTTTTTTTTATATAGAATAGCTCTAAGTTTATTTTTCTTTTATGGGATTAAAACAATGAAAAACGAACATACCGTTTCGGGTTCTGCTTCAAGTCAATAAGCAGATCGGAAGCGTTTACAACCGTCTTATTCAGGTTGTTATATAGCGATGTGTCATTAAGTAAAAGTCCCAATGAGTTGTCTTTTGCATTTAATTTCGTGGTTGTTTGTCCCAAATTGTCGATTGTTAAATTCAACGACTGGATACTGCCTTTTAAATTCAGATTTTTCATCTCCTCACTCAAGGCGGCAAAATTATCGGTTGTTGTTTTTAAGTTTGAGGCAATCACCGGTACATCATTACCGAGTAACTGGTTTAATCGCCGCGACGAGATTTCGAGGCTTGCCGTTGTTTTCTCGATATGATCTAACGACTGCGAGAGCGCCGGATGACTTACCAATATCTGCAAGCTGTACAAGATTGAATCTAACTTGGGGAGCAGGTCGATGATTTGCGGTAACATCTTTTCTTGTACCGAGGCCATCATATCTTCGGGAGACCGTCCTTCGATCGTATCGCCGGACTTCAAGTATTCATCCACGTATTTGTTTAAGTGAATATGCAATTCACCTCCACTCAAAAGCGTTTTTTCCAAAGAGATATAACTGCCTTTGTTGATGCGCATGCTTTTTTCCAGACTGATCTCGACAAGAATTTTTCCGGTTGTTGAATAGTCATAAGAGATACTTCGTACGAGTCCGACTTTAAAGCCCTCAACAAAAACAGGGCTCGATATGGTTACGTCTTTGACATTCGAGCAAGCTACGTAATAATGATTGGCCGGACGAAAGAGATTTATCCCTTTCAGATAATTCACGCCAATATATAACAATACGAGGCTAATAATGGATACAACACCAATTGTTACCTCTTTACTAAATTTCATCTTCATTGTTTTTGCAATTTTATAAATTTATTTTAAACGTTTTCCGTCCTTCATCCGGATAATGAAGGCTTCCGGGAAATCGCTAGATATTTTTCGCTGGATCTTTTGAATTTCTTTGAAGTCTGATGATTCTCCGTACGTGTATTTGTAGATTTTACCTTCCTGATAGAAGTTTGTTTTGTAACCCTTCAGTTTGGGAGAGTGTGCCGGTAACCGTTTGTCGGAAGTCAGAATCTGTACTTTGTAAACGATTGTTCCGTGACTCTTTTCGTTTGTTTCAGGACGAGGTCTATTTTTCGTCATTTCTTTTGCGTTTTGCTGCTCCTTTTTCTGAGACTGCAGCGTGCTTTCGGCCTTGCCGATTATCTGAGTATTCGTGATTCCTCCCTGCTTACGAACATAATCTCGCTTATAACGCGAAAAGGCATTATATATCGCTCTGGCCAATCTGTTTTGCCCTTCGGTCGAACGCATGTAACGCTCTTCTTCATGGTTGGAAATAAATCCCAACTCGATAAGTACACTGGGCATACTGGTAGCTTTCAACACAAGAAATCCGGCCTGTCGAACTCCGCGATTTACACGTCGGGCTGCTACGAACTCTTTCTGAATCTCTGAGGCAAACGAAACACTTTGTTCCATATGCTTATTTTGCATAAACTCGAAGATAATATATGACTCCGAAGAATTCGGATCGAAGCCCTCATAACGCTGTCTATAATTCTCTTCTAACAGAATAACAGAGTTTTCCAGCATGGCGACCTCTAAATTTTCTTGCGTCTTTGCCAAACCAAGGGTATACGTTTCTCCTCCTTTCACCGAAGCATTTTTTTTCTTTAACGAATTGGTATGAATAGAGATAAACAGATCGGCCTTATTCCGGTTGGCGATATTGGCGCGTTCGCTCAATTCCACGAATTTATCTGTTTTACGGGTGTAAATTACCTGCACATCATCATGTCCGGCGGCAATCATTTTCCCTAACTTGAGGGCGACGGCAAGGTTGATTGTCTTTTCATTCGTCTTTACCCCTTTGGCTCCGGGGTCTTTCCCGCCATGACCGGCATCGATTACTACGATAAAAGTATCTCCTTTAGCTAAAAGAGGCTGAGCTATCCCGCGCAATACACAGATTGCCGATATGACGAAAAGAAGCCGTAATCTGTTCATCGTATATATCTTTTACGAATCATGCAGCAAATATAATAATTTCCGAATAGATATAAAAAAAGGCCTCAATAGAGGCCTTTTTAACATTTATGGCAAATCGGAATATCAGGCTTCCGAAATAACTTCGAACGGAATTTCGACCGAAACTTCCTTGTGGAGTTTCAGTATGGCACGATATGAGCCAACTTCTTTTACCGAATCCTTGATAAGGATTGTCTTGCGGTCTATTTCGAATCCTTTCTTAGCCAATTCTTCAGCAATCTGAATATTCGTTACCGAACCGAAAATCGTACCGGTCGAACTTGTTTTTGCGCCAATCGTCAACGAAACGCCTTCGAGTTTCGCAGCCAGTGCCTGTGCATCTTCTTTGATCTTGGCCAATTTGTGCGCACGTTGTTTCAGGTTTTCAGCCAACACTTTACGTGCCGACTCCGAAGCAATCACTGCTTTACCTTGCGGGATTAGAAAGTTACGTCCGTAACCGTCTTTCACGTTTACGATATCGTCTTTGTAGCCTAAGTTTACTACATCATCTTTCAAAATAACTTGCATATTCTGTCTCCTCCTTAAAATTATTTCATCAAATCGGTTACGTAGGGAAGCAATGCCAAATGGCGCGCTCTCTTCACGGCTTGTGCCACACGACGCTGAAACTTCAATGAAGTTCCGGTGATACGGCGCGGAAGAATCTTACCCTGTTCGTTCAGAAATTTCTTCAGAAATTCAGGATCCTTATAATCGATATACTTGATTCCGCTCTTTTTAAAACGGCAATATTTTTTCTTCTTCACATCCGACGACATCGGAGTCAGGTATCTGATTTCCGTCTGATTGCTGTTTGTATTTGCTGTTGTCATGATTAATTTTCCTTTTCTGTTTCTTTCGATGCTTTCTTCAAACCTCTTCTCTTCGCAGCATATTCGGCCGCATATTTGTCTTGACGGAAAGTCAGGAAGCGGATTACGCGCTCGTCGCGGCGGAATTGTGTTTCCAATGTCGTAATCGTTTCCGGATTCGCCTTAAACTCGATGAGCCAATAAAAGCCGGTTGTCTTTTTCTCGATCGGATAAGCCAATTTACGCAAGCCCCAATCTTCTTCATTCACAATCTCTGCATTCTCGGCAGAGAGCACTGCTTTGATTTTGTCTACCGCTTCCTTCATCTGTGCGTCAGATAAAACGGGAGTTAAAATGAAAACGGTTTCGTAATTGTTCATAAATGTTACTGTTTTAAAATTTGCGGTGCAAAGGTAGTCATTTTCTTGATATATCCAACTTTTCCCGATGAAGTTTTTTTTCGTAGCTTTGCGGCGGTTTATCATGTAATACGGGATGATGATACGATTTTTTCGCTATCTTTTAGCTGCTGTTGGTACGGTTTTCTATTGGGAGGGATATGCCGAACAACCGGATTCCTTACCTCCTCGTACATTATATTATATCGGAGCATTCGGATCGGTGGCTTCGAATGGCCTTACGCCTTTTGGGATTGTAAATGGTCGATACGGGAAAGTGCCTTTGAAGGCTAATAACGGTTACCTTTGTACCGCTGTCTATCACCGGCAACAAATAGGGAGAAACTTCCGCTGGGATGCGGGAATGCAATGGATCGCCTCAACGTCGCGTTATCGAAATGTTTATCTGCAAGAACTTTATGCGGAGCTATCATATAAAGAACGGTTTCATTTGAGTATAGGAAGTCGTGAAGGAAGAAACGACGGATATAATCAGTCGCTTGGAGACCGGCAGTTGAGCAGTGGCGATCTGGTGCTTTCGTCGAATGCTCGTCCTATTCCGGAGATCAATCTGTATGTCCCCCGTTTCCTGAGCATTCCCGGCACCTCGGGGTGGTTGCAGGCAAAAGGAAATTTTGCCGTCGGACGTTCGTTCGATACGGACTATTTGGAGTCGTTCCGAGAAGCAAAGCAAACATACGTACGGAATGTATTGTGGCATCATAAGTCGATTTATCTACAAATAAAAGATTTGCAGGGAGATTTTCCCGTTTCGCTGATACTCGGCGCACGTCATTTTGCGCAATGGGGAGGAACATCCACTCATCCCCGGTTGGGCAAACAACCCCAATCACTGAAAGATTTCCTGCGTATTGTGGCGGGTACGTCGGGGGGGAGTGATGCGAGCATTTCGGACCGGATCAATGTCTTGGGAAACCATTACGGTTCCTACGATTTTCGTCTCGGATACGAGGCCGGAGACTGGTCGGTTTTCGGATATTACCAACATTTTTTCGATGACCGATCAGGTATGGAGTGGTACAACACGTGGGATGGCCTGAGAGGGATTGAACTCCGTCTGCCTCGTCTGCGATGGCTAAATAAGGTGGTTGTGGAGCATCTCTCTACCATGGATCAGAGCGGCCCGCTTCATTTTATTGATTTCAATCATGATAAGTATCCGGGCTACGGAGGCGGAGCAGATAATTACTACAATAACGGCGAATATACGACAGGCGCTTCGTATTTTAACCGTTCGCTTGGCTCTCCGTTTCTGATTTCGCCGGAATATAATAAAAACGGACTGCTTGGTTTCCGTCATAACCGGGTACGTGCATGGCATCTGGGCATCTCGGGCCAAGTTTGCAGGGATGTGACTTACCGGGTAAAAGCCTCTTCGGTCGAGAGCTTTGGAACACCGTATGCGCCGACTTTGCGTAACCTTACCCTTTTTTCGATAGTGACCGACTGGCGTTATACGTATCGTTCACGCAGCAGGAAAGAGGAGCGCGAACTGCCTGACTGGGAATTTGGAGTAGCTGCCGGAATAGACCGCGGTTCGTTGCTTGGAAATCATTGGGGACTAAGCTTCTCTGTAACAAAACAAGGGGTATTCGATCGTACGTTTCAAAGATGATAAACGTCCGGACTGTCGATCGATTTAATTTCGTATTTACCCCAAAGCATGGGTGTTGGCTCAATATGGCAGAAATAGAGTTTCACGTTTTAAACAGACAATGCTTAAACAGGCATATTTCAACCATGGAAGAAAGAACAAAAGAAATCACGCTCTGGCAGATTGTGCAGAACCTTTAAGGCGCGAGAAAAAGAAGAGCGAAAAAACGCAAAAACACTTGCGTCCGTATGCAGCAAAATTTACATACGGGAGAAAATAAATTTTCGTCCGTATGTAAGTTTACGCGCGTCCGTATGTACGTAAAATCCGAGCGGGTTTCACCCTTTAAAGATAGCTTCTCTCTTCTCCCCTACTCTATTCAAAAGTCTTTCGTTACCGTCTTCATACCGAGGATTTCGGCACAAGTAAAGAAAGATGTTACGGATACCCCGAGGATACCGTGCAGACTCAGGTTCTGTCCTGTCAGAAACAGGTTAGGGACCGGCGTACGTGGCATTAGCACGGTACTGATCGGAGAAGTACAGTCTTTTTGGATACCGTAAGCCGAACCGTCGACCGTATTCGTATAGCGGCGGTACGACAAGGGCGTACTGGTATATATCTCTTCGACGGCATCGCGCAGCCAAGGCAGCCGGCGCGCAGCAAAAGCAACGCATGCCTCGGCCTTTTCACGCTTTATCGCGGCATAGTCTGCATCACGAGGCGCATCTTTCCATCGTTCTACCTCGGCCCATGACATGGGGGTAAGCAAATCGATGTTCGGTGTATAGCTGTCACCGTTTTCCGGTATCTTATAACTGATAAACATACCGGAAGGCTCTTTATCAAAACGATATCGCCAAAGGTCGGACGTCTCGTCGTGAAGGTAAATGTTGCGGTTGCAGTAAGGCACACTGTCGGGACGCAGCCGGATGTTGGCCGTAAATACACCGGCCGTATTAGGTAGATGAGTGATACGTTTGCGGAAAGCTTTACGAATACACCGACTCTCTTCGAGCATCGAATACGTATAGGCAGGATGGGCGTTAGAGATGAAGAAGCGAGCGGTAAGCTGTTCGTCACCGTTCACCTCGACGGCGGTGATTCGTCCGTTCGTTTCAATCAGCCGTGTTGCACCTGCCCGGGTACGCACGGTCCCTCCCATCGCCTCGATCTGTTGCACCAAACGATCGGCAATCTGTGAGCCTCCGCCACGCAGCCGCCACGCACTCTGGATATAGGAATTATGAATCTGGGCAAACGTATAGAGCGGCAGCTTGTCGGCATCCAGCTCCATCTTGAGCGAAGTGCCCGAAAGTACCTTTCGCAACAGCGGATCGTCGATTGTTTCATGCAGAAATTCATACGCCGAACGTCCGAACAAGGGAAGAACATATTTTCCATTCATTACGTCTGGATTGAACACGTCGAGCAGATGCTCGCCGACCGTTTTCAGAAAAGCGGTATAAGCCTCCAACTGTTTGCGCTGATGCGGAAAGGATTCTGCCAATGTATCGACAAAACGTTCGTGTCCGTTGGCAAAGAAGTAAGGCTGTTCCCCGATAATCACTTCGTCGAACAGATCGTCCATTCGTTGCCACGGCAAATCGAGCAGTCCAAAATAACGGAAGAAAGGATAAAGCGATTCACCTTCGCCCAGTCCTCCGACATAATGAAACCCCGTGTCGAACGTCACGCCTTTTCGCCGAAAAGTCTGTAAGCAACCGCCGACCTGTGTATGTTGTTCCAGTACGCATACATTCAACCCGTGACGGGCTAATATAAAACCGCATTCCAGACCGCCCAAGCCTCCTCCGATAATAATTACGTCGTAATTCACTGTAGTATATATGTTGACAGGCAGGTGATACTAACGGTCAGCCGTTCATGTTTCGGATAACAAGGGTCGAGTTTGTTCCGCCGAAGCCAAACGAGTTCGACAGAAACATCTCAAAATGCTTATCGATGCGTGTTGCGGGAATATTGAGTTTGGCCGAGTCTTCATCAGGATTTTCAAAATTGAGATTCGGCGCGATAAAATCATTTTTCATCATCAGCATCGAGTAGATGACCTCGCTTGCTCCCGCCATCCACATCTCATGTCCGGTCATAGACTTGGTCGAAGTAACTTCCGGCTTCCGGTCGCCAAACACACTGTCGATAGATTTCGCTTCATTCTTATCGCCCACAATGGTTGAAGTCGCATGTGCATTCACATAGCCGATCTCGCGGATGTCTATGCCCGCTTGCTTAAGCGCCATACGCAATGAGCGTACCGGTCCTTCGACGTTCGGCACCGAAATATGGTCGCCGTTCGACGAAAAACCGTATCCGCACACTTCGGCGAGAATCGGTGCCCCCCGGCGTACGGCCGATTCATAATCCTCGAGGATCACCGTTGCGGCACCCCCACCGGGCACCAATCCGTCACGGTCGCGGTCGAACGGGCGGGAAGCTTTCGTCGGCTCACTCTCCCTGACCGAAAACGCACTGATTCCGTCAAAGCTGCTAACGGCAAATGGATTTATCTCTTGGGCGCCCCCACAAATCACACAGTTTTGCAGTCCGTCACGGATCAGCAACATGCCCAGACCTATCGCATGCGATCCACTGGCACAAGCGCCCGAAACCGTCAGGTTCATACCTCTCAACTTAAAGATGCACGAGAGGTTCATCGTGACCGTCGAATTCATTGACTGAAAAATAGCTCCTGCACCGATCAAAGTCGTGTCCTTCTTTTCACGCAAGATGTCCACGCTTCTGACCATGGCTTCGGAAGTACTGTCATTCCCATAAAGAATACCTACTTCGTGCTGTTCGATATAATCGGTATCCAACCGTGCCTGCGCCATCGCTTCACAGGTGGCTACGTAAGCATATTTGGCCTGCTCGGGCATATATCCGCGTTGACTGCGGCTGAGTATCCCTTTCAATTCGGGAATTTCGAGATGCCCCGTTAACGCCGAACGAAATCCCATCTCTTTCCGGACAGGATCAAAGATTATTCCTGATTGTCCATGATAAAGCGATTCTCGCACTTCGTCCAGATTCTTCCCGAGGCACGAATAAATGCCCATTCCGGTAATAACTACTCTTCTGTTCACGTTGTTCTTGTTATGTTATCGTCTGTGCAAAACTCGGCAAACATAGATAAAAAAGCCGAGATTCCGATACATGAGCCAATAAAAACATCCACAGATTCAGGTATAAAATGAGACCCATGTTATTTGCCGGTCGCATCGCTTGGCAAGGAAACTCTTTACCAAGTGCGCGGCCGATACGTCCGATAGTAATCCTGCCCAATCTGTATAACAGCGAGTTGGGAGTTATAATCTCGGATCCACTTCTTCACTTTCCAAGGCCAATATCCCGAATACACTTTCATGTACTCGTCTTAAAGGTTCTTTTTTCACAAATCTTTCCAGCCCTTCTATGCTAAGGGCAAATTCTCGGAGCGCCAACGATTGTTTTCTCGAAAGACTCCTATTTTTAAGTCGTTCGATATTTTCGGGAGCATCGTATTCAGGCCCGTAGATAATTCTCAAATATTCGCTTCCCCGACATTTTACGGCCGGCTGCAAAAGACCTTCCGAGCCATAAGCGATGAAGTGATACGGTTTTACCACCATGCCTTCTCCTCCTTTGCTTGTCAGGTCGAGCCACCATTGCACGGCATCATCAAAGCTGGACGGATCATTGAGTTCGACGATCTTGTATGGAGTTGTCATAAACAATCGAGGATCGTTCTGGCATATCTTGGCGATGTGCTCCATGTGCCATTCATGCGTTTTGTCTACGTGTACTTGGCCTTCAGTCGCTAAAATATGGAAAGGCGCTAATTTGTAATCGTCGATGTTTCGAACGGTCCAACAATAGTTTTGATAGGCCTTTACATACTTATTGATCGCCTTAGCCTTAGCCTCAAACTTCTCTAAACAAGACTGCGCCTCTTTCATGCCTCTGCCGACAGCCTTTTGCAGTACCTGTTCAACGACCGTCAATGCGTTTCCTGCTGCTGCGCCGACCGACGCATACTGGTCTTTCAGCAAAGCTTGCGCTTTGGCAGACCATGGCATTAATTCCGCATCCAGACAGATCCAGTCTGTGTTGAATTTTTCCCAGATGTTCGCTTCCGACAGGCATTGATTGACTCTTGTCATAAAAGCCTTTTCCATGACCGGCTCATTGAAAAAGTTCCTGCCCGTTCGTGTATAACAAACTCCGATACCTTCATTTTCAATACCAAATCGTTTGAGGACTGTTTCTTCGTCTTTACAAATAACCAAAACAGCTCTTGAGCCCATGTGTTTTTCTTCACAAACAACTTTCTCGACACCTCTTTTTTGGTAATAATTCAAGGCCTGTACAGGATGTTCAAGGAAGTTGGGTAAGTCACTGGTGGCACATGGAGACATCGTCGGGGGGAGATAAATCAGCCATTTGGGATTGATGGCAAAGCGGCTCATCACTTCTAAGGCAACAATCGAGTTTTCTTCGCGAATGGTGATGTTTTTCCTGAGCCGTGTTTGCACAATACGCTTTCCTGTAACATCTTCAATGTTCAGTAAGTCGTCATATTCGTGTTGTGAGCTGAGTTTCTTTTCCGATGCAGGGTAGTCTAAGGGCTTTACGGGTTGGTAATAGACCTGTTGGGCCTTGACGGAGACGAGTTCTTCTTCCGGATAGCGTAATGCCGTCAGTTTACCTCCAAACACACAACCCGTGTCAATATCCATTGTCCGGTTTAACCATTCGGCGTCCGGAACGGGAGTATGCCCATAAACGACTTTGGCCTTCCCTCTGTATTCTTTCGCCCAGTTATACCTGACTGGTAACCCAAATTCATCGATTTCTCCCGTCGTTTCTCCATACATACAGAAAGAACGAATAGCGCCGGAGGCACGGCCTTGCATTTCCTCTTTCAGTCCCGCATGGGCAACAACCAGATTGCCTTTGTCAAGCACATAGTGACTAATCAGGCCATACAAAAACTGCCTAACGCTCTGTTTAAACGCGATAGATTCGCTTTCCAATTGTTTTACCGTCACTTCTAAGCCGTGTTTGATTTGAACTTGTTTGCCGCTCAGATATTTCAGCAGTTTGATATCATGATTGCCCGGCACGCAATAGGCCACTCCGGAGTGGACCATGCTCATCACCAAGCGTAGTACACCGGGCGAATCAGGTCCCCGGTCAACGAGATCGCCGACAAAGACGGCCTTTCTATCGTGAGGAGCGAGCACCTCAAATCCGAAGTTCGAATCGTCCGTTTCCACATGGTTTATTTGGTAGCCGAGCGTCGTAAGAAGTTCGTATAGCTCATCGAAACATCCGTGCACATCACCGATGATATCGAACGGCCCTGTTTCATCCTTCTTATCGTTATACAGTTTTTCCCTTTTGATTTCAAGCACTTGTTCTACTTCTTCCACCGACTTTAACACATAAATCTGTCTGAAGCCTTCTTCTTTTAAATGCTTGATGCTCTTTTTCAGCTGTTGACTTTGCTGATGAATAACGTGTGCTCCGATGTTACGCGATAGTCTGTTTTTGTTCCTTTCTTCGCAGACTTTTTCAGGCAGGTCCAACACAATGGCCACCGGTAAACAATGGTATGTTCGGGCTAACTCTACCAATCCTTTTCGCGATTCTTTCTGTACATTGGTCGCATCGATCACGGTCAATAAGCCATTCTTCAAACGTTTGCCCGCGATGTAATATAAAACATCAAACGCGTCGTTCGTAGAGGCCTGATTGTTTTCATCGTCCGAAACGATCGCTCTGCATTCGTCGGACGATAAGATTTCCGTGCGTTTGAATAATTTTTTAGCCAAGCTGCTTTTTCCGGAGCCTGAAATACCGATTAATACGACTAATGAAAGTTCGGGGATTTTAATTTCCATATCGAAAGATTGCCATTTGTGACGGAGCTCCGATCTGTGCTTCTTCGTCACCGACCGGTAAAATCTCCACGTTATAGTTATACGTTTCTCCTATCTTGTTTGCCCATTGGGCGAACTCTTCTCTGGTCCACTCAAAGCGATGGTCGTCATGCCTCATGTTTTCAGCATCCAACTTCTCCCACATCACATTGTATTCTTTGTTGGGCGTCGTCAGGACGACGGTTTGCGGTTGAGCGCATTCAAACAATACACGTTCAAATGCCCGGAGTCTGTTTAGGTCTAAATGTTCGATCACCTCTACAACGGCTGCCGCGTCAAACCCTTCGAGACGTTTGTCTCTGTACGTTAATGAGCCTTGAAAAAGATGAATCCGCTCTTGCTGCTTCGGAGACATCTCATTGAAATGAAGCTTTTCTTTGGCTTTCAACAATTCCTGATATGAAACGTCCATTCCCGCAATCTCAGTGAACTGTTTTTGTTGCAAAAGTTCCCTAATCAGCTTTCCGTCTCCGCATCCTAAGTCCAACACGCGTTCCGCACCGGATTCGGCTAATTTCTGCGCCACCAACTTGATTCGTTTTTCGTGGAGCGTTTCTTTCCGTTTCTCCGATTCTGTTTTTTCGGCGGGCGCTTCGATCGAACGGTCTATTTCTTCTCCTTCGCTTAACCGTTCGAGCGCTTGGCGCGAAAGCGAATGCAGATGAATCAAATAACGCTTGATAATCGATTCTTTTTCGGGATGATCGTTGAGCCATCCTTTTCCTTTTTGAAGCAGCTTCTCCATTTCGTCTTTGCTCACAAAATAATGCTTGTCATTGTCCAGCGCAGGGATTAAGACGTACAGATGCGAAAGCATTTCCTTTGTGGTTATGGTATGTTCCAGTCTTAAGGAGAAGTATTTACTGACTCCCCATTCCGAAAATTTATCATCTAACGTATGATTTTTCACTTCCACCTTGTATCCGAGAGGCACAAATAACTTTCGAATCAGCATTTCTCCACCTTTGGGTGCAGGGAGCGAGGCGATTGAAATCTCGAAAGGCAATTGCATCTCTACAAGTTCCGGCCTCTCTTTGCATTTGCCGTTCATGGCCGATGAAAAGACTTTCGAAAGAGCTACACTCATAAACGAGGAAGCCACATAAGGCCGGTCGTTTACATAGTGTGCGAGGGCAAATCCGTCTCTGCCCAAATTTCTTGCGTTACGAACCATCTCTATCGGATCGATGTCGAGCAAAAGGCTGACGGTAATCTTCTCCTCGCTCTTTTCCGGATAGAACACATGAACTTTTCCAACCGACAAGTCGAACGTTTGAAATTTGTCCGGATGTTTATGAAGCAAGTAGCCGAAGTCTGCAGTCGGTCGATGTGTTGTTGTAATGTTTAAGATCATATTATGATGATGTCTTTTTATATATTTATCCCATTCAAAACTTGCTTCTTACGATGCCTTTATCGATATATCGAAACATATCCGTAAGCCGCAAAGGTATGATGGGGATTGTACTATTTTTACGTTGATGAAATATTGATTCGTTTGTTTATTCGTATATCTGTTTGTTTTATGACTGATCTTTTGATCATTTTTTTCTAACGTACAAAGATACAAACTTCATTTATTTTATACATATATTCACGCTTGTTGCTGAATATTATTTTGATTGTGAGCGTTTGGATTTGCAGGGATTTTCGCTTAATTTTGTCTCTCCAAAAATTTAAATAAATCGCGTCATGAAAGATTTTACTTATTATGCTCCTACCGAAGTGGTATTCGGAGCAAACTCGGAAGAGAAGGTTGCGAAGCTGATCAAGCGTTACGGAGGGAACAAGGTGTTGATACATTACGGAGGAGGCAGCGCCGAGCGCTCCGGTCTGCTTGGGAAAATTCGCGACCTGCTCAACGGCGAACAGATTCCTTTCGTAGAGTTGGGCGGTGTCGTGCCTAATCCCAGACTGTCGAAAGTGTACGAAGGTATCGAGTTGGGACGCAGCGAGCGTGTCGATTTTATCCTTGCCGTGGGAGGAGGAAGTGTCATCGACTCAGCCAAGGCGATTGCCTACGGACTGGCCTACGAGGGCGATGTGTGGGACTTCTTCGAGGGTAAAGCGAAAGCACGAGCCTGCTATCCCGTGGCGGCCGTACTGACCATCCCTGCGGCAGGGAGTGAGATGAGCAGCGGCAGCGTGATCTCGAAGGAAGAAGGAGAGCTTAAACGGGCTTACGACAGCAACTTGGGACGTTGCCGTTTCGCCATCATGAACCCGGAGCGCACCTATACGTTGCCTCCCTATCAGACAGCCTGCGGAGCAGTAGACATTATGATGCACACGATGGAGCGCTATTTCTCTCACGACGACGATATGACGCTTACCGATACGCTGGCCGAAGGATTGCTGCGCGTCGTCAGGGACAGTACGTTTAAGGTGCTGGACGACCCGACGAATTATCGACATCGCGCTCAGATTATGTGGGCCAGCAGTCTTGCGCACAACGATCTGACGGGATGCGGGACAACGCCCGACTTTGCCACGCACATGCTCGAACACGAACTGAGCGCTCTGTTCGACGTAGCTCACGGCGCGGGGCTGGCGGCCCTCTGGGGAAGCTGGGCGCGTTACACCTACCGTGAGAACGTATCCCGTTTCGTTCGCTTTGCCGTCAATGTGATGAGGATCGACAACGACTTTACCGATCCCGAAGGTACGGCGCTAGCCGGCATCAAGGCAATGGAAGACTTCTACCGGGCTATCGATATGCCGGTGGGCATCCGAGAATTGATCGAGCGCGAAGCTACCGACGAAGAGATCCGGCTGATGGCCGATAAATGTAGTCGGAACGGCAGCGTGACGGCCGGTAACTTTAAGAAACTGAATCGTGAGGATATGGAAGCCATCTACCGCATGGCCAACCAATAAACCCTCAAACACTTCAACAACAAAACACCGATGAATATTCGGATTACTCACATCGATATTTATACCGAACAGGAAATCATCCGCGACGGAAGTCTGCTGCTGTCCGACGGTGTTATTGCGTCGGTCTGTCGTACTTCGGAAGAGACGGCAGACGCGGAGACCGTGATTGACGGGAGAGGACTTGCGGCGGTGCCCGGCTACATCGACGTGCATTGCCATGGAGGAGGCGGGTACGACTGCAATCAGGGAACGGAAGAAGCCGTCGTGAAGATGCGTACATTTTACGGCAAGCACGGCGTGACCACGCTCTACCCGACGTTGGCGGCCGACCTGCTGCCCGCACTTGAGCAAGGGCTGCAAGCCATCCGTTCGGTCATGCGGCAGAACCAGGCGGGAGAGACGGAGATCGCAGGCTGTCATCTCGAAGGACCTTTCCTGAACAAGGTCTACAAAGGAAGTCAGTCCGAAGACGCCATTCTCCCCATGACAGACGATCATCTGCGGTTTTACGAAACTTACAGCGATGTCATCCGGCGCACTACCATCGCGCCCGAAGTCGGGCATAACCTCGATTATTTTCCGGCGTTGCAGGCGATGAGCATCCAACTGTCGGTAGGGCATAGCTGTGCCGAATACAGCGAAGTGCTGGCGGCGATAGAGGCCGGAGCGACGAGCGTGACGCATCTCTACAACGCCATGTCGCAGACGAAGAAAACGGGGCCGTTCCGCATCGGTGGTGTCGTTGAGGCGGCATTGACGCAAGACGCGCTGTATGCCGAAATCATCTGCGACGGCTATCACTTGCCCAACGAACTGATTCAGATTGCTTACCGCTGCAAAGGGGCGGATAGGCTCTCGGTCTGCTCCGATGCCGGCAGAGCGGCCGGCGTCGTAACGCACGGCGACACGATTCATTCGTGCGGAGAGACGTACGTCGTCGAAAACGGGGTTGTCATGAACAGCGCGCGCACTTCGTTGGCCTCGTCTATCACTCCGATCGACGGGATGGTTCGTCATCTCATCTTCAACGTCGGACTGCAGGCGACCGATGTCGTCAGGATGACGAGCGGCACGACCGCCAAAATGATGGGAATCTTCGATCGCAAAGGTTCGATTGCCGTCGGCAAAGACGCCGATATCAATCTCGTCGATGCACGGTTCAACGTCGTAAAAACCTTTTGCAAAGGCGTGGAGGTGAACAGAGAGTAGGTCTCCTCGAATCTTAAAATCCCTTCCGGATGATGGATGTTCCGGAAGAATCACCTCCGGAGAGAGGGTTAGCGAAGGACTGAACCACTATGGATTGAAAATCCATAGGTTCGATTTCGACTAAAAGTCGTTT
>NZ_JBQNAZ010000006.1:0-111482 GCF_052170195.1 Tannerella sp. | reverse complement strand
GGGCAATGCTTCGGTGGAGCCCCTTATTTTTATTCTAAACTTTTGTCGGTCAGTAGTGATTTTTTATGAATGAATAATGACGCGAAGATAACGAATATCTTCCCTGCCCCGCTCTTTTTTCCATACATTATATATAGTGTATATTGCCGAAAAAGTGTCGCAAGGTTGCGAAAGCATAAAAAAGTACTTGGGCAAGGTGTCGGAACTTTCTGAAAGCATGAAAAAGTACTTGGGCAAGGTTTCAGAACCTTCTGAAAGCAGAAAATGTTCGTCGGGAAGGTTTCAGAACCTTCTGAAAGTATGAAAAAGTACTTGGGCAAGGTTTCAGAACCTTCTGAAAGTATGAAAAAGTACTCGGGCAAGGTTTCAGAACCTTCTGAAAGCAGAAAATGTTCGTCGGGAAGGTTTCAGAACCTTCTGAAAGTATGAAAAAGTACTTGGGCAAGGTTTCAGGACCTTCTGAAAGCATGAAAATATGGGTCTGTGTTGAATCGTGTGGGTAACCCATAAATCAGCATCGGGAAGGAACTATCACAAATGGGGTATTGGAAAGTCTTAACGCTAAAGTGCAATTGGCCAAAAGAAGAGCTAGAGGATACGCAAATGTGAATAACTTTATGGATATGGTATACTACATAAACGGAGGAAGGAATTTCCATTACCCACTCAAATCAACATAGAGCCGAAAATATACATCGGGTATTCACTTTTCACTTTTCACTTTTCATTTTTCACTTTTCATTTTTCACTTTTCGTTTTTCACTTTTCGTTTTTCACTTTTCGTTTTTCACTTTTCGTTCATTTACGTGTATTCGCGCCCATTCGCGAAATTTGCGTTCGGTCATTTGTCATTCAGAGCGAAGCGAAGAATCTCTTTTCCTTTTCCCCGCGGGATTCCTCACTGTGTTCGGAATGACAAAGGCGGTTATTTGCGTCCATTCGCGCCATTTGCGTTATTTGCGTTCGGATAACCCGACACCACACAAAAAAAGGGCGAACAGATGGTTCGCCCCTACACGGCACACCGAACGCTGAATGTTGTTGGCTGACCGCTGTAACAGCTCCGCAGGGGCACATTAATTCAGCCCAATGTGTAGCGAAGCGTTGGGGGAAAAAGAATACCCACTCCTGCGGAAGGCTGTAAGCCTGATATAGTTTAATGGTTAATTGTCAATTGTTATAATAGTGCTTGTTGTAGAGACATCCAATTTTTGCGTCTCTGATGATATTGTACGCTCCGCACCGTGTATCGTGTAATTGGGGATTAATGTCTACTTTTGCGATGGATATCCTAACAGCTAACAGACGATGAATAACAACAGTGAACCATACCGACAACCGGAATACAGGCGCCTTCAACTTACTTCCGACCGGTCGCATACGCTCTTCAGCACGAAAGCCGGACAGACCTACCACTCTGCCGAAGGTGCCATCATGGAGTCTCTGCATGTATACGTCTCGCCGGCTTTTGCTCATTTCCGCGACAAGCCTCAGCTCGACGTGCTCGAAATCGGGTTTGGGACGGGCCTGAACGCGCTCCTGACCATGCTCGAAGCAGAAAAAACAAACCACACCGTCTACTATGAAACCCTCGAACCTGACCCTGTTCCCGAGTCTGTTTACACGCGACTAAACTACCCCGACATGCTGGGAACGGGACGAGAAGTCTTTCTTACGCTGCACCGCTCGGCCGACGATCAACAGATCGCGTTTCCCTCATTCCGCTTCGTAAAAAGACAGACCCGCATCGAAACGTACCGAACCGACAGGCTGTTCGACGTCGTCTATTACGACGCCTTCTCGCCCGATGCCCAACCGGAGCTATGGACGCGCGAAATCTTCGAGCATGTCTCTCGCCTCTTGCATCCCGGCGGCATTCTCCTCACCTACTCGGCTAAGGGAACGGTCAAGCAGGCTCTGCGCGAGGCCGGATTTGAAGTGCTGCGCTTACCGGGCGCCGGCAGCAAGCATCACATGCTGAAGGCCATCAGAAAAAGAGAAAACATCGAACGATGACGTTCCTGCAAAACCGGCGACACAATAAAACAAAGCAGCAGTCCGTTCTTCAAAAGAAAGCGAAAATCAACTACACTAAAACCTGTAAAAAATGATCACGAACTGGATAATAATGATGGCAACATGTATGATGGGACTGTCGGGCGGAGAGAATCCGCAGACCAACCCCAAAGATAAGCAACAAGAGAAAGAAATCTATCTGGCCGGAGGATGTTTCTGGGGAACAGAACATTTTCTGAAGCAGATCGAAGGTGTAAAAACAACGCAAGTCGGATATGCTAACGGCAACAAAAAGAATCCGACTTATCAGGAAGTATGTACGGGTACGACCGATTTTGCGGAGACGGTAAAGGTGGAATACAACCCTGCCACGGCGGAGTTGCCTTTCCTTATCGAGCTGTTCTTTAAAACAATCGATCCTACGAGCCTCAACAAGCAGGGGAATGACCGGGGCACGCAATACCGGACGGGGATTTATTACACCGATCCGGCCGACCTGCCGGTCATTCAGCAAACCGTTAACCGGTTGGCATCGGCGTATAAACGTCCGTTAGCCGTAGAGATAAAGCCGTTGGTCAACTTCTATGCGGCCGAAGATTACCATCAGGATTACCTCGACAAGAATCCCGGCGGTTATTGCCACATCGATCCGTCGCTGTTCAAACTGGCACGCAACGCACGGATGGAGAAACCCCGATCCTACGTCAAGCCGGACGACAGCGTCCTGCGCGAACAGCTTACGCCCGAACAGTATGCCGTAACTCAGGAGAATGCGACCGAACGCCCTTTCCGGAATGCTTACTGGAACGAACACCGTCCGGGCATTTACGTCGATATTACCACGGGCGAACCGCTGTTCGTCTCGACCGATAAGTTCGACTCCGGATGCGGATGGCCCAGTTTCTCGAAACCGATCAATCGCAAGTCAGTGGTAGAGAAAAAAGATACCTCGCACGGAATGATCCGCAAAGAAGTGCGCAGCTCGACGGGCGATGCGCATCTGGGACACGTCTTCGACGACGGCCCGAAAGACAAAGGAGGACTGCGTTACTGCATCAACAGCGCTTCACTGCGGTTCATTCCGAAAGAAAAGATGGAAGCCGAAGGGTACGGAAGCTACATCGGGATGGTCAAATAAATCTTCGGCACACCTCCATAGCCATACCAAAGTTTTTTTTCAACAAAAGAAGATTTTCGGGGCTAAAGTTTTTTCTTGTTTCGCCCGGAATGTCTTCCTTTGCGAGGCAATGAACGAGGGGATTTTAGAGAAACTGAAGATACTGGCCGAGTCGGCCAAATACGATGTCTCGTGCGCTTCGAGCGGCACGGTGCGCAGAAATACGTCCGGCGGATTAGGCAATACCGTCGGAGGGATGGGCATCTGCCATAGCTTCACGGACGACGGACGCTGCGTATCCCTCCTTAAAATCATGCTCACGAACCATTGCATGTACGACTGCGCTTACTGCATCAACCGTCGCAGCAACGATCATCCGCGAGCCACGTTCTCAGTCGGTGAGCTGGTAGAACTGACCATCGAGTTTTACCGTCGCAACTATATCGAGGGGCTGTTTCTCAGCTCCGGCGTCATGCGCAGCCCCGACTATACGATGGAACGCATGGTGCGTGTCGTCAAAGACCTTCGCACGGTGCATCGTTTCAACGGGTATATTCACTTGAAGAGCATCCCCGGATGCAGTCGGGAACTGGTCAACGAAGGAGGGCTTTATGCCGACCGTATGAGCGTCAACCTCGAAATCCCGACAGAGCAAAACCTGAAACTCCTTGCGCCGGAGAAAGATTTTCAAAGCGTCTTCACACCGATGCGCTACATTCAGCAGGGCATGTTGCAAAGCCTCGAAGACCGGCGCAAGTTCCGGCATGCTCCGCGTTTTGTTCCCGCCGGACAAAGCACGCAGATGATCGTGGGCGCTACCTCCGAGACTGATAAGGAAATCCTCTCCATCTCGTCCGCCCTGTACCGCCGACCAAGTATGAAACGCGTCTATTATTCGGGATACATACCGGTGAATACATACGATAAACGCCTGCCTGCCCTGAGGCAAGCTCCTTTGATACGTGAGAACCGGCTCTATCAGGCCGACTGGCTCATGCGCTTTTATGAGTTCAGGGCGGACGAGATCGTCGATGATCGTTTCCCGAACCTCGATCCGGAGATTGATCCGAAGCTGGCATGGGCCTTGCGGCATCCCGAACATTTCCCGGTAGATGTGAACACGGCCGACTATTCGATGATTCTGCGGGTGCCGGGCATCGGCGTGAAGTCAGCTAAGCTGATCGTAGCCGCACGCCGCTATGGCCGGCTCACATCGGCACAACTGAAAAAGATCGGCATCGTGATGAAGAAAGCGCAATACTTCATCACCTGTCGTGAGTTACCGGTGAATACGGTGCATGAGGTGACGCCCGAATACGTGCGCCGTATCCTGACCGAACCAAAGAAACGCAAAATGGCGACCGACGAACGCCAACTGACCATCCCGTGGCCGGAATAGGAGAAGACGTATGGTGATTTTCTTCTACGACAAAACCTTCGAAGGGCTGCTGACTGCCGTTTTCGATGCATATAACCGGAAAACATTTCCGCAACGCCTGATGAAAACAGGCGAAACGCCTCCTCTGTTTACGGATGAAGTCTATACGGTGTGGACCCAAAAAACATCGGCCGAACGCGTGTGGAAGGCACTCGAGCGCAAGTTGAAAAAAGAAGCCTGTAACATGCTGATGCACGTTTGGCTGTCGGAACTTGCGGGAAGCGACGAGCTGCTGTTCCGCTATATCTGCAAAACATTCGATACGAAGCACGACATCTCCCTGAACTTCGGTGATGCCGATGTGTTGGAAGTCGGTAAGATTGCCCGCAAAGTAGGCCATGAAGCTCTTTACCTCAAGCAGTTCGTACGGTTTCAGAAAGCGGCCGACGATCTGTTCTTCGCCCCCGTCCGACCGATATATAACGCGCTACCCCTGACCATCGACCATTTCACCGACCGCTTTGCCGACCAGCCTTGGGTGATCTATGACTTGCGTCGCAGGTACGGCTACTATTACGACCTGCAAACGGCACGCGAAATCACATTTACGGACGACGACCGGCTGTTGGGCGGACGGCTCGACGAATCGCTGATGGCCGAAGACGAGAAGCTGTTTCAAGAATTGTGGCGCGGCTACTTCAAGGCAATGTCCATCAAAGAACGCATCAACCTGCGGAAACAGCGTCAGGATATGCCCGTTCGCTTCTGGCAATACCTGACGGAAAAACAATAAGTATTTTTCCCCTTCCACCTTATCGACGGCACGATACAGTAACGGTATCCGCCCGGTCTGTATCGTGCCGTATCGGTTTAGCGGCTCACATAGTCGTCGAAGTATTTGCAGTATGTACAGGCATCTTTGTAGAAGGCTGTTTCTTTATACTGCACAAGCTGATTGAAATAATTCACCGTTTCGGCAGGTAAATCCCCGACACCCGTGAAATAATACTGTCCTTTATAAGAACGTTCGAGTTCGTTCTTGGCCAGCGCGAAAAGAATCCGCGCTTTCAGTTCGTCGTCTTTCACCTGCCGGAGCGCCTTTTGCAGGTACTGTCCGGCCAAGTCGGTCGTATTGCGATAATACGCGTCGCCGTAGATCACATAGAACGTCTGTTCGGGATCGGCCATATAGTTCTTTTGTGCTTTCTCTTCGTTATAATCCGAATATTTCTCCGAGAAATAGCTATTGTCGGTATCGAAGCGGAGGTAATGGCGGAAATACCCCGTTGTCGTGACGTTATAGAAGAAGTTTCCAATCAGGAAATTGGCTTTGGCTGCCTCGGCGTCGTTTTTTTCGCCGGCCTTCCGTAGCTTCAGCAATGCGTCGGTCACGTCTTTTTCACTCATCCGCTCTTTGATAAAGGGGAAGTCGGCCAGATAATCGTTGCGCATCACGTCTTTCTCGTCGCCGCTGTACCACTCCCGGATATTATATCCGAAGATACGCGCGGAGACGTATATTCTGGCTTGCTTCTCGGCCTGAAAATATCGATGGGCAGCTTCGAGGTTGCCCTCCGTCAGGAAAAAAGTTCCGTAGAGGAGGTTGAACGAATCGTCCCGAAGGTTTTCATCGAGCCACGTTTCCAATTCGTTTTTGTTCTTCTTGCTGTGAAATGCGGCAAGTTCGTCGAGGAGCGATTGCTGGAGATTGTTTTGCACCGATGCGAGCGTATTACTGATCAGGAAAGCCTTGGCATATTCCTTTTGCAGATAGTAACGGTTGGCAAGGATATTGAGGAACGTCCGGTTCGAGGGATTGTTGCGGTCGAGCCACGGCGCGTACTGAGCTTGGAGGGTGCGTTCGGTCTCCGGGCTGATCTGCGTCTGTTCGGCGACGTAAAGATGGGCGGCGATGATGTCTTTCTGACGTGCGTAAGTTGCATCGGCTGCCGTTACCTGCGCGAGGTGGTTACGGGCTTGTGCGAAGTCTTTACGCAGGAAGCAGAGGTAAGCCGTCGTCAAGTTCCAGAAATCTTTTTCGTGTGCCAAACGGATCATCCCGGCAGATAGCTTGTACGATGCTCCCAAGAAGTCTGTGATTTCTTTCTCTGCGAGTAACGGATACCGTTTGTCGGCCGCTTTCAGCGAATAGGAATACCGGTCGGCCAACACATCGCGTTCGATGGCGTTGATGGCGCGTACCATCAGCACCTTCGCCTCGATGGCGTCGGGGTCGGACGCGACGATCTTTTCCAATTCATTCAGCGGGTTATTGAAAGCCTTGTATCCGAGCATAAAGTAAAGCGACCTGCGTTCCGCGTCCGTCTGAACGGACGACAGCAGCCGCTGCGTGTCCCAATCGGTTTGCGGATTCTCATTATAGTCATTGTTATGGATGAGGAAAACGGAGGCATAAGCCGATTTTTTCAGATCGACGGAATACGTAAAGACTTTGATAAAGTCGGAGATGGCTTCTTGTGTCCGGCCGAGCCCGTAGAGTGCGCCTGCCTTCTGACTGAGCGCATAGTAATACATCTCGGGTTTATAATCGAGCGTTTCGACGTATTTGTCGAACAGCGTCAGGGCATCGTTGTATTTCCGGTTGTAATGTGCGAACCGCACGAGCTGATAGCCGTAGCGCAGTTTCAGTTCCCGATCCGTCTCGGCATTCCAGCTACGTACCAGAACGTTGGTCACTTTCTGTTCATCCAGTCCGGACGCTTCTCCGAGGTCGCTGTATTCGGAATAGTAGTTCCAGCTTTCGGACTGGCGGACGATGTGCATATAAGGCTCCAGGTATTTGGCATAAGCCAGATAGAGCAAGGCTTGTTTGTGACGCCGCACGAAGTCGGGCGTAAGGAAGGCCAGCTCCGGATCGGTCGTTTGGCCGCCTTTCGTGAGCGCCTGTATATCGGCGCGGGTAGTTTTCATCACTAAATAATATGCCTGATCATAGTTCAGTCCGAGGTATTTCTGCCATTCCTCGATATTGGCATTGCGCGCTTTCCATTGCGGGTCGGCACTTTCGTAAAAAGGACTGCCGTAGCTTAACAGAAAAGGAGCATAACGGGGGTCTTTGATCAGTTCCTGCGAAAAGACGTTGCAATAGTCGGCATCGGGCTCATAACCGCCCGCACATCCGAGGGCCTGCTGCACAACTGACATAAAAATCAGGAAAAAGAGACATGTTTTTGCTTTCATCATTATTTTAATTCTTGAATGGTAAATCGTTTTAAGAATCCTTCGCTCAGGTGAAAATAGACAATACGGTAATTATGGTCTATCGTGCGATGTAAATATTGTTTCGCCTCAGTCAACAACGAAGGCGTAATTTCCTCGAGCTTCACCGTGAACCCTTTGTTAATATACAATCCGTGCAAAAAACAATCCTGCTCTACTTCGAACGTATATTCGCCGGTCCGGCGAAAGAAAGGCAGCTGCATATCGTCGGCCGAAAGTCCGTTAACGAGCTTCTTCTGGCCCAGATGGTTCGTAACAATCCCCCACGAGTAAAGCGGAAGAGCTACATCGAATGTCAACGGATAATCGTTGATAGTTCGGGTATAAGCCTTGAGGAGTGAGATATCAAGGATCGAGTTGGCTGAATCGTCCCCGGTGGGATCGGAGGTCGCGTAGCACATCAGGTAACCTTTGTCGACAGGCGGCACGCCTGTCTGTTTCTTGTCCTTGATCTGATGCAGGCGCAACGTGCACGATATTTTCTTGGCCGAGCGCTCTTTCAGAATTTCGAGGAAACGGAAGTACGCGTTTCGGGTACGTGTCGTCCAGTCACAGTCGATCTTAATTTCGCGTATTTCCGGAAAACGGTTGACGGTGGCGATGTCCCGAATCAGTTTTAAGGTATGTTCGGCAAGTTCGGCGATCTTATCATCCGTCATATCGGCAAACGTACGATTCGTAATAAACACGACCGGCACGTATTCCGCCGGAAAAATCGTCGCGTCGAACCGTTTAATTTTAGCTACGGGTACCGGATTACCTTCTTGCAGATCAATATCGAAAAGTCGGATAAAAAGCCTCTCACAAGCCAGCGAGTCGAAATAATTCCTTTCTGTCTCGCCGATATGCACATCGGCTTTCCAATAATAAAAATCGACCGGATGCTTATGTTCATGGCGGCAACCAATCGTCAAGACAACAAATAAAAACAAGCACACCAAATCCCTATTATTCATTTCAATATCATATTTTGGTTGTGCAAAGATAAATATTAAAATTATCTTGGAATAGTAATTTTATGAACCTTTTTGTCTCAAATCTGTTTATAAAATATAACGCATTATCACAAAAAAGAATCAAGAATATGCTCAAAATAGATCAACTTGACTTAGCACAAAAGCAGTTATTCTTTTCAAAAATAACTACTAAGCAGTAAAACGGAAACATTTTCTCAAAAATCAAACTATATATTAGATTCATTGACTATTTTTACAAACCTTATTTAAATTTTATGTAACATGAAAAAGAACAATTTTATTGCAGTTGTACTGAGCATTATTTCGGTTGCTGTATTCGGACAGGAAAAGATCAAAGACGTGCGGACGAATCCTACGCTTTATTTCTTACAGATCGGAGACGTAGCAAGAAGCCTCGACCTTCTAGCTCCTCCTCCGCAACCGGGCAGCATTCTTTTTCTTCATGATCAAGCGCAGTATCAATGGGGAAAGATGCAGCGAAACACGCCACGCGGCGAGCAGGCTTTTTCGGATGCCAACGTAGATGGGGATGGTGTGCCACAAGCCTTTTCAGAAGCATTCGGAGTCCGTATCTCGAAGGAGACAACCCCCGAAATTCACAAGTTGGTCTTGAATATGCGCGAAGACGCGGGAGATCTGGCCACACGCGGCGCCAAGGAGCATTACATGCGCATGCGTCCGTTTGCTTTTTATCAGGAAGAAACGTGTAATCCTAAGCAACAACAGGAGCTTTCGACCAACGGTTCCTATCCCTCGGGACACACCGCCATCGGTTGGGCTACGGCGCTCGTACTGGCAGAGATCAATGTGGATCGTCAGAACGAGATCCTTAAAAGAGGATTTGAAATGGGACAGAGCCGTGTTATCTGTGGGTATCATTTCCAAAGCGACGTCGATGCCGCACGTTTGGTCGCCAGCGCAGTTGTCGCACGTCTGCATGCCAACGAGAATTTTATGGTGCAGCTCGGCAAAGCCAAGCAGGAGTTTGCCAAACTCGTTAAGGAAGGCAAAGTGAAGAAAAGCGAGATCCAGGCCAACTGAAACAGGTGACGCGTGATGAAACAATTTATTCTCATACTTCTCGGCCTCATGTTGATTGGGACAACCTATAGTCAGGAGGAAGAGAAATTAACGGTGAAGCCTTCGGGGCGTATCCTGATGGATGCGGGTGCCTTCCATGCCGACCATTACAACGATAAATTCAACGATGGAGTTGCCATTCCCGATGTACGCATCGGGTTTGGAGCGCAATACGGCAAATGGAAGAGTAAGGTCGATGTGGGGTTTGCTTATGCAAAAATCTCGCTGAAAGACATCTTTATGGAATACGTCTTCAATAAGGAGAATCTGCTTCGCGGAGGATATTTCGTGCATCAGTTCGGACTGCAGAGCGCAACAAGCTCTTCTTTCAAGATCACAATGGAGGAACCGGCCAGCAACCAAGCCTTTTTCAACTCCCGCTTAGTCGGCCTGATGTTCCTTCATAATAAAGAGAAGTTTTTCGGTACACTGAGCCTCTTTGCGGAAGGTGAAGCGATGAAACAAAGCACGGATAAACTCGGCAATGAAGGTTACGGTATGATGAGCCGACTCGTCTACCGTCCCCTGCGCGATCCGGGTAAGATCTTTCATATAGGTCTTTCAGGAGCTTTCGAATCGCCTCGATACAATGCCAAACCTGAAGATAATCATCGCTCGTATGCGTTGAAGTCGGAATTTCCGACCCGTATCGCGCGTGTGACGGCTCAGCAGGCCGACATCACCGAGGCGAAGATGCTTTACAAGTTTACGCCCGAAGTAACGGCGGCTATCGGTCGTTTGGCTATCGAATCGCAGTATTTTTTCGTGACGGTAAATCGTGAAAATGGATTACCTCGTTATCAGGCAAGCGGTGCGTATGCCCTTTTAAGAGGACTTGTAAAAGGTAATGGCTACGTTTACTCCGATGGAGACAGCGGTATCCGTACACCTGATCCGGGCTCGATGGAGCTTGTATTAGGATACAACTACACCGATTTGTCCGATCATAAGGCCCAAATTCTCGGAGGACGGGTGAACGACTGGTCGCTCACCTTCAACTATTATCCGAACAAATACATGATTTGGCGTGTCAGAGGTTCGCTGACAAAAGCGACCGACAGAGCCGGCTATGACGATACCCATCTGAGTCTGATCGAGACGCGTTTTCAGGTGAAGTTTTGAATCCGTCAGAAAAACAACACAATCATTTCAATTTAATCATTTCAAAACATGATAAAAAGAAAAAAAACATTCCGGATTCTTCTGCTTCTGTTGTGCCCGGCTGTAATGATGGCACAACTGGAACGTTCGCAGGAATTCAGAAGCGAATATAAATTGAAAGAAGTGGTTATTCTCAGTCGCCATAATATTCGCTCACCACTATCTTCGAACGGCAGCGCACTTAGTCGTCTGACACCACACAAATGGACGGAGTGGTCGTCAGCTCCGAGCGAACTGACACTGCGCGGAGGAATACTTGAAACAATGATGGGGCAGTTTTTTCGCAAATGGCTTGTTGAGGAGGGTCTTTTTGAGGAGAATCATGTACCGACAGCAGATGAGCTGAATTTTTACGCCAACAGCATGCAACGTACTATTGCTACGGCACAGTACTTTTCATCCGGATTTATGCCGGTGGCAAATATCAGAGTCAACCATCGCTTTTCTCCGAGCAAGATGGATCCCGTTTTCTTCCCTCGCCTGACCAAAGTGAGCGACGCTTTTCAGACACAGGCGCTGAAAGAGATTGCAGCCATGGGAGGCAAAAAAGGAATTGTCGGGATCAATGAGAAGCTGGAAGATTCATATAAAGTAATCGCTAAAGTGCTTGATCTGAAAAATTCTCCTGCCTGCAAAGAGGGGGAGACATGCGCATTCGATGATTACAACACACAGATCTCACTTGTCAAAGACCAAGAACCCAATATGACGGGATCGTTAAAGTTGGCAAACTCCGCATCCGACGCATTTATTCTTCAATATTACGAAGAACCTGACACGGTCAAGGCCGCTTTCTGCCATTCGATCACGAAGAGTGATTGGGAAAAGATTGCAAAGGTCAAGGATGTGTATGGTGATGTACTCTTTGCGGCGCCGATTGTGGCTGTCAATGTAGCTCATCCGTTACTTGTGTATTTGCAGGACGAGTTGAATGCATCCGCGCGTAAGTTCACCTTTCTCTGCGGACACGACTCGAATATCGCCAGTGTCAATGCTGCACTCGGAATAGAAGATTACGAACTTCCTCATTCTATCGAAAAGAAAACGCCGATAGGCTGTAAACTCGTGTTCGAAAAATGGGAGAACCATGAAGGTAAGTCCTATATTGCCGTGAACCTCGTTTATCAAAGCACCCGGCAATTACGCGAGCTACAGATGCTCACACTCGAACATCCTCCGATGGTTTATCCGTTAAAGCTGGAAGGTTTACAAGCGAATGATGAGGGACTTTATTCCTTCGAAGATGTTCAATCACGTTTTAATCGCGCAATTCGTGAATATGAAGAAATAAAATAGATATTATTTCCCCAAACGGGGCGCGCCGGCAGCCGAAAAAATGCCTCGCTGCTTGGAGCGAACATCTTCGACCAGATAAAAAGCATCCGGATCGAACATATTCACCAGACGAACGACTTTCTTCTCCGACTTACGACTAACGACGGTCTCGATAACCGAGACCTCGGAGATCGCTCCTTCGCCCTTAAGGCACGTAGAGCCGAATCCGTTATCGTTGAGGAGGCGGGTCAGCTCGGCACCGTCCCTCTTCGTATAAATGCGGAACAACAGAAAGCCGATGGCAATCTTATTCTCCACCATAATCCCCACGAAATTACCGGCCGCATAACCACCGGCGTACGAGAGATAAGCTACGATATCGTTGGCGTTGGAAAATATTTGCGAAATCACAATCACCCAGATAAACACCTCAAAGAAGCCGACAACCGGCGCCTTCTTCTTTTCCCCTTTCGAGACAAAGATGATGCGCAAGGTTCCCAAGGTCACATCGCAGATACGACCAAAGAAAATAATCATCGGCGTCAACCATGGATAAATCTCTAAAAATTCAAACATAAACGTATAAAAGTTTTTCGCGTTGTTTGCCGCAACGGCGATATTGATAATACGCGACAAAGATAACGTTTTTCCAACGGATTATGCGAATGATACGCAGAGAACGCAGCAAACAAGCCAATAAACAAATGTTCGGGCTTGAGCTTTTTCAACGACGAAGCAAAATATATGTTCCATTTTTATTCCTCCCTAAAATCTTTTCTTAATTTTGAACTTGGAAACTGCATGCAACAGTTAAGAATACCAATTATAAAAACATAGAAAAAATGAAGAGAATCTTAATTGCCCTATTTTTACTTTCGTCCTTTTCAATAGGGATTTGTTCGGCTCAATCGACACAAGAGGCCGAATTGAAAAACAATGAAAACAGCTTGCTCTGGAGAATTTCGGGCAACGGTTTACAACATGATTCATATCTTTTGGGAACGATGCACAATGTTGGTCGCACGTTCTTGGATAGTATTTCGGGATTCAGAAAAGCTTTTAAGGCGGCTAAACAGGTGGCAATTGAATGTGATGCTTATGCTTTGGATAATCAGGGAATGGATCTTGCTGAATATGTTTACATGCCCCAAGACAGTACTTATGCAACATTATATAGCGATAGTGACTTTCAGTTTGTCGATTCAATACTAAGAGATGGGAATCCTGAATATTTCAAATACAAACCAATGTTCTGGTGTTCGTTCTTTATGAGTATGATAGCCTATCAAAATATTAGAGGAAAAGAGACGGATATGGATCGATTTATTTTGGCTCTATGTTGATTTGAGTGGGTAATGGAAATTCCTTCCTCCGTTTATGTAGTATACCATATCCATAAAGTTATTCACATTTGCGTATCCTCTAGCTCTTCTTTTGGCCAATTGCACTTTAGCGTTAAGACTTTCCAATACCCCATTTGTGATAGTTCCTTCCCGATGCTGATTTATGGGTTACCCACACGATTCAACACAGACCCTTTATTTTACTAATCGGGGAGCAAAATTACAAAAAGACACTCTTTATGGAAACCTTAGAGGAAGTAAATAAGAGAACCGTTTATTTGGATTCTCTTAGATATTCGATCAATCTGAAATACCAAGCCGCCTCTTTAAAAGCAATATTGCAATATCCTGAAACGTTTTCTGCTTCGATGAATCTTGCATCCAAATTATATAAAGAGCAAAGCATGAGCAGCTTGATGGCTATTGATTCGCTGAATAAACAGAACATGAATTTTTCAGAGCTCGAAAACATTCAAAATGAAGAGAAACAACATTTCAAAAAAATGATGGAACACTTTTTTGAAATATTAGGCTCCAGACGCAATGAACAATGGATGAGTAATATTATTCCAATGATTCATGAAGATTCTTCACTAATCGCGGTCGGAGCAGCACATCTGATTGGCCCCGACGGATTAATTGCCAAGTTAAGAGATCGTGGATACATGGTTGAGCCAATGAGATAAACGGCTATATCCTTATCAAACGCAACGATAAGGAACTTATTTCTCCTCTTTTTCTTGTCCGATGGCGGATTTTTATCTACTTTCGCGACTTCATCCCATCGGACAGGTTATTTTAACTTTTAACAATGATACAAGCGCGAGGAATAAGAAAACGCTTCGACAAGCTGGAGATTCTGAAAGGTATTGATTTGACGATCGACGCCGGAGAAATCGTAGCCATCGTCGGGCCGAGCGGTGCCGGTAAAACGACCCTGCTGCAAATTATCGGAACGTTAGACAAGCCCGACAGCGGCACACTCCTGATCGAAGACATCGAACCCTTCCGGCTCAACGAAAAACAGATGGCTGATTTCCGCAACCGCCATATCGGTTTCGTCTTTCAGTTTCATCAGTTGCTGCCGGAGTTCACCGCGCTCGAAAACGTGATGATCCCCGCGCTGATTGCCCGCCAACCCACCTCTGCCGCCGAAAAAAGGGCAAAGGAGCTGCTGGATTTTCTCAAACTTTCCGACCGGATGACGCACAAACCCGCCGAACTGTCGGGCGGCGAGAAACAACGGGTCGCTGTGGCACGCGCGCTTGTCAACCGGCCTTCCGTGATTCTGGCCGACGAGCCTTCGGGCAGTCTGGACACACAGAACAAGGAAGAGTTGCACGCGCTGTTCTTCGACTTGCGGAACGAAATGGGACAGACCTTCGTCATCGTCACGCACGATGAGCAGCTGGCAACGCAAGCCGACCGTATCATTCACATGAAAGACGGACAGATATGAGTACGACCACACGAACCACTTTCGGCCGATTGGGCGTGGTGCTTGCTACCATCGGGAGCGCCGTCGGGTTAGGCAATATCTGGCGTTTCCCCTATATGCTGGGCACCAATGGGGGCGGCGCGTTTCTGCTGATTTATATCCTCTGCGTGTTGCTTCTCGGACTGCCGGCCGTCATCGCCGAGTTCTTCATCGGCCGACACACGCAACGCAACGCGGCCGGAGCTTTCAAAGCCATGGCGCCCGGCACGGCATGGGGACTGGTCGGTTACAACGGGGTCCTGATCGCGTTCCTCATTCTCGGCTTCTATTTCGTCATTGCCGGATGGACTTTCGAATACCTTTTTCAATCCGTGACCGAACCGTTAACCGGTAAAACGACGGCCGATTTCGAAGCGGAATTTTTCGCCTTCTCTTCCGAGGTTTTCCGTCCTATCTTCTGGACCGTACTCTTCATCGGGCTTACACATTTCATCGTGGCGGTCGGTGTGAAGAACGGAATCGAGCGAGCCTCGAAATTTCTGATGCCGCTACTCTTCGTCATCATGCTCATACTGTGCGTACGCAGCCTGATGTTTTCGGGCGCTCGCGAAGGGTTGGAGTTTCTTTTCAAACCCGATTTCGGGAAAATCAACTCGTCCGTCGTGTTCAGCGCCATGGGACAGGCCTTCTTTTCGCTCAGCATCGGCATGGGATGCCTGATTACGTACAGTTCTTACTTCGATAAAAAAACCGACTTGCAACGTACGGCGATCGAGGTCGTGGTACTCGATACGGTCGTGGCGCTGCTGGCCGGAGTAATGATTTTTCCGGCCGTCTTTCATTTCGGTGTCGAACCAACCGAGAAAGTCGCCCTCGTGTTTATCACACTGCCCAATATCTTCGCCCAGATGCCTTTCGGAAACGTATGGGCTTTCAGCTTCTACCTCCTTTTGGGCGTAGCGGCGCTGACGTCTACCATCTCGCTGCACGAAGTAGCCACAGCCTACATTCACGAAGAACATGGCATCAAACGCAAGCGGGCAACCATCTACGTATCGCTCGGCACCTGTATTCTGGCGGTGTTCAGTTCCCTCTCGTTCGGACTGATGAAAGACTGTACGCTTTTCGGGATGACTTTCTTTGAATGCCTCGATTTTCTGACCGCTAAAATCATGCTGCCCCTCGGAGGTATGCTCACCTGCATCTTTGTCGGGCATCGCATCGACCGAAAAATCCTGAAAGCCGAACTGACGAACGAAGGCAGCGTGCCGTTCTATTTCTTCCGAACCTATCGTTTCCTCGTGCAATATATCGCACCGGCAGGTATCGGATTGATTCTGCTTTATCAGTTTGGCGTCTTCAATATCGCCGGTTAACATTGAAGGGCGTTGTTGTACAACAACACCTAAAAACCAGAGTTAACACAACGTGACAGTAACTTTTATCTGCTCCCGCACGAAGTCGCGCGGTTCAAAAGCGGAGAATCGGCGGAAGCATCCTCCTTTTTTCTTTGCCGGCGTAAAATATCGAGGTTTTTACCTACATTTGTGGCCATTCAAAACAATGATTAGAATGAGATACAAAAGAATCTTACTGAAATTGAGTGGCGAGTCGTTGATGGGTAACGCAGGATACGGCATCGACGAAGTGCGCCTCGCAGAATATGCGACACAGATCAAAGAAGTTGCCGATATGGGGGTTCAGATCGCGATCGTGATTGGCGGAGGGAATATTTTTCGTGGACTGAGCGGCGCGGCGAAAGGCTTCGACCGTGTCAAAGGCGATCAAATGGGGATGCTGGCCACTGTCATCAACAGCTTGGCGCTAAGCTCGGCGCTTCATGCCGAAGGAGTAAAGGCTCACGTCATGACCGCCATTCGCATGGAGCCGATCGGCGAATATTACAGCAAGACACGCGCCATCGAATGCCTCGAAGCCGGACAGGTCGTGATTATCGCCGGCGGCACGGGTAACCCGTTCTTCACTACCGACACGGCCTCCTCGCTGCGCGGCATCGAAGTAGAAGCTGACGTGATGCTCAAGGGTACACGCGTAGACGGTATCTATACGGCCGACCCGGAGAAAGACCCCTCGGCCGTCAAATTCGACGAAATTACGTTCGATGAAATTTATCGTCGCAACCTGAAGGTGATGGACCTGACGGCCACGACCCTGTGCAAAGAAAACAGCCTCCCGCTCATCGTATTCGATATGGATACCGTTGGAAACCTGAAGAAGGTTATGCTCGGTGAACCGATCGGCACCCGTGTACATGACTGACGGCCGAAACGTCTACACTATCCTTTGTGCCGGATGATCAGCATGAAGCAGGGTGCTTTCCCTCCCGCATCCTCCTTCCGCATCCGGCATTTTTCAGGGGAGGAAAACATTCTTCAGGACAGCCTCTTCCCTGCCCCACTCCACCTCTCAAAACCAGCGATTCTCCCATTTCCGAGAGGATGTAAAAAAATATCGATTTCACACGCCGTCCCTTCGACTATTTCTCAATTTTATTTTATACCTTTGTCCGATAATTAATAACATATAAATAAAGATTTACTATGGAAATTTCGCACATTGAGCATCTTGGCATTGCCGTCAACAGCATTGAGGAGCATCGTCCTTACTATGAACAGGTATTAGGACTTACATGTTACAGTATTGAAGAAGTACCCGACCAAAAAGTGAAAACGGCGTTTTTCAAAGTCGGACAGACGAAAATCGAATTATTGGAGCCTACCAGCCCCGACAGTACCATCGCAAAATTTATCGAAAAGCGAGGCGAAGGAATTCATCACATCGCATTTGCCGTTCCGGACGTACAGCAGTCGCTCGATGAAGCAGCCTCGAAAGGCGTACAACTCATCGATAAAGCCCCACGTCCCGGCGCCGAAGGACTTCAGATTGCTTTCCTGCACCCCAAATCGACACGAGGCGTACTCACCGAATTGTGCATGAAATAATTTTGCCACGAATATTAACTACTAACATCAAAAACAATGAGTAACCAACTTGAAAAGATAAAAGAACTGATCGCCTTGCGTGAGAAAGCACGTTTGGGTGGCGGTGAGAAAGCGATCGAGAAGCAGCACGAAAGAGGGAAATATACAGCCCGCGAACGTATTAACATGCTGCTGGATGAAGGTAGCTTTGAAGAAATGGATATGTTTGTCGAACACCGCTGTGTGAACTTCGGACAAGATAAAAAGAAAATCCTCGGCGACGGCGTGGTGACCGGTTGCGGTACGATCAGCGGACGACTCGTCTATGTTTTTGCACAGGATTTCACCGTGTTCGGTGGTTCTCTGTCGGAAACGATGGCCCAGAAGATTTGTAAAGTTATGGATATGGCCATGAAGATGGGAGCGCCCTGTATCGGAATCAATGACTCGGGAGGCGCCCGTATTCAGGAAGGCATCAACGCATTGGCAGGTTATTCGGAAATCTTCCAACGCAACATTCTCGCGTCGGGAGTCATCCCGCAGATCTCCGGAATCTTCGGACCGTGCGCTGGAGGAGCCGTCTACTCGCCGGCATTGACCGACTTCACTCTGATGACCGAAGGCACATCGTACATGTTCCTCACCGGACCGAAAGTGGTGAAAACCGTAACAGGCGAAGACGTGACACAGGAAAATCTGGGTGGAGCAAGCGTTCACTCTACGAAATCGGGTGTTACCCACTTTACGGCTGCCACCGAAGAAGAAGGACTTGCTATGATTCGCCAGTTGCTCAGCTATATCCCGCAAAACAATCTGGAAGAAGCTCCCTATGTGGAATGCAATGACCCGATCGACCGGCTTGACGACAACCTGAACGAGATCATCCCCGACAGCGCCAATCAGGCCTACGATATGTACGAAGTGATCCGAACCATCGTCGATAACAACGAATTTTTCGAAATACAGCCCAGCTACGCCAAAAATATCATCATCGGCTTTGCTCGATTCAACGGTCAGTCCGTCGGCATCGTAGCCAACCAGCCCAAATTCCTGGCAGGAGTACTGGATTGCAACGCATCACGCAAAGGCGCACGCTTCGTACGTTTCTGCGATGCTTTCAACATTCCGATCGTCACACTCGTCGACGTACCCGGCTTCCTTCCCGGAACAGGGCAGGAATACAATGCGGTCATCCTGCACGGAGCCAAGCTGCTTTACGCATACGGCGAGGCAACCGTACCCAAAGTTACTGTTACGTTGCGCAAATCGTATGGCGGTTCGCATATTGTAATGAGCTGTAAACAGCTGCGCGGCGACATGAACTACGCATGGCCGACAGCCGAAATCGCCGTCATGGGCGGATCGGGTGCAGCCGAAGTACTGTATGCCAAAGAACTGAAAGAAGCAGCTGATCCCGCGGCCTTGATGACCGAAAAAGTAGAGGAATACAATAAACTCTTCGCCAACCCGTATAACGCAGCGAAATACGGCTATATCGACGATGTGATCGAACCGCGTAACACCCGTTTCCGCATCATTCGCGCATTGCAGCAACTTCATACGAAAAAGCTGACGAACCCGGCAAAGAAACACGGAAATATTCCTTTGTAATTTATTATCAGAATTTGAAAAATGAAGAAAACAGGAATATTTTTAGCCATACTGATGCTGATCGGCGGTTTCTATGCCAACGGGCAGTCAACCTCATCCATACGCCTGAACGAAGTGCTCGTCATCAATGTCGATAATTTCGTCGATGAATACGGTTCACGAAGCGGATGGATTGAATTGTACAACAATTCGCCCGGAACAGTCGATATCAGAGGATGTTACATCTCGAACGATCCGAACGACCCAAAAAAATACATGATCCCGAAAGGAGACGTTAAAACCAAAATCCCTCCCCGTCAGCATGTGTTATTCTGGGCTGATAACAGACCGTTTCACGGAACGTTTCATTTGAACTTTGTACTCGATCCCCAAAAAGAGAACCGTCTCTTTTTCTTCGACTCGGATGGAAAGACCTTGATTGACCAGGTTACCATTCCTACCGGTCAGAAGCCCGACGTCAGTTACGGTCTGACCCTCGACGGAGTGGGCACTTGGGAAGCACTTACGAAAGTCACCCCCGACACGAACAACAAAACGCTCGATTCGAACGAAAAGATCGAAAACTTTCAGCGTAACGACTCGTTCGGAGTCGGCATGACACTCACGGCTATGACGGTCGTATTCCTCGGCTTGATCTTACTTTACCTCATATTCAAACAGGTGGGGAACAGTGCGATTAAGATGAGCCGCCGCAGAGCAGAGAAAGTCAGCGGGGGAGCTCCGGTAACCCACAGTGCCAACGAACCCGGAGCTGTATTCGCCGCCATAACTACGGCACTCTACGAGGTGGCTGAAGATGCGCATGACTTTGAGAATACGGTACTGACGATTCACAGGGTCGCACGAAATTATTCGCCCTGGAATTCAAAAATTTACGGATTACGCAGTTTGCCGGATAAGAAGTGAACGAGAAAAAAGGTCTTATTTTATAATTACTAAAAATTAAATCAATGAAACAATTTAAATATACAATCAACGGCAACATCTATAACGTGACGGTAAACCGTGTAGAAGATGACATCGCAGAAGTGGAAGTGAATGGTACGCCGTACAAGGTAGTGATGGACAAACCGGCGAAAAAGACGGTAGCCGCCGTTAAGCGACCGGCACAAGCCCCCACGACATCGACCGGCGCACCGGTCGTAGCGCGTCCGTCAAGCGGCGGAGGAAAAGGGGCTATTAAATCACCGCTACCGGGAGTAATCCTGAGCATCGACTGCAAGGTGGGTGATACCGTTAAGAAAGGTCAGAAATTGCTCGTTCTCGAAGCGATGAAGATGGAAAATACCATCCCGGCCGACCGCGAAGGGGAAGTTGCTGAAATTAAAGTAAACAAAGGCGATTCTGTGCTGGAAGGTACCGATTTGATCATTCTCAAATAAGAAAAGTCATGCAGGAAAGCTTCTTATCATTTTTGGGAGAGAACATGCAGACATTTCTCTCCTATACAGGATTCGCCAATGCAACCGGGGGGCACCTGATCATGATTCTGGTCGGACTCCTGTTTATCTTTTTGGCAATCAGATATGAGTTCGAACCTATGCTGCTGATTCCGATCGGTTTCGGTATCCTGATCGGAAACATTCCGTTCAAAGATGCGGGATTGCAGATAGGCATTTATGAAGAAGGATCCGTACTCAACATCTTGTATCAAGGTGTGGTGCAAGGATGGTATCCCCCACTGATCTTTTTAGGAATCGGTGCGATGACGGACTTCTCGGCACTGATCTCGAACCCAAAGCTGATGTTGATCGGAGCAGCTGCTCAATTCGGTATTTTCGGCGCCTATATCATCGCATTGCAAATGGGATTCGAACCGAGTCAGGCAGGAGCTATCGGAATCATCGGCGGCGCAGACGGCCCCACGGCCATCTTCCTCTCATCCAAGTTAGCCCCTAACCTAATGGGAGCCATCGCGGTGTCAGCCTATTCGTATATGGCGCTCGTACCGATCATTCAGCCGCCGTTTATGCGTATATTAACGACGAAAAAGGAGCGGCTGATCCGAATGAAACCTCCGCGTGCCGTATCACAGACCGAGAAGATTATCTTCCCGATCATCGGCCTTTTGCTCACGTGTTTTCTCGTTCCTTCAGGCTTACCGCTCTTAGGTATGCTCTTCTTTGGGAATTTGTTAAAAGAAAGTGGAGTAACTCGTCGTTTGGCAGAGACCGCCCGCGGGCCGCTAATCGATACAATCACGATTCTGTTGGGAGTAACTGTCGGCGCCTCTACACAAGCGACCCAATTCCTTACTTGGGACTCGATTAAGATCTTTATGCTGGGAGCCTTGTCATTCGTGATTGCTACGTGTGCAGGAATCCTGTTCGTGAAGTTCTTCAATATTTTTCTGAAAGAGGGTAACAAGATCAACCCCTTGATCGGAAACTCAGGGGTATCGGCCGTACCGGACTCAGCGCGTATCTCGCAAACAATCGGCTTGGAGTATGATCCGAGCAACTATTTGCTGATGCACGCCATGGGGCCGAATGTGGCAGGCGTTATCGGCTCAGCCGTTGCAGCTGGTATCCTGCTGGGATTCCTCGGCGGATAATTCGTCAACCGATTCTATCATAAAAAAGCCGTGGTCGATTTTACTTGACCACGGCTTTTTGTTTGAATGACCATCGCTTTGCTACATACAGCGCGATTTAAACGGTTATCCAGAATCTTACTTTATCTTTTTCTTACCGGCATCTCCGCTAAGGTTGATCGGCAAATGCCTGCGGAAGCCTTCTCTAAGGGAGATCAAGGTTTCCGTACGTGCCAGCCCAAGAGGCTGAAGCCTGTCATGAATAATCTTAAGCAAATGCTCGTTGTCGTGTGCATAGATTTTAATAAAAAGATCGTATTTTCCCGTCGTATAATAACATTCCACGACCTCCGGAATATCTTTCAATGCATCGACAATCGAAGTAAATTGCCCCGGATCGCGAAGGAAAAGTCCCATATAAGCACATGTTTTATACCCGATCATACGGTTGTCAAGCATAAATTCAGAACTTTTAATAACTCCTGCATGGATCAATTTCTGCACCCGCTGATGGATCGCGGCCCCGGAAACATTGCAGACTCTCGCCACCTCAAGAAACGGCTTTCGCGCATCTCCTACGATGAGCTTAAGTATTTTTTCGTCTAATTCGTCTAATTCATATGGTGTCATTGTTTTTTCAATATTAGAGTTTTGCATAATGCTTTAAAATACAGAGTGATTTTTTATTGGTAGAAGTATATCTCTCTATTCTTCATATCATCTGTCTGAGAAAAATAAATAAAGGGTTGAATATCTCCCGTAAAAGGAGAAAATCAACCCTTTGTCAAATCATTCTCAAATATTCATTATCAATCGACTTGCTTTCGCGCCGAATAGCTAATCTTGAGTGCGTAAGCCTCGCGAAGAGCCTGCTTCAAGTCCGTAACAAGTCCCATCTTCGTGTCATAATCGGATTTAATAGAAACCGTCATAAAAGGTTGATCTTCTTCTTTCATACTCGACTTCTCCTGACCAATATAACTTCCCACTTCAGAGACTTCTGCAAATGCATCGTTCAACTGAAGACGGCTTTCCGAACCCATCTTAGCCTGATACTCCGGCATCGGCTTCCCGACATAGATAAATGTCACCAACGACTTTTTCTCCAACTTCTGAAGCTCGGTAGCCTGCGGTGCGCGAAACTGAACTTTCAACGTTACTTCACGCATCGTCGTTACCATCATGATAAAAAACAGAAAGGCGAATACCAAGTCAGGCAATGACGCCGTGTTCAATTCGGGCATCTCACGTCCTCCCGATTTATTAAACTTTCCCATTATATTCTTCCTCTTTAATTTGTTTTTTTCTCACCGTAATTCTTCGGCTCAGCCTCCGATATCTTCTGCGGATAGATCGTCTGAACTGCCTTTTGTTGCTCAGTATTTAATTCCGCAAAGGTTTTGCCCCATTTCTGTTTGGCAACTTCGTCACGCAATTCATTATAAGCCGCAGCCAATTCGTTCTGCACATTGATATAAGCCTGATACTGTGTACCTCGGTCATTCTTTAATGAAATAATATGTGATTTCGTCACCATCATTTTCCCGAAGAACGGTACATCCACTTCTTCTTTTTCCGGCAAACTTGGATCATCATTCACGTTAGCAATGAATTCCTTCGCTTTCGCCTTAACCTGTTTCACATCTACGTACTCATCTCCACATAATACTTGATTAGTGGAACTGATCAATACTACAAGCATATTCCTCTTCTTGATATCGAACTCCTTATCCACTTGCTCTTTATCAGGTGGAGGGGGAAGTCTTCGCGCCAACCCCATATCGGTATCCATCGAGGTAGTCAAAAGGAAGAACAGCAACAACATGAAAGCGATGTCGGCAGAAGAAGATCCATTGATTCCCGGAACTTTTCTTTTTTTACCCATTTTCTTTCTTGTTTATGCGTTTTACTTGCTGAATACTTTCTTAACAGAACCGCCTATGATGGCTAAAACTGATAATCCCAACAGAATGTAAATGGAATAGATCCACATGTCCGAAATTTTCAACCAGCTTGCTACATTATATTGAGCCGAGTCTGCATTGATACCAGGCAACGGGGTCGTATCTCCGATTGCATATGTAATTCCTAACATCGCCAAAAATCCGATCAATACTCCTAAAGAGCTGATAGCCGCTTTAGGCTTCGACTTAAGCGTTGCAAGAAATTGTACCAAACCGAACAATAATAAAAGCGCTACGGCAATGCCAAACACAATATAGCACCAATACAATAACAAGGAAGTATTGACCGGTTCGGCCTTCTCAGCGGCAGCATCAACAACTCCGCCGAGATAGAACATCGCAAAGACGATCACACTTACAATCATGACGCCCAGCAATGTCCAGCTTGACATTTTTCTTATTTTAGTTACTGCCATGGTTCAATCTTATTTTTTGTATTTTACATTGTATTTGATAACCATGTCGAGCAACGTAATAGAAGCGTCTTCCATCTTGTTCAGGATACCTTCCAATTTGCTGAGCAAATAGTTATAAAACACCTGAAGAATAAGGGCTACGATCAAACCACCCACAGTCGTAATCAAGGCCACCTTCATACCACCGGCAACAACCGTCGGACTGATATCACCTACGCGCTCGATTTTGTCGAACGCCATAATCATACCGACTACCGTTCCCAAGAATCCCAAAGAAGGAGCCATCGCAATAAACAAAGTAATCCACGACAAGTTCTTCTCCAGCAAACCACTCTGCACACCGCCATACGATACGATCGACTTCTCTACCACATCAATTCCCTGATCCATTCTCATCAGGCCTTGATAAGCAATCGAAGCAATCGGGCCTCTGGTATCGCGTGCAATCGCTTTGGCGCCTTCAACGTCTCCACGGTCGAGAGCAGCTTCGATATCGTTCAGCATGCCGTTCGGGTTCACGTCAGCCAAATTCAGGTAAATGATGCGTTCCAGAACAAATGCCAAACCCAAGATCAAAGCAATCGCTACCAGACTCATGAAGCCGGCATCACCTTCGATAAACTTGGTTTTTAACGCTTGATGCATGCTCCCTTCAACAGGAGCCACAGCTTCTGCGGCTTCTTGAGCGAATGCTACTGTAGAAATTCCCAAGGCGCAAACGCCTAAGACTGCTTTTGTAAACAACTTTTTCATAGTGATGCTAATTTAAAATTAATAATTCTCTTTTTTTGTTATTTTTAAATTGTTTGTTAATAAATCTCGTTATTATTCTTTTATTTCTTATAAACATTATACTATACTTTTCTTCCGGCGACTTTCCCATTGGGCCTGCGGAGAAAGCGGGATTCGAACCCGCGATACGCTTTTGACGTATACACGCTTTCCAGGCGTGCCTCTTCAACCACTCGAGCATCTCTCCAGAATCTATGCCTTTCAAAAACGAGTGCAAAGTACGAAAAAAATATGACATGCAAACTTTTTTGTCGGCAAGAGCAACAATCTAAAAAACGGATACACTCCGAAAAAAGCTCAGAAAAGGCTGTACTTGTGCCATTTGCCTTCTAAACCAGAAGTGCTAATCGAAATGTTAAACAATTCTAACGCATTCTTTTCCGTATGAACCGAAAGTTCTTCAATACCGATTCCGAATATCTCGGCAGTCTTGCAAGCCGTCTCCCATAAATAAGCGACTTCGTTCCGTTTTCCTCGATAAGGAACCGGCGCCAAGTAAGGAGCATCGGTTTCGAGCACCAACATTTCGAGAGGCACCGTCCGAATCATTTCGGGCAAAGTGGATTTTTTAAACGTAATAACCCCGTTGATGCCAACTTTGAACCCTTTCAAACGCTTAATTTCCTCGAGGTCTTCGGGTGTCCCGGAGAAACAATGAAACACACCTTTCAAACGTTCGTACCCTACTTTATATATACTGTCAAAGACTTCCGCATAGGCTTCGCGGGTATGAATACTGACCGCAAGCCCCAAGTCAATGCTCCATCTCAACTGCTCTTCAAAGACCTGCTTTTGCTCTTTCAAAAACGAACGATCCCAATACAAATCTATCCCGATCTCCCCGATACCACAATAATCACGTTGTGTCAAAGCCTTCTCAACCGACATTAACTGTGACGCATAACGAGCATCTACACTTGTCGGATGCAACCCCATCATGGGAAAAGCAAAATCCGGATATTCATCACAGACACGAAACAAAGCAGGAATACTTTGCGCATCGATATTCGGAAGCAGAGCAGCAAGAACACCGGCCTCTTTTGCCCGGTCGATCATCTCCTTACGGTCTGTGTTAAATTCCTCTCCGTAAATATGAGTATGGGTATCAATCCATTTCATCATGCTATCCGGAAACTTATTTTTCGCGGTTCATTAATTTACGGCATACGCGATGCAACTCGGACAATCGCTCCTGAGGGATTGTCAGAAGCGCTAATTCATCCATCGCAAGATTATAATAATGCTTCATCTTCTCTTGTGTCAGCTCCCTTATGTTTAATTGATCATAAATAGAAGTAATCGCCTTAATCTTTTCGTCGGCCGTATAGCATGCCGCCTTATCCGGACGCTGATAATAGACAATCTGTTCTTTTTGTTCAGGCGAAGCGCTTGCCAAAGTATGAATCAATAGAAATGTCTTCTTGTTGCACAAAATATCTCCGCCGATATTCTTTCCGAAAGTTTCCGGACTGCCATACACGTCGAGCAAATCGTCCTGCAACTGAAAGGCCAGACCAATATGAATACCGAAACGATAGAGAATATCCGCTTCATGCTCGGAAGCTCCTCCAACAAGCGCGCCTGTTTTAAGACTGCAAGCCAACAAGACGGCCGTTTTCAGGCGGATCATTTCGATATATTCGGCCTCCGTCACATCCGAACGCGACTCAAACTCCATGTCATATTGCTGTCCTTCACATATTTCCAAAGCCGTCTGCGTAAACAAATCAAGAATTTTTTTAAGTTGTTCCGACGAAGTTTCTCCGATAAGGCGATAAGCCGTAATGAGCATGGCATCCCCCGAAAGCACGGCCGTATTCCGGTTCCATTTAACATGCACCGTCGGTTGCCCCCGACGGATCCGGGCTTCATCCATTAAGTCATCGTGCAGCAATGTAAAATTATGAAACACTTCAATCCCGAGAGCAGGCTTGAGCGCCTGTTCAACATCGGCACTATAAAGGTTGCAAGCCATCAAGGTGAAAGCGGGACGAATGCGCTTACCTCCCAACGAAAGCGTATAAACAATCGGATCAAAAAGGCTTCTCGGTGGTTCATCAAACCGGAGTTCTCGAACAGCATGTTCAATGATCGGCAAAGTATCTTCAAATGAGAGCATATATTTCGACATGAAAAAAAAGGCCGCTCTTTTAGAGGGCGACCTTTTTGTGAAATGAAAAAAGAATTTTACTGTTTGTATTTATGCTTCTTACTGATTCAAACGGAAGTTAATCGGAACCGTGAATTTCACACGCACCGGTTTTCCACGCTGTTTACCCGGTTTCCACTTGGGCATCGTATTGATCACACGAAGCGCCTCTTTATCAAGCGAAGGGTCAATACCGCGAACAACTTCCGCATCTACGATCGAACCGTCTTTATTCACCACAAAGGAACAGGTCACACGTCCCTGAATTCCATTCTCCTGCGCAACAACCGGATATTTAATCGATTTGGCAATAAAACTCATCAGAGCCGCTTGTCCTCCGGGGAATTCCGGCATCTCTTCTACAACCATAAAAATTTGTTGAGAAGATTCTTCCTCTTCCTCTACCTTAACAGCAGGCGGAACATACGTTTGTGTCTGTGCTTGTGCTTGATCGTCTTCTGATGACAACAAGTTGTTATCTGCGACTTCGACATTGTCTTCCACCACATTCAGCACCTCGGCAACTTGCTCCACAGAAGGTGGTGGCGGAGGCGGCGGAGGCGTGTCTTCCTGTCTTGTAATATCAATTTCTTCTTCTGCGATGATATCGGCTATGCCTTCATCCTGCTGAATGGTTTTTTCTTGCGTACCCCATTCAAAACCGACAAACAACACAGCTAAACCAACGACCAACCCCATCAGGATACTTAGTCCTTTGCCTCCCTCAAGGTCTGCTTTAGGCGATTTCTTGATTTCCATAGCTATCTTCTTTAAGTAATGATTACTCTTATTTTGTTCTCGTGGAGGCAAAGATAGACAAAAAAATTACAGCTTGCATGTGAAAGCGGGAAAAAACTTGTTTTTTTAATTTTTTTTTGATCTCAGAAAAAAAAGTCGGCACCCGAATACCTTTTTTTGTTTTTATCCGTTATGGTATCATGATATGAAAATATCACAATGTGATAAAATTATGTACTTTTGCACACGCTTTTGAAAGAATGAGAAAAAGAAATATACGATTAATCGGAGGGCTACTATGCCTCTTACCCTGGTTTCTGACGGCGCAGGAAGGTGGCGAAGTGTTTACGTTTTTACGTTTTCCGACCTCGGCACGAGCCAATGCTTTGGGAGGGCATACGGTATCCCTGATCGAAGCTGACCCCTCGCTTGCTTTTCACAGTCCGGCCTTGTTAGGTGGAGAAACGGATGGCATGGTGAATCTGAATTACATGAATTATATTGCTGATATCCATGTCGGAAGCGCAATATATACAAAAGCCCACCGCGAGCGAGGAGCGTGGGGGATCGGAGGTTCGTTCATCAGTTATGGCAACTTCAAAGAGGTCGATGCGTCACGGACGATCAAAGGAGAGTTCTCAGCCAGAGACCTGAGTTTACAGGCTTTTTACTCGTACGATCTTTCGGACAAATGGAGGGGTGGCCTCTCAATGAAGATGTTATACTCTCATCTGGCTGAATATTCGTCGTTCGGGATCGGGGTCGATGCAGGGTTGAGCTATTACGACGAAGAAAAGAATTTCTCTTTCGGAGTGGTCTTGAAAAATATCGGAGCACAACTGAAAGCATACGACTCGGAGCGCGGACGGTTACCTTGGGACATTCAGATGGGAATCTCCAGAAGAATGGCGCATGCTCCGATTCGTGTCTCGGTAACAGCCATGCATCTGAAGCAATGGAAGTTCAAATATGTAGACGAGACGCTGACTGAAAAAGACCTCAATGACAGTTTTGTTCAAACACTGGCCAAGCATCTCGTGTTCGGCGTAGATTTTCTGCCTTCCGACAATTTTTGGGTCGGACTGGGATATAATCCGAAGGCCAACATGGATATGAAGCTGAAAGAGGGGGGAAACAGATTGGGTGGTTTTTCGATTGGTGCCGGCTTGCATGTATCTCGATTCGATATCGGTGCATCGGTGGCACGCTATCATCCGTCGGCACTCTCGCTAATGGTGAGTTTGTCGATGTCACTCTCTGAAATGAACCCTTAATATATAATGTATAGTCATCATAGAGAATATGAGAAAAATCATTGTGGCCGTTGACGGGTTCTCGTCGTGCGGTAAGAGTACGATGGCAAGAGATCTTGCGAGGGCCGTCGGGTATGCCTACATCGACACCGGCGCGATGTACAGAGCTGTGACACTATATGCGATACATCAAGGTTTTTTCCATGGCGACACGCTGAACGAGGCGGCATTGCAACAGGCAATGGATAACATAGAGATTTCCTTTCGGCCGAACCCCGAAACGGGGGTGTCGGAAACGTTTCTGAACGGTGAGCCGGTGGAGGCAGAGATTCGTGGTATGGAAGTATCGAACCGTGTCAGTCGGATTGCAGCTTTAGGGTTCGTCCGTCGTGCACTGGTATCAAAGCAACAAGCGATGGGAGAAGCAAAAGGGATCGTAATGGACGGCCGCGACATCGGGACGGTCGTTTTCCCACAAGCAGAACTCAAGATTTTCGTAACCGCATCGGCCGAGATACGCGCACAGAGACGAGTAAAAGAGATGAGTGAGAAAGGAGAATCCGTTTCGTTTGATGAAGTGCTGAAAAATGTACAGGAGCGCGACAGGCTGGATATGGCCCGTGCCGAAAGTCCGCTTCGCAAAGCAGACGATGCAATCGAATTAGATAACACCGACATGACCATCGCTGAACAGCAGGCATGGTTGATGAATGAGTTTCGTAAGGCAACAGAAAAATAAAAAATGGTAAAAGTAACCATAGACAGCGGATCGGGTTTTTGTTTCGGAGTCGTAAAAGCCATTCAAAGTGCCGAACGCGAACTGAAGCAAACCGACGAACTTTACAGCTTGGGCGATCTAGTGCATAACAGCCTCGAGATGGAGCGACTGAAAGCATTGGGACTTCACACCATCGAACATGCGGATCTGGCACATCTGCGTAACCGTACCGTACTGCTCCGTGCACATGGCGAACCGCCTTCAACCTATGAACTTGCCCAAAAGAACCAGATAAAAATCATCGACGCCACCTGCCCGGTCGTACTCCAGCTACAAAAGCGCATCCATCGCTGCTATCAGGAAACAAAAGAGAACGGAACGCAATTGGTTATTTACGGCAAAAAAGGGCATGCCGAAGTGAACGGTCTTGTCGGACAGACGGAAGGAACGGCCATCGTGATTGAAAAGCTCGAAGACATTGAAAAACTCGATTTTCAACGAAATATAGTACTTTTTTCACAGACGACCAAGCCTCTCGACGGCTTCGGAGAAGTGGTGGAAGCCATTCGCGCGAGGATTTCGCCCGACGTAACCTTCCAGTATTTCGACACGATTTGCCGACAAGTGGCCAATCGCTTACCGAACATACGTGACTTTGCCCTGCGGCATGACTGGATTTATTTCGTTGCCGGAAAGAAAAGTTCAAACGGACAGATGTTGTTCGATCAGTGTCTCCAAGCAAACCCTCGTTCCGTATTTATTACCTCTGCTGCCGACATTACCGAGCCGCTTCCGAAGGATATCCATAGCGTAGGCATCTGTGGCGCAACATCGACACCTAAATGGCTGATGGAAGAAGTAGCAGAACACGTGAAAACGCTTAATCCGTAGATTCCGGGATTTACCTCTTTTAGGGAATACGTTTTTTTCGTCTGACGGGATTTTTTTCCAACAGACAGACAACCTTTCGCAATAAGCTAAACATTGTTTCGGGTAGATAGCAAAAAAAAGGTCGAACTTCACAGTCTGACCTTTTTCCAAATCAACTAAAACAAACAACTATTTATCTATGGTAAATCGGTAAGATAAGATATACCGACCTTCATAGCCTTTTCTTCGAATTCGGAGTTCCCTCGTTCGGGCTCCGGAGCATTCGGACTGCCCGGGAGATGCTGTGTTTCGAAGCAAAGCACTCACCGATGTGACAGGTTATTTCATCCTTACCTGTGTCCGTTCCGCCTGTTTCATTTTTCACACCCGCGATCTTCTCGTCTATCTTATGTAGCAATTTGCCCGAGAAGAAGATCCGTTTGTATTCCTAGAACAAGGGACATATCAAGATTGTTCACAAAAAGTTCTTTTTTTTGTTTCTTTTGCGCGTTCTTCTCAACTTTTCGTCTGGAAGACAACGATAAAAATCGAAAAAGAAAAATCCACTTCTTGTAAAAAAACAGGATAACAATGGTAAGCAGGGAGGAGTCGTTCTGTTCTCCCGACATCGGTTCGGGTTATTTAGGGGCAATCGCATTAAGTTCTGAATAGTTCTTTGAAGTAGTTCATATTCAGAGCAGCCTTGAATCGTCTCTTTTTGACAGACAACCAGTCCTTCTTGTTCGATACAAGGACTAAAGCACACTTTTTAAGCGCATTAACATTGGTGACAGAGTGGTCTTTTCCGGCTCGGAAAGCATCCTCTCCAAAAGGGACATCCGGAGGTGCCAATGCAATCGATCCTCTATACCCAAAAGAGCATTGAGTGATTGAAAACTAATTGCATCACTGCTTAGATATCTACTCAAAGCACGATGCTTCTCGTAAGAGGATCGGACAAATCGCACAAGTTATGGACATTATCCAAGAGATCAACTTCTTCATTATCGAGCAACTAAAAAAATTTTTTTAACTCTTCAATTCCCCGAATTCAAAAGATACCAGCCGGATTAAGACCTCAACAAACAAATCTTGATGACGAATTCTAATTCAGAGCTCTTATAATCTCTTTATAAGTGAATAGAAGTGTTTTCTCCTGCTCTTCATTTTATCCGATATATTGTCAAAAAGTGCATGATGTAATATGAGCCGTAATCCGTATTTTCCACTTATAGCACTTGATACAATTCTGATTTTAAGAAGATTCTCTTATTTATTCAATAAAAGCATAAATAATTCCGACGACTGAGAGCGAGAGGATCACACCTCCCACAATTTGGTTCAGAATACGGATACTGCGGATGTTGAACCAGCGCTGTAGTTTGGATACGATATAGGTGACAAAAAACCACCAGAGGACAGCTCCTGCGGCAATGCCTCCCAAACCGCTTGGTACATCCCATACACTGGCCGAAAAGACAAAAGCGAACCGTGCAAACAATCCGATATACAGGAGCACAATTAGCACATTGCTAAATGTCAGCAGAAAAGCAGATACAAAATCCTGAACGAACGACATCTTGTGCTCCCGGTTCTTCTTCAACTGTTTCACCGGATTACTCCGGAATATGTAATATCCGAAGACGCCCAGCATAATGCTTCCGAATATCCGGAGCGGCTGCTGATGAGCTTCCACAAAGTTTACAACGAGCCCCATGAACAAACCGGTAAAGGCTGCGTAAAGAACATCAGACAGCGCCGCACCCAGCCCGCTGACAAACCCGTGCCATCGTCCTTTCGACAGGGTTCGCTGGATACACAGCATCCCGATAGGTCCCATCGGCGCCGAGACCAGGATACCGATAATCACACCCGTATAGAAAAGTTCAATCATCGTTCTTTACAGCCGGTGCTTTGCCAACACCGACATTCTGCCTGTTTTATTGGATAAGTCAATTGTTTGCAAAGGTACACTTTTCTGCTTACTCTTTATACATCGCGGCGATCTGTGCTGCATAGCGACGAGCTATTACGCCGCGGCGCAGCTTGAGCGTATCGGTCAACTCGCCCTCCTCCATCGAGAAAGGCCGAGGTAGAAGCGTAAAGCGTTTGATCTTCTCGAACGAAGCAAAATGTTTCTGGCACTCTTCGATATTCGATTGAAAGAGACGTACGATTTCTTCTTTCCCGATCAGTTCGTGATGATCGCTGTAGGTGATTCCTTTTTTTCGAGCATAGTCTTCGAGTGCCGGAAAAGCCGGTACGATAAGAGCGCTGACAAACTTGTGTTCGTCGGCGATAACGGCGCACTGCTCGATGTAGATGTTACCGCTCAGGCTCATTTCTATGGCCTGCGGAGCGATGTATTTCCCGTTCGACGTCTTGAACAGATCCTTGATTCGTTCGAGGAAGTAAAGTGTTTCGCCTTCGAGCCGGCCGGCATCGCCGGTACGGAAGAAACCGTCGTCGGTAAAAGCTTTTTTCGTTTCCTCCGGTTTTTTGTAATATCCTGTCGTGACGGTCTTGCCCCTGACGAGGATTTCATTCGTGGCCTCATCAATTCGTACATCGAGGCCGGGCATAATTTTTCCAATAGAGCCGATGATGTATTCCTTCGTCGGATAGCAACATACGGTAGCACTTGTTTCGGAGAGGCCGTATCCGTAAATGATCGGTATGTTTATCGACAGAAGGAAAGCAGCGATGTTATCGGCCAGAGGCGCTCCGGCAACGGGGAAGAGTACTCCACGTTGCAGCCCGACGGCTTTCTTCACCATCGTGAAGAGCGTTTTATCATAGAGATGATATTTCAGCATAAGCCCTAACGGCGGTTTCCGGCCGATATTGCGATAGTCGAACGTATAGCGCCGTCCCGTCTCGATCGCGGCGTGAAACAGTCGCTTCATAATTTGCGGTGACTGTTCGATCTTTTCCTGTACGCCTCCATATACTTTCTCCCAGAATCGCGGGACGTTGCACATCAGGGTCGGGCGTATTTCGGGCAGTGTTTTCTGGATCTCTTTCGGATATTGGTTGATCGCCATCCGTACTCCTTTGTAGAGACAGAAGCAAGCCCAGCCTTTTTCGAAGATATGTACAAGCGGAAGAAAGCACATCGACAGATCATGATCGTTGACCATCGGCAGACGGATGTCGTGAATGCGCATCGTTTCGCGCAGGTTAGCGTGGGTGAGGATGACGCCTTTCGGTTCGCCCGTCGTGCCGGAAGTATAGACAATCATGGCAATATCACCATCAATGGCTTCGTTGCGGCGAATTTTGGCGCTGGTCTCGGCATGCGCATTATCGCCGAGACGGATGAACTCATCGAAGTAAATTGATGTCCGGTCTTCGGGGTAGCGTACCACGTTTCGGTCGAAGATAACGAGTTTCTTCAGCGTATCGCCTATTTCTTGCTGCACCTTGAAGGCGTTGTTATATTGCTGCTGCTCTCCGACAAAGAGAAGACGTATCTCGGCTTCGCGGATAATATATGCGATCTGATCAGGTGAATTCGTCGGATACATCGGTACTTCAGCCGCACGGATACCGTAAGCGCCGAATGAAGTAAAGAAACATTCCGGCATGTTTTGCGCATAGATGCCGACATTCTCTTGTACACCGATCCCGTATTCAATCATGGCCTGTGAAGTCAAACGAACTTTATCGGCAAGCTCCGCCCATGAAATTTTGATCCATTTCCCGCTCTTCGGCTCACGATGAAGTAATTCCGTCCGATCGTTATACTTCTCGGCCTGACGGTAAATCATTTCCGCAAAATGGTAATTCGCTGCTTTCATCATTTTATTCTTGCTTTTGAAACGGACAAATCTACACAAAAAATCGCTCTTTTCATAAAAAAGAAGATGATAACTTTCCTCCCGGCTGTTACCCGAAGAGTCAAGCAACGTACGTGAAGATAATGAAAATCTCGCGTTTCGCGGAGGAATTTGGATGAAGTATCGAAGCCATTCGATGGCGCTGACTAAGTCTGCGGATCGTTCTTATTAAGCCTTTCGGTACGTATCCTTGACTTGTTTCACAACTGTCGTCCAATTGGATCACAGTTGTGGTTTAATAAACGGATGTATTTCGCCTGCTTAACGATGGTTATCAGATGGCTTAACAGCTTTCCTTACATTTTGAAACAGCGTATCTCCACGGAGGCCGCGGAAGACTCCGATGCTGCCGTCGTACGATTATACTACGATCTATTTGACAACCGCGATTTTTGTGACCACACTTTCGGCTCCCTGCGCGGTGGAGACCAGAACGAGGTAGATACCGGTAGCCACACGTTGTCCTTTGTGTGAGCGACAGTTCCACGTCACCTGCCCTCCGGCCGATTTTGCCTGATAAATCAGGTTCCCGTTCAGATCGGTAATTTTCACGTTCGAGTCGGCGATCAGGCCGGTAATCGTTACGCTGCCGTCGAAGTCGGGGCGGACAGGGTTTGGGAAAGCATAGACATCGGAATAGTCGAGGCTGCCTTCCGTGGCATCGCCAAGGTAGGAAATGATGCCTTTATCGGTGCCTATAAAGACTTCGCCCGTTTTATGATCGATGGCAATGCTCTGGATATGGTTCGACAGGAGCGGGGAATTCTCGGTCGTAAAATGTTCGATGGTTTCGGTACCGGAAGGATTAACGAGGAAGATACCGGAACTCCCGGTGCCGATCCATTTGCGGTTCCCACCGTCTACGGCGATGGCTTTGATTTGTTCGCTATCCAGAAAAATACCATTCGATCCGTCGTCATTAGGACGTACAATAACACTTCCGAAGAACTTTTGCGGGTCTTTGATCGCTGCTTCGGGTGTTGAACAGATCACCGGCCCATGGTCTGTGCCGACCCATACTTCACCGTTCAGGTCTTCGGCCATGCAGTAGAATGCGCTGACGTTAAGCGCATCGCCACGAGCATTCCTGAGCTGGGTAAAGAAGTGGGATTTATCGTCTGCATTGTCTGTCGGCGTACCGTTATCGTCAAATACCAGAAGTCCCGGTGTGCCGCGCGGCACATTGACCCATTTATGTCCTTTCGAGGTAATTAAAATTTTATCGACCAGCGGGACACCACTCACTCCTTTATAAAAGAGAGATTTCCATTTCCCGTCGGCTGTCCGTACAACAATACCGTTCTGGACGCCGGAATTCGTCATCCATAAATTCTTCTGTTTGTCGAAGGAGATACCTCCCACACGCACATAATTGGGTGAAGAATTGTATGCCGAAGCGAGTGGCGTATTCGTATGATTATACAATTGTGCATACGTATTGTCTTTTATTTCGATGACACCTTCCCCAAAGGTGGAGACAAAATAATGACCGGCATCGTCGGGGTCGACGGCTACTCCGGTATAGTCGCGGCAAGCGTATCCGGCAGCTTTATTGACGGTCGTCTCGTCAAAGTTCGTCCATTTTCCTCCTTCGTATGTCATCAATGTTCCGGGACGGTTGAAGCGGTCTGTCCAACGATCACCGCCGGTAACCAGCAGTTTGCCGCTTTGTACCGTCATGAAGGTGCAGAAGTTTCGTTTAGGCCCCTCGATATTCAGTCCGGAAACAAACGTTTCGAACGCATTCGCATTCTTACGCCGGATACCGATCAATCCTTTTGTGCCGGATGCCACCCAGTATGTATTTGTATTCTTGAGCGTGGATACATCTTTGACAACCCCGGGCGAGACGATCTCGGGAGGGCTTTCGAGCGACGTGTAGATATAAAGGTTTCCGCCCGTATGAGCCAGCAGGTGGTCGCCCTGAATAGTCATCCCTTCTATATAAATCTGTTTCACCAACGGTATGAATTGTCCGCCATCGTTTCGGTAGTAGAGACCGGCACCGGGAATACAGAGGCAGAGTTTGTTCTGAAAGATACCGATGCGAACGATTTTCTTGCTGTCAAAATCCGCACCATGAGCCGGGAGTTGCTTCCAGTTATTGAAATCCATCAGATTGTCTTTTGTGGAAGCGGTGTAAAGGCCTCGTTCGGTAGAGGCGTAGATCATCTCTCCGTGCAGGCATGAAGAATACACTTTCATGCCCAGTTTATACGTCTCGGAGACCTCTTTTTTCTTCAGGTCAATCACTACGATCCCAAAGTGGGTCGACAGATACGCCCTCTCTCCGACAAAGTTGATTTCGTTCGGGGTTTTATCCTGAATATTGCCCGCATTCTTGAGATAAGGCAGGTTATACATTCCGTCGCGGCTCATCAGGTCGATGTTGCCGTTTGAATAGACGACCACCAGCATGTGAACGGCCATGTTGTAACGGATCAGTTTGACGTCGGAATCGCTCAACCCGTTCAACTTTGTGTACATCTTGACATTGTTGTCGTTCTTGCCATAGCTGTAAATCGTACCGTCGGCCATGGCGTACACGTCGTTTTCCGCTTCGGCTACGGCCGTCGTGTTGTAACTCGCCAGATGGGTGCGCCATCTCTCATGCTGTTGTGAGCGGATGGAGGTGCTGATAACCAGCAGGCAAATAATCAAATATCGGATGTTCATAGCTGTTGATTGTTTTTTGCTTGTTAAATGGGTTGGTTTCGCTCTTTCTTTCGTGCAATAACGGCTTGCCGTTTTACATTCCACTCAAGAAACCGGTCAGTTTGCGTACGGCACGCGCCCGGTGACTAATACCGTTCTTCACGTTTTCGTCGAGTTCAGCAAACGTCTGTTTGTATCCGTCCGGTACAAAAACCGGGTCGTATCCGAAGCCGTTCGATCCGCGCATGGCCTGCGTGATGCGTCCGTAAATCATTCCTTCGAACAGGTACTCACTGCCTTCGATGATCAGCGCGATCACGGTACGGAACCGTGCGTTGCGGTTGGATTTTCCGGAGAGGTTACCAAGGAGCTTACGAATGTTGGCGGTGCTGTCGCACTCCGGTCCGGCGTAGCGTGCCGAGTAGACACCCGGCTCACCGCGCAACGCATCGACTTCCAGCCCTGTATCGTCGGCGAAGCAATCGTATCCGAACTTCAATTTCACGTAGCGTGCTTTCTGCATCGCATTGCCTTCGAGCGAAGAAGACGTTTCGGGCAGTTCGTCGGAGCATTTCAAATCCGAGAGGCCAAGCACCTCAATGTCCGGTGGCATCATGGCGCGCACCTCCCTGAGCTTATGTTCGTTATTCGTCGCAAATACCAATGTTTTCACTACATTTCCTTCTTTTCTTTTTCTTTCTAAACATTCGATCTTCGGAAAATGTTCACCTGTTAAAAGAACGCAATTAAAGCCGTAAAATTGTATGGCTATGCTTTTATGGGGTCAAACCCTTCGCCATACACCCCACGCACGACACTTTGCGAGATGAATGCCTGACTATCGATTGACTTGATCAGACGAAAGATGGTTACGCTCTCACGCCGTTTGGCGATAAGCACGATTACTTTCATCGGTTTATGCGAATAGCCGCCTTCACCGTTGAGGATAGTACATCCGCGTCCGAGGTCTTTGATGATGCGCTCCACGATCTCATCATATTTGCGTGAAAAGATCAGGAACTGTACCGATTGGGTATTGGCATTGAGAATGCGGTCAAGCATGTACGAGTTGATTCCCATCTCCACTAACCCGAGTACAATCTTATCGACATTATGGAAGATAAAATACGAACAACTCACAATGATAAGGTCTAATAAAACCATCCCCGCCCCAATAGATACGTGCTTATATTTGTTGATGATAGCCGCAATGATATCGGTGCCTCCCGTACTGCCGCCGGCCGAAAACACAAGTCCCATACCGGTACCGCATATCAAAGCGCCGATGATGATCGACATAAAAACTTCGCCACTCTCCATGATGGGTTTACCACCCAGCAACTGCTCGAAGAACCAGAACCAGAACGACAAGGCTACGACACCGAAGATCGTTTTTAGCAAAAATTTCATTCCCAGTACTTTGAATGCGATAGCGAGCAGCAGAAGATTGATCACGAAATAAGAGATGGAGACCGGTATACCCGTCGCAAAGAAAATTAAGGCGCCTATACCGCTTAATCCTCCGGTAACCACCTGGTTTGAAAGGATGAAACCATTGAATCCGAATCCATACATGGCGGTACCGAGACAGATCAGGAGATAGTCCTTCAAAGGGTAATAAACTTTTCGAATCGAATCTTTCATAATACGATATTTACAATTTTATGAGGTACGACAATGATCTTTTTGGGTGTTTTTCCTTCGATCCATCGGGCGGAGTTCTCATGTGTTAAAGCAGCTTTCTCCACTTCTTCGCGCGACAAATCGGCCGACAGTTCGAGGCTGAACCGCGTCTTTCCGTTGAATGAAATCGCGTATGTCACCGAGCTTTCGACCAGATACTGCTCGTCGTGCGACGGCCATACCGCATCACAGATGCTCGTCGTGTTGCCAAGGGCATGCCAGAGCTCTTCGGTGATATGCGGGGCAAACGGGGCGAGCACGATCAACAGCGGTTCAAGGATGGCACGTTTGTGACATTTCAGGCTCGTCAACTCGTTGAGGCAAATCATAAACGCGCTGACGGAGGTGTTGTATGAGAAATGTTCGATGTCGTATGTTACCTTTTTGATCAGTTTATGGAGCGCTTTCAGCTCGTCGGCCGTCGGTTCGTCGCTGGTAACACCCCATTCGCCGACTTGGCAGTAAAAGAGCCCCCACAGTCTTTTCAGGAAGCGATGGACACCATCAATACCGTTCGTGTCCCACGGTTTCGACTGTTCGAGAGGACCAAGGAACATTTCGTAAAGACGCAGCGTGTCGGCGCCGAACTTCTCGACGATAACATCGGGGTTGACGACGTTAAACATCGATTTCGACATCTTTTCAATCGCCCATCCGCAGATGTACCGGCCGTCTTCGAGCACAAATTCAGCATCTTTATATTCGGGATTCCAGTTGCGGAAAGCTTCGATATCGAGTTGATCGTTTTCGACGATGTTCACGTCTACATGGATCGGCGTCACTTCGTAATTGTCTTTCAGATGGAGTGAAACGAATTGATTTGTACCGACAATGCGATATACGAAGTTGGATCGTCCCTGTATCATTCCCTGATTGATCAATTTTTTATACGGTTCCTCCTCGCACGAAACGCCGAGATCGTACAGGAATTTATTCCAGAAGCGGCTGTAAATAAGATGTCCCGTAGCATGTTCCGTTCCTCCGATATAGAGGTCGACATTGCGCCAGTATTCGCCCGCTTGCCGTGAGACGAGCGCCTTGTCGTTGTGTGGATCCATATAACGGAGATAGTAGGCTGATGAGCCTGCGAACCCCGGCATGGTGCACAGTTCGAGCGGAAATACGGTATGGCGGTCTATTTTCGTATTTTCTACGACTTGCCGCTTTTCGCAATCCCAAGCCCATGTCGTTGCCCGTCCGAGCGGAGGTTCGCCCGTCTCGGTCGGCAGGAACTTATCGACATCGGGCAGTCTGAGCGGTAAACACTCTTCGGGGATCGGTTGCGGCATACCCTCGGCATCGTAATAGATCGGGAACGGCTCACCCCAGTAACGCTGGCGACTGAAGATCGCGTCGCGCAGACGGTAGTTGATTTTGACATAACCCAATTTTTTGTCTTCGATATACCGTTTTGTCTTTGCGATGGCATCAGGCACATTCAGTCCGTTGAGCACCAAACCCTCGGGCTGTTCCTTACCTGCCATCGGCGAGTTCATCATTTGACCTTCCTTGGCGTCGAAGCTCTCTTCGGAGACATCGCACCCTTCGATCAACGGGATAATCGGGAGATTGAACTGTTTGGCAAAGGTATAGTCGCGGCTGTCGTGCGCAGGAACGGCCATGATAGCTCCGGTACCGTATCCGGCGAGCACATAATCACTGATCCATACAGGAATAGGTTCATTCGTCATCGGATGGATGGCGTATGAACCGGAGAAGACACCCGTCATACGCCGGTCGGAGATGCGTTCGCGTTCGGTGCGTCGTTTGACGGACTCGAGATAGGCTTCTACTTCTGCTTTCTGTTCGTCGGTCGTAAGTACAGACACGTATTCGCTTTCGGGGGCAAGGACCATAAAGGTGACTCCGAAGACCGTATCGGCGCGCGTCGTAAAAATTTCTATCTTTTTGTCACTTTCTGCAATGGAAAAATACATTTGAGCACCTTCGCTTCGTCCGATCCAGTTTCGTTGCGTCTCCTTCAGCGATTCGGTCCAATCGATCCGCTCCAATCCTTCGAGCAGGCGTTGCGCATAGGCAGACACGCGCAGGCACCATTGACGCATCACCTTCTGTTCGACCGGATAGCCGCCGCGTATCGAAAGACCTTCGCTTACCTCATCATTAGCCAATACCGTACCGAGCTTCGGACACCAGTTGACCATCGTATCTCCAAGGTAAGCCAGACGATAATTCATCAAGGTCTCCTGTTGTTCTTTCCGGCTCATCGCCTTCCAATCGCCGGCTGTGAACGTCAGCACTTCCGTACAGGCTACATCCAGATCTTCCGTACCGCTCGTTTCAAACGCTTTCACAAGGTCTTCGATGGGACGTGCCTGCTGGGTGCGGTTACAATAGTAGCTGCCGAACATCTTCAGGAAAGCCCATTGTGTCCAGTGGTAATAGCCGGGGGCACAAGTGCGCACTTCGCGGCTCCAATCGAACGAAAACCCGATCTTGTCCAGTTGTTCACGGTAACGGTTGATGTTATTCACCGTTGTCACTTCCGGATGTTGACCGGTCTGAATGGCGTATTGTTCGGCCGGGAGCCCGTATGCGTCATACCCCATAGGATGAAGTACGTTAAATCCCTGAAGACGTTTATAACGCGCGTAGATATCCGAGGCGATGTATCCCAGCGGGTGTCCTACGTGCAATCCCGCCCCCGAAGGGTAAGGGAACATATCCAATACATAATATTTAGGCTTACGATCATCTTCCTTTACTTCGTAAGTCTTATCTGCGACCCACCGTGCCTGCCATTTCTTCTCGATTTCCCTGAATGTATAATCCATACTTTCACTGTTTGATTCGGTTAACCGTCTGCCGTATGAACTCATACGGCGCATAACCGACCATTAAACGTTTTTATATAATTCTTAATTTTGCTGCAAATTTATATGATTTTCTTTAAACTCCGCACAGAGGCTTTTAAAAACAGAGATAGCGCATTAAAGAGCCGCGAAAGCAGTACCGAAGGAATAAAGTCTTATCGAAGTCTTGGAAACGGTGTGTACCGTAGAACACGCCGTTGTGACAAAACCGGAAATAAATTTTTGAACTCATGCAAGATCAGATATTTTTTCTACTTTTGGCGTATTAAAGAATAAGACCATGTTTACGATCACGAAGATTACAAGGCAACACGAAAGCCGAATGCCGCGGTTCGTCGGGATGCTAAGGAGGTTTTGGGGCATAGGGAGTTTGTGTTTTCTCCTGCTTCCTACCGCACATGCGCAAGAGAATGAAAGCAAGCTGAATCTGAGACTACCGGTTTTGCCGGAGATAGAAAGAAAACGAGAGATAAAGATGACACTCGATCTGCCCGCTGATCGATGGGAGTCCTCTCGTTATCCTCTGCTAAGTACAATGAATCTATCGGACTATTTAAATGTGACTTCGTATCCCGTAGATCAGAAACTCCGGCTTCTTCTGTATAACAGCAGAGAATTGTCGCCGGGGATGAGTGATGTATATAAGGCCGGTGGCGCCGTTCAAGCCCATATCAACGAGTCGTTCCTTCTTCAGAGCGGTTTTTACGCGATGCGATATACCCATAATTTCGGTCATCGCCCGTATTATGACGGCGTGAGTTACCTTATGGCATCGTATCAGGTAAACTCATGGCTTACCGTTGGAGCTTACGGCCGATACTCGATGGGGGCGAACTACAATGCGCAGCACGGTTCTATGCTGCTTTCGCCTTTCGTTCCTCAGACCGGCTACGGAGTCTCTGCTACGGCGATGTTCAACAAGATCTTTGGGATCTATGGCACAGTCTGCCGGGAGTTTGATCCGTTCGAGAGCAAATGGAAAACCGTTTACGATATTTCTCCGGTGATAGATCTCTATAAACTGTTCAAGTAGCCGGCGGCGTATCGAGCAGTTGCAACGCCTCGTTCTCGTAGCGTTCCATCACGGCGCGGGCGCCCGGCGCTTTGTCGTCGATCCCGCACAGATGCAGGACGCCGTGGATGATCACCCGATACAATTCACTGTCGTATGTCACGGCGAATTTTTCGGCATTGGTACGGACCGTATCGAGACTGATAAAGAGGTCGCCGGATATCATGTTGTCTTCGGAATAATCGAACGTAATGATGTCGGTATAATAATCGTGCTGTAAGTACATGCGATTTACGTCGAGGATCTTCTCGTCCGAACAGAAAATATAGGCGATATCTCCTACCGTTTTGCCGTGAAGAGCTGCTACGCGTTTAATCCAGGCACTTGTCTTGCGCTTGGGGAATACAGGCATTTTTACGTCTTCCGTATTATAAGTAATCATACTGAAAAGAATAAATACGTCATGGCTATTGCGGTGAGCGCCCCTGCCAGATCGGCCAGCAGCGCGCACGAAATCGTATGTCGTGTGTTGCGGATGGCAACGCTGCCGTAGTACACGGCCGCCACGTAGAAGACCGTATCGGTCGAGCCTTGCGCCACGCAGGCCAACCGCCCCACAAACGAATCGGCACCGTATGTTCCCATCGCATCCAACATCATGCCCCGTGCTCCGCTGCCGCTTAACGGCTTCATCAGCATGGTCGGCACGCCTCCTACAAACGTGGCATCCAAGCCCGCTGACGTTACGCACCAGCGAAGCCCTTCGACGAGATAATCCATTGCTCCCGATGCCCGGAACACCCCGATGGCCACTAAAATCGCGACTAAGTAGGGAATGATTTTTACTGCGGTGAGGAAACCCTCTTTCGCGCCTTCGATAAAAGCGTCATAAACATTCAATTTTTTCCGTACTCCGCAAATGATGAATCCGCAGATGATGGAAAAAAGCAGCGCGTTAGCGAACAGCGTCGAGTATAGCGATACTTTCTCTTGCGGGAGTGAGCGAAAGAACCATACCAGACTGCCGATAAAGGTGAAAGCGCCCAGAAAGAAAAGTAATAAATTACGTTGGAAAAGGTTGATTTTTTGAACAATGCCGACAGCTATAATAGCCACGAGCGTAGAGACGAATGTAGTAAGCAGAATCGGCAGAAAGATATCCGACGGATTGGCTGCGCCGTACTGGGCACGATACATCATGATCGTAATCGGGATGACCGTCAGGCCGGAAGCATTGATGTTCAAAAACATGATCATGGCATTGCTGGCCGTATCCTTCTTCGGGTTCAGTTCCTGCAACTGCTGCATGGCACGCAGTCCGATCGGCGTGGCGGCGTTGTCAAGTCCCAACATATTGGCCGAGATATTCATAAAAATAGACCCCGCGGCCGGGTGATCTTTCGGTATCTCCGGAAACAGTTTCCCGAAAACGGGTGAGGCGATCCGCGCAAAAGCATGTATCAGACCCGCTTTTTCGCCAATCTTCATCAGTCCGAGCCAGAGAGAGAGAATGCCCGTCAATCCGATGGATACATCGAACCCCATTCGTGCCGAATCGAAAGTCGAAGAGATAATCTGCGTAAAAACATCGGTGTCCTGAAGAAAAATCAGTTTACACAAAGCAACCACGAAAGCCACTAAGATAAATCCGATCCAAATGTAGTTCAATGCCATTTTTTCTTTCTTTAGGGCACAAAATTAGTAAAACTTCATGGGATTCAACGGATGTTGCGTATTTTTGTCCGGCAGTAAACCGTTTTTTTGAATGATCATGAAGAAGATATTAATTACGTATGACATGTTCCGCGAGGGATTCGCGGAGCTGGAAAGCAGGTATGATGTGACCTTCCCGCCGAAAGGCGAAGATTTTACGTATGATGAGGTGATGGAGATGATTCCGGAGTACGATGTGCTCTGTTCCATGTTGGATTTTCCCGTCAATAAGGAATTGATCGATCGGGCGACCAACCTGAAGTTGGTGGCTAATTATGCCGTGGGATACAATAACATCGATGTTGCGTATGCGTTGGAGAAAGGGATTACGGTGACCAATACGCCGGCGCCGACAACCGAGCCGACAGCCAACCTCGCGCTCGTACTCCTGCTCGATACGGCTCGCCGCATTTCCGAATGCGACCGTAAAGTGCGCCAATTCGGCGACCAAATGAAACGAGGAACGCTCGAAAACTTAGGGATGCCGGTGACGGACATGACGCTCGGCATCATCGGGATGGGACGTATCGGGAAAGCCTTGTGCAAACGTGCCAGAGCCTGCGGCATGGAGGTGATCTATCACAACCGTCGCCGGCTCGACCTTCATGAAGAAACAACGGCCGAGGCAACATACGTTACGATGGACGAACTACTCACCCAGTCGGATTTTATCTCCCTGAATGCTCCGTACACCTCCGAAACACACCATATCATCGGCGAGGCGGAATTGAAGAAGATGAAGCCTACAGCTATCCTGATCAATACGGCACGCGGCGCTATGGTGGACGAAAAGGCGTTGATCAAAGCATTGCAGAATAAAGAAATCTACGGAGCCGGGTTGGATGTCTTCGAGTTCAACGACCGTCCGTCTCCCGAGCTGCTGACTATGGATAATGTGGTGCTCACGCCGCATATCGGTACGCAGACTACGTATTCGCGCATCAAGATGGCGCGCGCCGTCAGCGATAACGTCATCGGATTCTTTGAAGACGACCGTCCCGTCAGCCGTGTATTGCGTCCATGACAGCCGATTTCATCATTGCGGAATTACAATCTGTCGGCACACCGGCCAAGGCGGCGCATCTGCAACGGTTCTTTAAGACAGGCCCCGGTCAATACGGCGAAGGCGACGTGTTTATCGGGGTCGTCGTGCCGCATACCCGCAGTATTGCCAAGGCGAATCTCAAGACACCCGTGTCGGAGCTACGCAAACTGCTGCGAAGCGATTATCACGAAGCGCGTCTTTGCGCCCTGCTGATCCTGACGGAACGATTCAAAAAGGCTTCCGAAAAGGAACGCTCGGAAATCTACGGGTTTTACTTGAAGCATGCCGGCCGGGCGAACAACTGGGATCTGGTAGATCTGACCTGTCCCACCATCGTAGGGATGTATTTACTCGATAAAGAACGTGATATCCTGTATCGGATGGCGAAAAGCAAGTGTCTGTGGGAGCAACGCATCGCGATTGTTTCGACGATCTCGTTTATCCGAAACGGTGAATTTGCCGATACGTTCGCGTTAGCCGAGAAACTCCTTTCTCATCCGCACGATTTGATACACAAAGCCGTCGGATGGATGCTGCGCGAAGTCGGCAAACGCGACAGGGAGGCTTTGACGGGTTTCCTCGAACAACACGCACTCCGTATGCCGCGTACCGCTTTGCGATATGCCATAGAACATTACCCCGAACCGCAACGGCAATATTTTCTTCGACTCAAAAGTAATTGATGAGAGAGCAGCCCTGCCGATGTTTCGTTATTTTGGATATTTTCCTGCTTAGTAATTGGTTATCAACAATCAGAGGTCGGTGTTCGCTCTACAATTTAACAATCAAATGCCAAAAGGGCTTTCACTATTCACTTTTCGTTTCGCGCTCGAACGTCGAAATTCGTCTTTTGTAACTTTATTGATTGACCGGAGAAGTTTTATACTTACGTGAGTTCGGGATACTCTTTATTTTGGTTTATCCCCGAATTGCGTTGGTAGTTTGCTTTACTCATAAATAAAAGCTGTCCGAAGATGCGCTTGTGAAACTCCATGGATTTGAGCGGTTCTCTGTCATCTACATTTGCAAGAGTAAGTATAAAATCTAAGATTTCTCCTTTATCGTTGATTATCAGATACAGTTTAAATCTTTTCAACCCTATCAGTCTATGAATTAAGGAAATAAAAAAAAGAGGCTGTCTCAAAAATATAGACAACCTCTTTTTTATCCGTGCTTTGTCGTATTATTTATATCGTCCCGTATCCCACCAAACACGAACATTCATACTCTTTGGGTCAGAGTTCTGTTTGTTATTGAGTGCAGGATCAGACGCATGATGGTTCAGTTTAATTTCATCGTCAAGGTAACGTAATCGCTTTACGAACTGTCCCTGCGGGATGGTCGTGCTGTTATTCACCTCGATCGGACGGATTCCCTGACGTTTTCCATCATACAACGGATAGCCTGTACGACGGAACTCTGCCCATGCTTCAATAGAGTTGGGATAGATACCGATCCATTTTTGTGTAATGATTTTACGGAAATTATCTTCCTTATCCGCTCCCCACTTCACCTCTCCTCCAGCAATGTATGCGTCGTCTTTATCTTTCGAGTAGAAAGCCGCATCAACACCACTACGTGCCTCGGCAAACGAGGCCCGGATTCCGGCTTCGTAATTCGCTTTCGCATCGCCTGCGCCGTTGTAACCGAACAAGGCTGCTTCGGCTTTGAGAAAGCATACTTCGGCGTAGTTAAAGATGATCATGGGTATAACTACTGTCGGCGATTTTTCGTTGAAGTCGGCAGCCGTACTTCCGCTCTTCACCGTTCCCGCCTCCGATTTGTTCCATCCGGGATATCCGCGCGACCCCCATACACACGAGTTATTCAGGTAGTGATACTGATTTACGAACGTATTACGTCCGTTGGGAACACCCTGCCACTCGGCCACAGGTATTTTGTTTTCCGAATCCTGAAATTTAGTCCCATAGAGCCAGGCTTGTGTCTTACCGAACCACAGTGAGATACGTGGGTCGGTTACAGAACTTTCATAAAGCATCATGTCGATCATGGTTTTGCTGACACGGAACTCGTTCCAGAAAGCAATCGTGTACAACGAATGTCCATTGTTTGTTTTTGCTTGTGCTACTCCGGCATTGTCCTGATTTCCTTCAAGCAGGGGCGCTTTTAGTGCAGCTTCGGCCTCGGCTTTTGACTTCTCCGGGTCAATATAACGCAGACGCATCGCAAGACGCAGACGGCAAGCATTGGCCAACTTGATCCATTTTTTCACGTCACCTTTGTAGATGATGTCGTTCGCATCCGGACCCACTTGGTTCGTATTACTTGCCAATAAACCGGATGCTTCAGTCAGTTCCTTAAATATATCGTAATAGATATCCTTTTGAGAATCATATTTCGGGGTGATTTCACCTGTTGCTGCCTTGAAATAAGGCACATCCCCGAACATATCGGTCGTACGTGCCGCTCCCATGGCCGAAATAATACGCATCATTTGATAAATATTACTGTATTCGGGATGTCGATCCAGCATGGCTTTCGTCTCATTTAAAGGTTTAGCCAAATACGTATAGTAGGATTTCCAGAAACCGTCGTTCGCCCAGTTATCTTTCCATTCATAATTTGCGGTGGCGAAATACGTAGCCGTATTGGATACGTATTGCGCATAATCGCTGGTGTACAGGTTATTCCCAACCTGATACTCCCATGAGCGGCAATTGAAGCCATATTCTTCCATCTTAGTCAGCAGTAGGGACGGAGTTACTTCGGTAGCGGCCAAAGGATTTTTGTTCATACTGTCGAAGTTTCCGGTACAACCCGCGATCATTCCGGTCAGTATGCAAATGAAAGCTATATTCTTTATTCGTTTCATAATCGTAAATACCATTAAAATTTAACATTAAGAGAGAAGCCCAAAGTGCGTGTCGGAGGCATCGCAGCATATTCGAATGCTTGTGCATAATCAGCACGAGAGAATGCAAACTCCGGATTCATCGGAGCCTTTTTGTAAAGGTAGAACAAATCGCGTCCTACGGCCGAAATTTTTACACTCGAAAGCGGCAATCCCGGAAGCCATGCTTTGGGCAGAGTATAGCCGATGGCCACTTCACGTAACTTCACGTAGGTTTTGCTGTAGAGATGCGCTTCACCCAGTCTGTAAGATCCACCCAGTCCTTGATAGTATTCTTCCAATCCGATCTTCGTTGTGTTCTTTTTTCCGTTTTCGTTGACTCCGTCTACGATGACATGTCCTGTCGGGAAATCGGCCGAGGCATTATCACGTTGTCCTGCACGTTCGGAATTCCCATAGAAATCGGCATAGGAGCTGGTGGCCGAAAGAAAGCTGCCTCCGTAATTGACATCAATCAAGGCATTCAGAGAGAAACCTTTCCAGGTCAGTAACGAAGCGAATGATCCCGTCCAGTCCGGAGTCATATTGCCGATTACCTGATTCGATTCTTTCTGGGGTAATCCGCTCTTTTCGTTCACGATGATGTTTCCGTTTGCATCGCGTTTATACGCAGTCGAAACAATATCGCCGTAGCGACTGCCTTCACGGGCTACGACCTTACCCATACGTGTTTCGCCAATCACTAACTGAGTTAACCCATCGGCGAGTTCAACACACTCGGTACGATTCTGTCCCCAGTTCAGCGTAACATCCCATGAAAAGTCTTTCGTTAGTACGGGTGTACCGGTCAACATGATTTCCCAACCTTTACTAGTCATCTTACCGGCATTGATCAGCTTCGTCGTATACCCCGACGATCCGGGCATGGTAACGGAGAGTATTTGGTTGGTTGTGTTCGACGAATAATACGTTAAATCAAGTCCCAACCGGTTATTGAACATACGCAGTTCGGTACCCAATTCCCACGATGTTGTGTTTTCGGGTTTCAAGTTGAACAGCGGAAAGGTAGAAGAAGAATTGGCATTGATGATGTTGCCGTTCGTCTTATTCAGCTCATAAGTGTTTACCAATTTGTATGGATCCGTATCGTTACCTACCTGTGCCCATGATCCACGCACCTTCCAATACGAAACAGGTTCGGGCAGATGGAACATCTCAGACAAGATACCTGACAGGCTGACTGAAGGATAGAAGTATGAACGATTATCAGCCGGCAGCGTTGAAGACCAGTCGTTACGCGCCGTCACATCGAGATAGGCCATACTCTTGTATCCCACCGTAGCATTTCCTAATACGGAATTTACGCGCTTTTTAGAGTAATTCTCCGACGTAGTCTGATTGTTACCGTTGGCCAAAGCAGCCAGTCCGTGCAACGTGTAATATCCGGACGAACCGTTCAGCGAGCTGAGTTTACGGGTCGTCGTTGCGGCACCGAAGTTTGCCAATACACTGAAATCACCGAAATGCTTGTCGAAATTGAGGATCAAGTCTGCATTAAACTCTTCATAGTTGATCATACCTTTATGATACCCAGTCTCTGTAATCGTGTAATTATAGGATGTCTGACTGGTTGATTCGTCGTTATACCAGTCTAATCCCACGCGGCCGGTCAGTCTCAGGTAATCCGTAATCTTTGCTACGGCCTGTACCTTTCCAAGTAAACGGTTACGCTGTTCTTTTGCCCCATTCTCCGGCATCACCAATGCGTAAGGGTTGAAAATCGTCGTACTCGTACCCGACCAGTTCGCCACATTGTTTTTTATGATGCAATCTTCCAGATCCTGTAACCGGACATTGCGTGGCATAAAAATAAACTGTTGCATCACCCCATACTCGCCCAGACGTGGCCGGTTTAATGCCTTCTGGCGCATAAAATTTACTTTGGCGCTCAGGTCAATGTACCTGCTGCTCCATTGCGAGTTCAGGTCATAATACTGACGGTTTAGCGAATGATTGGGCGTGATACCTTCATTACGTGAGTCGGTAAATGAAAAACGGGACTGCATTTTCTCCGTACCTCCGGATGCAATGATTGAGTTCGTATAATTTACACCCGTACGATAGAACTTGTCGATGTAGTTGCCTTGCGATTCGAGTGCGTAATCTGGCGCATTCGTTTGTCCATAAAGCGTTTTTCGCCAATTCTGTACCATCTGGCCTTCCATCTTCGGTCCCCACGAGCCTCCTACCGCTGCCGGATCATATTTTCCTGCCGAACCTTGTCCGTATGTGTTCTGGTACTTGAATGCGTCATAAGCAGCAGAGAAAGTCAAGTTACCGTTGTATTCGATCCTCAGATCGCCGGATTGTCCTTTCTTCGTCGTTACGATGATAGCACCATTTTGTGCACGTGAACCATACATGGCAGCCGCGTTTGCTCCTTTGAGTACCGAGATCGACTCAATGTCTTCCGGATTAATTTCGGAGGCACCACCTTCGGCATCACGGCCTCCCCACTGATCGGCTTGCTGATTTACATCATCACTGACAGGAATTCCGTCTACCACCCACAACGGCTGGTTGTTTCCACTCAACGATGTGGTACCGCGAAGAACTACACGGGTAGAACCGCCACCCCCTGTAGCCGACTGATTAATTTGTACTCCCGCCACTTTGCCTTGCAACATGTTAGCGACACTCACGGAACGGTTTTCCGTGAGCCCTTCCGTCTTTATCTCCTGCATCGCATAACCTAATGCTTTCTTTTCGCGCTTAATACCCAGTGCTGTCACAACGACTTCATCGAGTAACTCCGAATCTTCAGCCAACGATACATGTATAACAAGTTGATCTTTTACCGGAACTTCAACATTCTTAAAACCGATAAAAGAGATAACCAGTATGTCGCTTGAAGATACTTGAATGGAAAAATCGCCATCCATGCCCGTTACGACACCATTCGTCGTGCCTTTTACATACACATTCGCACCGATAATCGGCTCACCCGAACGGTCTTTTACCGTTCCTTTGATCTCTTTTTGCTGAGTTACGACCGTTACTCCAGCAAACTTTTCCGCATGCAATATCGAAACAGGGCCCCCATCAAACACGATAGGAGTAATACGCTCGATAATCGCTTTTTTACGTTCACATTCATTTTCAATTCTTTTTTTATTCGTAATTGGTTTATTTTATGCCAGTCAGATTATTTGTCCGGCCTTCTTATTGACATACAAAATATTGGAGGTGTATCATAACAGGTACACTGCTGCCTTGCTTGTGGGATGCGGGTTGGATCCTATACGTTAGGAAACACTCTTGTTCTTACCCTTAACTCCTTGCTTTTCACTCATACATAAACGCCCTTATATCAGAAGATTTTTTACCTATCGTCTTACTTATTATTACTGTCCTTCCATCCGATTTCCGCGCCCTGCGCTTGTATCCGTTGTTGAAAGTCAGAGAGAAGCGTTCTGTTTTCACGCACGGTGCGCGGAAGCACATTCTTTTCCTTAGCATAGGCAAGGAGCATTCCGACCGCTTCGCCGATACTCCATTCAACCGGATGCAGACGGTAACAACCGTTTGTGATATGAGTCGTCCCGATATTCTTGCAGGCCGGCAATACGTTATCGACCCGTTGCGGGATCAAGGCGCCCAACGGTATCTGGAACGGCAACGAATCCACATCAATGTAATTATCTCCACCGAACGACGGGTGAAGATCGATACGATAGTAACCGATGCCGACACTGTCGTAGAATTCAGCAGCTTTAGTCTCTCCCGTAGCGAGCTTGCGATTTTCCTTCCCGACATGCTCTTCCGTAACCGTAAACATGGCCTTGATACGTCGTGCTTCACGTATGTACGGATATTTAGCCATCCCGTCGCCGGTGCCGAGCACGTCGCCGCGCAGGCGTAACCCGGGCCATCCCGTGCCGCCGTCAGGACGCGGAGCTTCCGTCTGCAACCAATAGAATAACGACAAGTTCAGCTTCTTTGCCTGAGCTACTTGTTTCTCAAACTCCACCCCGGGAACATCGAGAAGATTTCCGAGCAGATAGTCATTCTGAGGCCAGTTGACAATCGTTATATCTCCACTGTACAATCCCGGCGTAAAGTTTTTACGTGAAATGATTTTCCGGTAGTTCCAGAGATTAAACACACTGAGTTTTTTGCCTTCGGGATGAAAGCCAGCCTCTCGTGTTTTCAGCGTAATCGGATCGGGATAATTCAGATCGATCAGACGCCCCGACCAGGCAGGTTTCAGCGACGGGATATAATCGCGCCAGAAAGCATAGTCTGCGGGTTTGTCGATCGTCAGATTGGCCCCCGGCACATAATCCATCGCGAAACATACGGTAAATGCCTGATTATTCGTCGGCCTCGCTACGGTAGAGGCATGTAATTCATTTGTTTCCGACTTCGCCTCCGCACCGGTCACATATTCTGTCTTTGTTAACGGAAGCAAATCGCCGCATTCGGTCGCATCGACAAAATAAGGTGCCGACAACGTCATCGGGTGCCCTGTCTCCTTGCAATACACTTCGACGGCACGCACCGAATCACCTTTCATTTCGGCATGGCGAGCCTTATATCCCAACAGGAGTTTAAGTTTGCCTGTGCTCAGATAAGGCAGGAGCATCTCTGTCAATACGGCCACCGACACTATCGGTTCATGGCAGAGGCGGGAGACGAGTCCATCGCCCGGATTGAGGAATTCGCGAGCTCTCGCTTCGTCGGTCAAAGGATAATTACGCCGGTAATACTCACGCACCTTATTTCGGAAAGTACGATACGAAGCCGGTGCGCCGTGCGTCTCGATCCACGGATGTTCATCGGGAGGAACGCCTTGCTGCGATACCTGCCCTCCGATCCAGTCGGTCTCTTCCGTCATAACCACATTCAGACCGTTGCGACATGCGGCCAACGCCGCGGCACACCCTCCGAATCCGCCGCCGATAATGACGACATCCGACCTCAACTCATTTGCTTCTTCGTTAGCCGGAAAACAGGTTTTATTACTGAAATTCATCACTCCCGCATTCGATAAAGACCATAAGCTACTGCCTCCGGCCAATGCGGCATAAGTCAAAAATTGTCTGCGTTTCATGAAATCGTTTCGATTATCTTTTCCAATATTTTTCAATTTCTTCCAGTGTCTTTCCGGTCGTTTCCGGAACCAGTTTCCATATAATTAAAATGTAAGGTACACACATGATGGCGAAGAGGAAGAATGTCCCCGCCGGTGTCAGATTCTGTAACATCCAAGGTGTCAACTGCCCGATCAGATACGTACCGATCCACAAAGCAAATCCTGCTATCGACATGGCGAGTCCGCGTACCTTCGTCGGATACATCTCGGAGAGTAAAACCCACACGACAGCACAAATCGAAACGGCACAGCAGAAAATATACAGCAGGAAGAACGTCAGCAGAAAGAGGCTCGAAACACCGAGCGCTTCACCGTAGATAAAATACAGCCCGATAAGCAAGAGCGAACCGATCATTCCCGATACACCATAATAAACGAGCTTCTTGCGTCCTACCCGGTCGATGATCACTAAAGCCAGCACGGTCGTCAACATATTAACCAGACCGACCAGCACCTGATAGAACAACGAATCACCGCCGGACAATCCGGCATTCTCAAAGATGGTCGGGCCGTAATACAGCACGGCATTGACCCCCATAAACTGTCCCAGAATCGCAATGCCGACACCGATCATGACCGCTCTGAAGATCCCCGGCGTAAACAGCACCGACCATTCGGACTTCCCTTCGGAAGCGACGGATTGTTTCGTTTCGTAGACCTGCATCTGCGCCTCTTCTTCCGAAACGTATACTTTCCGGAAGATGCGATTCGCGCATTCATCATTTCCTTTCAGAATGAGCCAGCGAGGACTCTCGGGAATTAAGAAAATGATCAGGAAGAAAAGTACGGCGGGAAAAGTTTCCATCCCCAACATCCCACGCCATACTTCGTCGATGAAAACCTTATCGAAAAATGTCGCAGATGAGGAAACCTGCACGTGGTTTTCTGCATATCCAAGAAGTCGGAAGTTAACTAAATAAGCAGCCAAAAAGCCGACTGTGATGGCCAACTGATACAGTGAGACGAGCCTCCCGCGGTATTCGGCAACAGCCAGTTCCGAAATATACAACGGTGAAATAATCGACACCACACCAATGCCAATCCCTCCGATAATCCGGTATATCACCAATTGATTGAAGTCGGCACATACGGAACAGCCAATAGCCGAGACCGTAAAGAGTACGGCGGCAAGCAACATCGTTTTTTTCCGGCCGATCGCATCACCCAATACACCCGCGAATGCGACGCCCGTAATCGAACCGATCAATGCGCAACCGACATACCAGCCCTGCTGAATGGCATCGAGTCCAAATTGGAGGCTTACTTGCGAAACGGTGCCGGAGATCACGGCTGTGTCGTATCCGAACAGAAATCCGCCCAGCGCCGCCACCACCGACAAAAAGATCAAATACCCGAAATGAACGTTCGATCTCATGGTTTATCCGATTTCAAAATATTCCTTGTAACGGTTATACAGGTGGCCGGCTTGCAGATAGGCCGACTGCGGACTCATGAAATGAGAGAACTCGAACGTAATGGCTTTGTCGTATCCGGCACGCGCTGCCGCTTCGAGCTTCATCCGCAACTTATCGAATTTGATCGGTAAGAAACGGATCGGCATGTCACGGTCGAACGATTCGGCGTTTGTCCAGCACTTCATTCCGTATTTGTCGGCCATCTTTTTATTGACTTCAAAAAAGGCATCCAGCTCATCGTAATCGATATGCCCATCCTGAAAAGCACATGCGTCTACCACATCGCAGATGCCGGAGAAAATCTCACTCCACTCTTTTTCGTGCTTCTGTACCGAAACGGCATCTGCTTTGGTCAGATTACCTCCGCTCGCCATTACGGCCTTCTTTCCGTCGATCCACGGTGAAATAAAAGTCGGCAGCCCACCGGAAACATCCTTACACTGCTTACCCATGGCATGAAACGCGTCGATTGCTCCTTTCGTCTGACGACTAATTTCACCGCTGATATACCAGCCGCCGAAACTTTTATATTTTCCGTAGTTCTGCCAGACCTCGTCAATCACATATTTATTGTCTTCGATTTCCCAGCTCAGGTCACCCGTATCCCAATACCGCCCGGAGTCATATAATCCGAAATAGTACTTCATGCCATACTTGTCCGCAAGGCGCAGGAACATGTCCACCAGATCGGCCGAAGGCATATAACAACCTTTGCCCAACAAGTATTTTGACGGATAAGTAATAAATTTACGATAACCGGAACGTATTTGAATAACCGTATCGATTCCTATCTCCTTCATGTGGCGGAAATCTCTGTCCCATTCTTTCTCTCCCCAATTTTGGTGCGGAATGTCATGCGAAATCTCGTCCAAAAAGGTACCGGTAATTTTTAATCCCTGCCCTTTCGGAACAATCAGACGGCTCTCAAGCGCTGACGTCTGTTCTTCATGATGTTCATGAGATGATTCACTCTGCGACTGTTTCGTACATCCCGACAAAGCCGGGACAGTCATTGCCGAAACTCCTGCTACAGCGGCCTGCTTTAAAAATTCTCTGCGATTATTTACCTTCATTGCTTTTTGTTTTTAGCGCAAATATAAATACATTTTTATTAATCCCGGATAGAATAATAAAAAGTCTTTCTATTTCTCCAGATAAAAACTAAAATAATTTATTAAGCAATCCTTCATAATTAAGCTGTATTACCTCTCAATTTTACGAACAAGACTTTTCCGGCACGGGTTAAGGCTCTGTTTGCGGCGTAACACGGATTGGCGTTGCTCATGTATCTTGTGGTTTTGTTCTCTTTCCTTTCATATTCTCCACAATGTTTCGGCAAGAGTTAAATGTGGAGAGAATGTTCATCGTTGCATGGTTTTTATTCTCTATGCATAGCGTACACCGAACCGTATATCGCGTAATTTGGCTCCACAAAAAGAAGAGATTGTTTTTGTGAATTCTAACGTAACGGATACACCATGGGAATCATTTCTCCGTTGTCGGTGATCCGATAAAGTTTCTGGTTCGTTGTCGGTGAAGAAAGCGGCCCTAAGCACTCAATGTATGGGCCTAACTTAATGTATTGAAAGTGGTGAACGGGAAAGCCGGACGGCAGTGCGGGTCGTCCCGAATACCATCCGACTTTGATTGTTGCTGTTTGTTTCACGAATGCGGCCAGCCGTGCTACTTCGTACGGATCTGCATCCCCTCCCATAAAGCATAGGCAGGTCACTGCGTTTCCGTAGCAACCGAGCAGCCCGGCCAATACTTCTTCCGTCAGCGGTTCACCCTGATCTTCCTGCAGCCACAAACTATGGCAACCCGGACAGCCGTTCGGGCAGTTGGAAAGATTCAGGGCGAGTGTCGTCTCATCGGGTATTTCACGAAAAACGATATCGTAGCTGACGTATTTCAACATGACATCTCATGGACAACCGCCTTCTTTTCCGTCGACGGCTTCGGGGCATTGACATTCTCGTAATATCGCTTCGCAGCTTCTTTCTGCCGGGCGAGTGAAAAGTTGCTCACACGTTTCATATAGCCGATGACGCGCGTCAAGTAGTCGACTTGCTGGCTATGGCAGACCGGACAGGCTTTAAGATGACGCTTGTCGATATGACCGCATTCTTTGCACAGCGTGTTCGGAATGTTAAATGTAAAATAATTACATCCTTCGGCTGCGGCAACACGCAGGAGCTGGCGATATTGCGTTTGTGAGAGATGTTCGTCCAGATTGGCATGGAGTGCCGAGCCACCGGTCAGATGCTCGATATATTTGCGTCCGTGCAGACGGAATTTATCGATCAGGTTCAGCGACTCGTCTTCAACAATATAGAAATAGCTGTTATAGCAGTCGCGCGGAACGACGAAGCCGTCTTCTTTGTCCCACTTGGCATGCTTGACGCCTACATTCTCGGCCGGGATCATCTCGCAGTTAAACATCACTTCGTTCGTACGGTACTTCTTATTGTAACGTTCGATAAGCCCGAGTACTTCCTGCACGAAAGCCGTGTATTGCGGATTGTCGCTGATCTCGATGCCAAGGTATTCGGCCGCTTCGACGAGTCCGTTCACGCCGATGGTCAGGTATTGCCGGTTCATATTGATGTAGCCGGCATCGAAGAGAGGCAACATACCTTTGGAGTGTAACATCTTGAGGTTTTCGTTATAGCCAAGCTGTACCTTGTGTACCAGATCGACAATGTCTTCGAGATACATCATGTAGGGGATGCTCCGTTGGTGTGCATACTGTATGCAACGGTTGAGGTTAATGGTCAACACGCTTTTCGAGCCGGTTGAGACACCTCCCGCCCCGAGCGTATAGCTGAACCCGTTGTCCTGTATCTCGTTGCGCAGCCGGCAGCAGCTCGAAAGCGAATCGGCATTGTCGCTGATATACGTGAAAAACGAGTGTCCTTCGGCATACATCTCGGCCGTGAAATCGCCGTATTCCTTATCTTTTACATCGCCTTTTTCGGTAAGTAATGCCATCGTTTCAACCGGGAACGTCAACACGGTCTTGGTGCGTTCTTTGTTGAACCATTTCATGAAGCGCTTTTGTAACCAACTGAGCGATTCCCAATGCGGGCGACTTCCATCGGGAAAGACGAACTCACCGAAGAGGCTCTCGAAATAGTAGCGGTCGTAGTAAGCCACGTTCCAGAAGACAGCCTGAAAGTTACGCGCTCCCGTCGGTTGATTGATCGAATAGACTACTTGTTCGAAGCAATCGGTGATCACTTTGTCGATGCTGCGCCGTTTGAGCGACAAATCGGCATCGCGGTCGGGGTGCAGGTAATAATCTTCACCATATTCCTTCTGAATGAAATAGTTCATATACATCAGGAACTCGGGTGTGGCACACGCTCCGGAGAGCATGCTTGAAACGATGAAAACCATATTCACGAAGCCTCCGCAAAACGATTTCAGGTTGCTCGGTGCCGTTGAATTTCCGTCGATCGATTTTGTGCCGCCGATCAGCCACGGATACATCGTGATGCTCGCGCAGTAGTTGGCAAGACTTGTTTCGTCGTTCTTATAGATGAAATGACGGTTGAGCAGCGAGAGGTATTTATCGGACAGTTCTTTGCCGTACATCTCCTTGAGACGGTCGGTCAGCAGGCGGCGATTCAGACGGATGAAGTTCTGTTTGGGCAGTTCGCCGATCAGCGTGGCGATGTTCTTGTGCTCCACATTAGCGTTGGCGTCGAACTTGCTTCCCGTGGCGGCGTTCTTCGCGTCGCAGTAGTTCATCAGGAAGGCCAGCTTGTCACGCACCTCACGGTCTTCAAGGTGTTTCTGTCGATAAAGGATATACGATTTGGCTACTTTGTAGTAGCGTTCACACATAAGCGCCGTTTCGACTTGATTTTGGATCTCTTCAACCGACATACCATCTTTGATCTGTACATGTCCGAGGATTGATGTCAAGTCTTCATCCGACGGGAAACAGCCGACCGAGAGGAAGGCCTTGGTCACAGCATTCTTGATCTTGTCGATAGAAAAAAGTTCTTTTTTCCCATCACGTTTCGTGATAAATGTTTCCATCTGTTTCTGTATTATGATAGTGTATGAAAAATCTGTTCCTCTTTGGAAGTTCTTCCACCCGAGAACTTCCAAATTCTTATTTCGTGTATCACGGCAGGTCTTCTGACTTGTTCCGGGCGGCACGCCTTCCCACTCCGTCGCAGACAGAAGCAGTGGCTATAGATGGTGCCTCCCGCGTATGGCGGAACTTACAGCTACGGGGATAGTTCCGGACTTGCACCGGATTCCCATTTTCATTCCTTGTTGCGCAGTGCAACGCGGAAACCGTTTACGTGTACAAAGATAGGAAATTACCAATAGTTCCTTTCCGGCAGCTGCCGAAAAAGTTTTCAACAAATCCGCAATCAATGTATTGATGCAGCATCTAACGATTTTTCAGAAAATAAAGCGAAGCAGACGGAAGGTTTTTGTAAGCAAAGAATAAGTAAATCACGGGTATTCTTCGCCAAAGGCACTAAAAATAACAATTCCCGCCCTAAATCCTTCGAAGGATTTAGACAGGAATGTTTTCTCGCGCCTGACAAGCGGGCACGTGTAAGTTTTCAGGGGTGTTATATTCCGCTCAACTTCGAGCAGATTCGTGTAGCCACTTCTGCTAACTGCTCGGATGTCGGTTCGAGCTTCTCCTTCCCGAAGTGCATATCGGATTCCTTCTGTATAGGCACCAGATGAATGTGTGCATGCGGCACTTCCAGCCCGATAACGGTCACTCCGATGCGATTGCAGGGAATCGCCTGTTTCTGTGCAGATGCAATTTTCTTGGCGAAGGCCATCATGCGTCCCAACCGCTCGTCGTCGATATCGAAAAGATAATCGATCTCTTCTTTGGGAATGACGAGTATATGTCCTTCGGCCAAAGGACGAATATCAAGAAATGCGAAAAATTCATCGTTTTCCGCAACCTTATGACAAGGAATTTCTCCGTTGACGATTTTACTGAAAATAGTAGCCATGGTCGATATTTGATTAGATTGATATTTCCATGATTTCAAACTTCATCATGCCCGAAGGGACCTGGATTTCGGCGATATCGCCTACTTTTTTCCCCATCAGTCCCTGTGCAATCGGAGTGCTGACTGCGATTTTGTTCTCTTTCAGATTAGCTTCCGAGTCGGACACGAGCGTATAAGTCATGACGGCTTTGTTCTGCAGATTTTTGATTTTTACCTTGTTCATAATCTGTACAACATCCGTCTTGATCTGTGCTTCATCAATGAGCCGTGCGTTGGAGATCAGCCCTTTCAGTTGTGCAATCTTTCCTTCCAGAATACCTTGCGCTTCTTTAGCCGCATCGTACTCCGCATTCTCGGACAAGTCGCCTTTATCGCGTGCCTCTGCGATCTGTGCTGATATCTCAGGACGTTTGACGCTTTCGAGATAATTGATTTCGGCCAAAATCTTATTGTAGCCTTCTTCTGTCATGTACGTAACACCCATTTATATGTCCTCCCTCGTCGTTTAATTAAAAAATAAAAAAAGAATCCCGGTCAAGAAAAAAAGTTTCGACCGGAATCCAACTGTTTATCATCTATTATTCGAATGCAAAAGTAAGGGATATTTTACATATATCCAAATTCTGAAATACTGCTTTATAACATCATACCCTGTTTCTTTTCTTTACAAGAGGGCTTCGATTTCTTTCTCAAGAGCATTCAGATCATCGATACGTTTAACCAGAATGCCTCGCCGGTTGAGCAAAAAGATGGCCGGAAGTTGTTTGACATTATAAAGTGCGGCAGCCTGCGAATAAACAGACTGAGGATCGCGTACGCATATCCAGGCCATATTCGATGCCACGTTTTTCCAGTGATGAAGATCCGTATCTAACGAAACCTGATAAATCTCCAATCCCCGGCCGTGATATTTTTCGTAGAGTGAACCGAGTGTCAGGTTAAGCGAAGGCGCCCATTCCGTCTCATAAGCCGTGAAATTGAGAATCGTCACTTTGTCTTTTGCCATGTCGGAGAGTTTTACGGCAACACCGCGCAGGTCGGGCAGTTCGATGTCCAACATGTCGATTTCCTGCTTTTCGATCTGATTAAAATCGATCGTCTGCCGGCTACGAATAACTTTGAGAGACTGTAATGCAAGATTATAAAGATGTTTGGCACGAGGACTTTCGGGATAGAGGTGATTATAGCTTGTTGCCACAGCACCGAACGAGCGAGAGTCGGCTTTATCGTAAAGATCGAAAAACAGCAGGCCGTCGACTTGTTGAAACAAGGCATAATATGCTGCGGTAGACATGGGTTGGGCGTAAATATATTTGCGCGCCACCTGTTTATAGGCTTCGGCCATGGCAAGGGTTCGCCGCTGATACGCCGTATCCGAAAGGACGCCGGAACGATACTCGCTGCGTATGCGATTCACTTCCTGATCAGCATCCAACTGGGCGAGCGTAATCTCTTTGATCGCCGCGCTGTTTTCGGATCCCTCCACAGTGTAGGAGGTAGCGAACGTTTTAGCATCAGCAGTAAAGGTGACGGTCTCGGTAGAGTCGATGGCGAAATTAATCCATTGTCTGCCCAGTCTCAGACGATAAAAATCAGGATATTTAGGCTGTTCAATTTTGAACGTGAATTTACCTGATGAGTTGAGTCTGACGGAGTCGATCAGTTGGATATCCGAGAGACCGATGTTTTCGATATACATGGTTTGCCCGTCAGCTCCGGCGACGATTCCGGTGACCGTAAATTCGGGTGTGCTCTCTCGACAGGCTGCCAAAGTGAACAGAAAACCAGATACGACAGCCCAATAGCGTATTTTATCTATTCTCATATAGGGGTATTTTTTTATTCAACGGATGCAAATATACGTTATTTTATAGTTGCCGAAAAAAAATATTCACTTACTTTTGCAATTATGATGACGAAAGAGATACAATCGATTATTGAACAGGAGGCGGATGCTGTCCGCCGTATTCCTGTAACAGAATATTATACGGAAGCGGTAGACTTGATTGTAAAGCATGTTCACGAACAGGGAGGCAAGCTGATCACGAGCGGTATGGGGAAAGCGGGACAGATTGCGATGAATATCGCAACGACGTTCAGCTCGACAGGAACGCCGGCATTCTTTTTGCATCCCAGCGAAGCGCAGCATGGCGATCTGGGCATTGTCTGTCCGAACGACGTGATGCTGCTGATTTCAAATTCGGGGAAAACACGCGAACTGCTGGAACTGGTACAATTGACACGGGGGCTGGTAGAAGATATGCCGTTTATCGTAATCACGTCCGATCCGAAGAGCCGGTTAGCCCAAGAGGCCGCTGTATGCCTCCCGACCGGAGCGCCGAAAGAGGTGTGTGCGCTGGGATTGACGCCCACAACGTCAACCACCGTCATGACGGTGATCGGCGATGTGCTGGTTGTCGGAACCATGAAACGTATCGGATTCACGAATACCGATTATGCCAAACGGCATCACGGGGGGTATCTGGGCTCGAAGAGTCGTCGGCAAAGTAGAATGGAACAGGAGGAGTCATGCGACAGGTGATTGGTATCGGCGAAACGATTCTGGATATAATTTTTCAGAATAACCAGCCGCATGTTGCAGTACCGGGTGGCTCGACATTTAATTCGATGGTTTCATTGAGTCGGGTAGGGATTCCCGTTTCGTTCATGAGTGAATTGGGCGAAGACCGGGTCGGGGAAATGATATGCGATTTTATGAGATCAAACGGGATGACTACCGACTTCATGGATTGCTCTCCGGATACGAAAAGTCCGGTCTCCTTGGCCTTCCTGTCTGACAATAAAGATGCTGAGTATCTTTTTTATACCCAGCATTCGTCCAAACGTCTGAATGGTCATCTCCCGACCATTCGTCCGGATGATATTCTGATTTTCGGCTCTTACTATGCGCTGAATCCGGCTATGCGCGAACGGGTAACGGAGATCGTTGAATACGCCAAAGCGCAACGGGCTATCATCTATTATGATCTGAACTTCCGTAAAGCGCATGCGCACGAGGCCATTCAACTCCGTCCGACGGTAATGGACAATTATGAATTTGCGGATATCGTCAGAGGATCGGACGAAGACTTTTTGAATTTATACCGGAAATCGGACACGGACGATATTTATCGGAATGAGGTGAAATTCTACTCCAAACGACTGATTACGACGCATGGAAAAGATGGTGTAAATCTATACACGGAAGATGGGAAAATACATTATGACGTACAACCTCTGACACCGGTCAGTACAATTGGCGCCGGCGATAATTTCAATGCCGGCATCGTCTACGGCCTCATCAAATACGGCATCGGTTATCACGATCTGCCACAGCTGAGTGAGATGGCATGGGGCAAAATCATTCGTTGCGGTATGGAGTTCGCGGCCGACGTATGCGGGAGTTTTTCCAATTATATTTCTCCCGAATTTGCGAAGGAGAGAAGGCTTGATTAAGATGTTTTTGCTCATCAAGCCTTTCCCGACATTATTTTTTCAGCTTTTCTTTCAGGTATTTTCCTGTATATGACTGTTCGCAGGCGGCAATATCGTGAGGCGTACCGGCACAGACTACTTGCCCGCCCGCTTTCCCTCCTTCGGGCCCTAAATCGATGATATAATCGGCACATTTGATGACGTCGGGGTGATGCTCGATGATCACGGCCGTGTGCCCCCGGTCGATCAGGGCGTTAAACGCTTTGAGCAGCGTCTTGATATCGTGGAAATGAAGCCCCGTCGTCGGTTCGTCAAACACGAACATGGTAGGCGCCTGCTTTTCCTGACTCAGGTAATACGCGAGCTTGACACGCTGGTTCTCGCCTCCCGAAAGAGTCGAAGAAGTCTGTCCTAACTTGATATATCCGAGCCCTACCTCTTGCAGAGGTTTTAACTTCTTCACCACTTTCTTGGCCTGCGCATCTTTTTGCGCTCCGAAAAATTCAATCGCCTGACTTACCGTCATCTCAAGCACATCGTAGATACTCGCTCCGTGGTATTCGACCTCCAAGGTATCGGCATTGAACCGTCTGCCGTGGCAGGCCTCGCATTCAAGCATGATATCGGCCATAAACTGCATCTCGACCGTGATCCGTCCTTCCCCCTTGCACTCTTCGCAGCGACCGCCCTCTTTATTGAAAGAGAAATGTGCCGCCTGATAGCCCATCTGACGGGCTAAAGGCTGTTCGGCAAACAGCTTGCGTATCTCGTCGTAGGCTCCGATGTAAGTCACCGGATTGGAACGTGAACTCTTGCCGATCGAGTTCTGATCTACAAATTCGATGGCTTTGATCCGGCGGATATCTCCTGTGATCGACGCACATTCGACCGATGCCGGCGCATCGTCGAGTAAACGCTTCACACCTTCGTAAAGAATGTCGCGTACAAGCGAACTCTTACCCGACCCGCTGACACCCGTAACAACAGTCATCACATGCAGCGGAAACTTTACATCTACCTGTTTCAGATTATTCTTACGCGCCCCTTTAATCTCAATATATTCATTCCACGGACGTGTATAAGGAGACGTTTCGATCTGCTCCTCCCCCGTCAGATAACGTACGGTATGGCTGTCGGTCTGTTGCCGTAATCCGTTTACGGCACCCTGATAGACGACCTCGCCCCCTAACCTTCCCGCCGCCGGACCGATGTCGATGATATAGTCTGCCGCACGGATGATCTCCTCGTCATGCTCTACGACGATGACCGTATTGCCCAGCGCCTGTAATTGGCGAAGCACCTTGATTAGCATATCGGTATCACGCGAGTGCAGCCCGATACTCGGCTCGTCGAGGATATAGAGCGACCCGACGAGACTGCTCCCCAACGAAGTAGCTAAGCTGATGCGCTGGCTCTCGCCTCCCGAAAGGGTGGCCGACAAACGGTCGAGCGTCAGATAGCCCAGCCCGACATCGAGCAGGAATTGCAGCCGGTTATTAATCTCCGTCAGCAGACGTTTGGCAATGATTGTATCGGCTTCGCTCAGTACCAGCCGGTCGAAGAATGTCTTTACTTCATTTACCGGCATCGTGACCAGTTCGGCCATATTCTTCCCGCCGACCTGTACATGAAGCGCCGAAGGTTTCAGCCGGCTGCCCTTGCAGGCCGGGCATGTCGTTTTGCCCCGATATCGAGCCAACATGACACGGTACTGTATCTTGTACTGATTGCTTTCGACAAACTTGAAAAAGTCGTCAATGCCATGGACACCTCGTGCGCCGTGCCACAGCAGTTCCTTCTCCTTCGCTGTCAGCTCGAAGTAAGGCCGGTGTATCGGGAAATCGTGTTTAACCGCAGCATGGATAAAATCGCGCAACCACTCGCCCATCACTTCGCCTTTCCAGCAGACGACAGCGCCCTCGTAGATCGACAGGCTTTTATCCGGTACTACCAGATCTTCATCGATGCCCAGCACCTTCCCGAATCCTTCGCATGTGGGACAGGCGCCCAGCGGATTGTTAAAGTTGAACATCATCTCGGTCGGCTCCTCGAAAACTATCCCGTCAGCCTCGAAACGTTTTGAGAACTCGAACACTTCGGGCGATTCCGTCCGATAGACTTTCAGCCGACAAATGCCATGCCCTTCGTAAAAAGCAGTCTCAACGGAGTCGGCTAAACGGTTTTTCAGCAGTTTGTCGTCCGAGACCTCTAACCGGTCGATCAAAATCTCGGCATCCTTCGTGTCCGTCAGTCCGGCATCATCGAGTACTTCCTGTATACGATAGATTTTCCCATCGATTTCAAGTCGTGTATAGCCTTCTTTCCGGAGGATTTCAAGCTGTTCTTTGAGCGTCCGCCCTTCAGGCAGAACGACCGGAGCATAAACGGCAAAACGTATACCGGTAGGGTAGGACAACGCCTTTTTCACCACATCGGAGACTTGATGCTTCTTCACTTTCTGCCCCGAAACGGGCGAAATCGTTTGTCCCAGCCGGGCATACAGCAAGCGGAGATATTCGTAAATCTCGGTCGATGTACCGACTGTCGAGCGCGGGTTACGGACACTGACCTTCTGCTCGATGGCAATTGCCGGCGGAATACCTTTGATGTAATCGCATTCAGGCTTGCTCATGCGTCCCAGAAACTGACGGGCGTAAGCCGAGAGGCTCTCCACATAGCGTCGCTGGCCTTCGGCATACAACGTATCGAATGCTAACGACGACTTGCCGCTGCCTGACAGTCCGGTAATCACTACGAACTTATCGCGCGGAATCTTGACATCGATATTTTTCAAATTGTTGACACGCGCCCCCTTGATCAGGATGTACCCGTCTTCTTCTTTTTCTTTCACCGTCTTCTTCGCCATCATGCAATCATTCAAATTGAACCGGCAAAGGTAACGATTTTTCAAGAAACAGGGGCGCGCCTTTCAGGCCTCTTACGAAGACGCACGCGGTGCATCTTCAAGAGTAGCCGTCAGCAGCTTCCATACCTTTTCGACCGAATCGATACGAACGGCTTCGTCGGGAGAATGCGGGAACCGGATGTCCGGCCCGAAAGAAATCATATCCATGTCAGGATATGCCTCCTGAATGATTCCGCATTCGAGACCCGCATGCATCACCGATACGACCGGCTTTTGCCGGAAAAGTTTTTCGTACGTCGCTTCCATCGTCCGCAGAATCGGTGAATCGATGTTCGGTTGCCAGCCACCGTAGACGTTGTCGTATTCTACTTTGGCGCCGGCCATCGAGAAGACACTTTCGAGCGACGAGCAAACAGACTCCCTACGGCTCTCCGATGAGCTTCGCACAAGAATCTTCACATCGATCGCCCCGTTTTCCGCCTTCACGACAGCCAGATTCGATGACGATTCTACCGTCCCCGGAAAATCGTTTAACATACTGATGACCCCATTCTGGCAACCTTCTACGGCATTGATCAGATCATCCTGCATCTCTTCAGGGATTAACGACGACGGCGCTTCGGTCATCTCGGCCGTAAGACAGAGGCTTTCCTCGATTCCCTTATATTCGGAGCGGTATAAATCTTGATAGTCGGCAATAAATTCCCACAGAGCTTCGATATTGTCGGCGGGAAGGGTGATCACGGCCGTTGCTTCGCGAGGGATCGCATTACGCAGCGAGCCGCCGTCGATTGTGGCTAACCGTGCGCCATATTCACACACAGCCACTTTCAGCAAGCGGAACATCAGCTTATTGGCATTTGCGCGACCAAGGTGAATATCAACACCCGAATGGCCGCCTTTCAGTCCCGTAAGCAGAATTTTTACGGCCACATCCCCTTCGATGGGTGGCGCTCCATCCTGATAACGAAAAGAAATATTCAAGTCTATACCGCCGGCACAGCCCACAAATAACCTCCCCTCCTCTTCCGAGTCGCCATTGAGCAGAATGCGTCCTTTCAGAAAATCAGGTTTCAAGCCGGAAGCGCCATCCATCCCTACTTCTTCATCGATCGTGAACAGAGCTTCGAGCGGGCCGTGCTTCAACGTTTTGTCCGACAATACCGCCATGGCTAACGCCATCCCTATGCCGTTGTCGGCGCCGAGTGTCGTCTCACGGGCCGTCACCCATTCGCCATCGATATACGCATCGATCGGATCCGTCAGAAAATCATGCGCTACCGACGCATTCTTCTGCGGCACCATATCGACATGTGATTGCATGATGACGGTTTCACGGTCTTCATATCCCGCCGTGGCCGGCTTGCGTATCAACACATTGCCTGTCGCATCCTGAAGCGTTTCCAGACCCTGTTCTTTGCCGAACGTTTTCAGATATTCCGTCACTTGTTGGGTATGTCCTGTCGGACGCGGGATTTGCGTCAGGTCATAAAAATATCCCCAAACGGCTTGCGGTGAAAGTAATTTGATTTCTTTTGCCATGATTTTAGATATGAATGATATATTTCTCCGCAAACGTAGACAAAAAATCTGATATATGCTAACGAAGTCTTGATAAAGGTTGTCATTGGTCTGTCTGATAGTCTTTTCACTTCATATCATTCTTCTTGTTTCAAGGAGGGAGAAGAAGGCCCTCAACGACTCTTTCTCCGAAAAAAACGATGCGTTCACGATTAATTGTCAATAATTTTCTACCTTTGTCCGAATTTTAAGAAGTTAGATGTTTTTAGACGTAACGAAAGAAACAAAGATGAATGTAATTGAAAAGACGATTGATTTAGGTGATGGAAGGATCATCACCATCGAAACCGGGAAGTTGGCCAAGCAGGCTGATGGTTCCGTAACTGTCCGAATGGGAAACACGGTGCTGTTGGCCACGGTTTGTGCTGCAAAAGACGCGGTGCCCGGTACGGACTTTATGCCGCTTCAGGTAGATTATAAGGAGAAATTTGCGGCATTCGGCCGTTTTCCCGGCGGTTTTACGCGCAGAGAAGGGAAAGCCTCCGACTATGAAGTGCTCACCTCGCGATTAGTCGACCGCGTACTCCGTCCGTTGTTCCCGGACGATTATCATGCCGAAGTATTTGTAAACATCATACTTTTCTCTGCCGACGGTGAAGATATGCCGGACGCATTGGCCGGACTGGCCGCCTCGGCAGCCCTCGCCGTTTCCGACATCCCTTTCGGAGGGCCGATCTCGGAAGTGCGTGTGGCACGTGTCGACGGCCAATTTATCATCAACCCGACCTTTACGCAACTCAAAAAGGCCGATATCGACATCATGGTCGGCGCCACGTATGACAATATCATGATGGTAGAAGGCGAGATGAGCGAAGTGCAGGAGAGCGAGATGCTCGAAGCCATCAAGGTGGCGCATGAAGCCATCAAAAAGCACTGCCTCGTTCAAAAAGAGCTCGAAGCCGCATGCGGCAAAACAGTTAAACGTGAATATTGCCATGAGGAGAACGACGAAGACCTGCGCAAGAAAGTACACGACGACCTCTATGCCAAGGCGTATGCGATCTCCGTTTCGGGACAGGGCAAACAGGAGCGTTCCGAGACTTTTGAAAAGATCGTAGAAGAATTCAAAGCTCAGTATACGGAAGAAGAATTGGAGACGAAAGGGGCGCTGATCGACCGTTACTATCACGACGTGGAAAAAGAAGCCATGCGTCGGGCTATCCTCGACGAAGGCAAACGCCTCGACGGTCGGAAAACAACCGATATCCGCTCCATCTGGATCGAAACCGACTGTCTGGCCGGGCCTCACGGAGCTGCAATCTTTACACGCGGTGAAACGCAGTCGCTCACAACCGTTACACTGGGTACGAAGAATGACGAGAAAATTGTTGATGATGTGTTGAATCAGGGACGTGACCGTTTCCTGTTGCACTATAATTTCCCGCCTTTCTCGACCGGCGAGGCCAGACCGCAACGCGGTGTGGGACGTCGCGAGGTAGGACACGGAAACCTTGCCCACCGTGCACTCAAGCGGATGATCCCGAGTGACTATCCATACGTTGTGCGTGTCGTTTCAGACATTCTCGAGTCCAACGGTTCGTCGTCGATGGCAACCGTCTGCGCCGGAACGCTGGCCTTACGGGATGCCGGTGTGCCTCTCAAAAAGCCCGTATCGGGGATTGCCATGGGGTTGATCTCGGAAAACAAAGGAACGAACTATGCGATTCTTTCCGATATCCTCGGCGATGAAGACCATCTCGGCGACATGGACTTTAAAGTGACCGGTACGAAGGACGGTATTACAGCGACTCAGATGGATATCAAGGTGGACGGCCTCTCGTACGAAATCCTTGAAAAGGCCCTTGCACAAGCCAAAGAAGGACGTATGCATATCCTCGGAAAGATTACCGATGCTCAGCCCGAAGCGCGTGCCGAACTTAAGCCTCATGCGCCACGCATCGAGACGCTGATTATCGGAAAAGAATTTATCGGTGCGGTAATCGGCCCGGGAGGGAAGATTATTCAAGGGATTCAGGAGAAGAGCGGAGCGACAATCTCGATCGAAGAGGTCGACAATCAGGGCATCGTTGAGGTCTCGGCGACGAATAAAGAATCGATCGATACCGCAATGCGTGCCATCAAGGCCATCGTTGCCGTACCCGAAGTAGGAGAAGTGTATGAAGGTAAGATTTCATCCATCATGCCTTATGGCGCTTTTGTCGAATTTATGCAGGGCAAAGACGGTCTGCTGCACATCTCGGAGATCGACTGGAAACGTCTGGAAACGGTCGAAGAAACAGGGCTGCGTGAAGGCGACAGCATCACCGTGAAACTGGTCGATATCGATCCGAAGACAGGCAAATTCAAACTCTCGCGCAAAGCATTGATGCCGAAACCTGAGGGGTATAAGGAAGCGGAGCGTCCCGCGCGCCAGCCGCGTCAAAACAACAACGGAGGCCGCCGTGACAATGGAGGCCGCCCGCATCGCGAAAACCATCGCAGTGGCGAACAATAATCGCGATTGTTTTCCTGCAAATTAAAAAAAGAAGAAGGAGGGTGTGTCAAAACGCAATGTTTGGGCACACCCTCTTTAGGTATGTAAGCATGGGTAAAATGCAAGGCGCTAAGGATGAAAACAATGAGGCGAACCAAGGTATGTAACCGAGCTCGCATTCCGTAAGCAATGAAGCAGTTCGCCCGTTATGACACACCGCCTCTTTTTTTAGATCAAGCGGCAGAGGCTGATTCTCCTCTGATCGGGCTTCCGGGTTTAACCCGGATTCCGCAATAGAAAAAATAAGAATGAATTTGATTCAGGCCTTCAGCCCTCCGAACAAGGTCCGGATATCGATACCCCACCCTTTCGGGATGGGGCTGAAATATGTCGGGCTTTCAGCCCTTTCGGACAATGGTTAATGGTTATGCGTGATACACGCCGAATCATGTACCTGGCAAATAACCATTAACAATTGAAAAACAGCCCTGAAAGGGAGCATTAATTCAGCCCAATGCGGAGCGTTGGGGAAAAAGACATCGCATCTCGGCGAAGGGCTGTAAGCCTGACGTAGCCATTGTCGTACATTCGTACGTCCATTATTAACGGTAAACACCGAACAGTGTATCGCGTAATTTGGATTTAATACTTTTCAACCGGCTTACGCCGGACAAACAGCTAACGATTTGTAGCCTTTTTGGTTCGACATCGAACCTTTTTGGTGACATGTTACGGACTTGCACGGATTAGAGGATGTTTGTGCCGGGCGAACAAAAAGAAAAAGGCTGTCTTTGCTTTTGAGACAGCCTCACTTTGGCTTAAAAAAGATTTCGTTATATTTTTGCGCGTCAAGTTTCGGCGATGGCCGGCTTTTTCTTCCGGATAGCATCCCAAAGCGCGAAACCGAGCAGTCCTATCAGGACGATCCCCACAATGATTGAGCCGGTCATGGAGATTTTCGCACTGCGAAGATAAACCTCGTCGATGCACTTGAACTCGATCTTATGCTGACCCGCAGGTACCCTCAATCCCCGCAGGATATAATTCACCCGAACCGGCGACACTTCCTGCCCGTCGATATACGCACGCCATGTTTTGTAAAACACTTCGGAGAAGACGGCCAGACGAGGTTGCGTACTGTTGCTCTCGTAGAGCAGATGACCCGGATTGACGTAGTCGGTCAGACGGATCGAAGCCGCGCTGTCCGTCGCATGTTGTAACTGCTCCCAGTCGGCCAGCTTTTCTTTCCAGACCATGTCGATCACTGCTTTCTGCGACGGATCGAAGTCGTTTAAGGCAACGATTTCTTCGTCGGGCGAGTTTACCCACTGAATCTCGTTCACGAACCATACATTACCCAGCGCCCGGTCGTTCTTCTGCACCTGCGGCCCTTGCTGAGTCGGAACGATGATATAACGTGTATTGAGCATGTTCAGCACCTTCGGGTTGATGCCCTGTTGCGAGAAATGATAATCAATAATGTCCTGATAACGTCGCAACTTGGCCGGGCTGTATCCGCCAATGGATTTATGGAAGTACGACGTCTCCGACTCGTTGAACGTGCTTTTCGTCAAGTTCAATACCCGATAGTTCGGGTCTTTGTCCTGCAAGATGAGTTTGTCGGCTTCCGTCGCCACGATCTCGCGCGATTTCTTCTTCGGCACAAAGCTGTCGTGATTCAGGAAACGCTTATCGACGGTCCACGCATCGATAAAAATCAGTATGCCGAAGATGGCCAGCAGATACCCTGTTTTATACGATGTTCTTATATACAGCCACAACGCCGCGGCCGCCAGTGCGATAAACACAAACGAACGCCACGCGTCAGCCGATAGCAGGCTCTGACGGTCGGAGATCAAAGCCATCAGCAGATCGGGATACTGACCGAAATTCTGCGTGTCGGCCTGACTTGTAAAGTTCATCACACTGCCGCCGAACAAAGCGTAGAGCAGACACAGTCCTCCCGTAATACCTGCAGAGATATATAATGGACGAAGCAGCTTCTTCCGGTCGTCTTTGTATTCAAGAAACGTTTTGACGGCAAGCACGGCCAATGCGACCATCGATACTTCAGCGATGACGAGCGCCATCGAAGGGGTACGGAACTTGTTGTACAGCGGCAGGTGATGGAACAGAAACTCATTGATCCCTGCGTTTTTCCCCCACGAAAGGACGAACGAAATCAGGGTCACGGCAAGCAGCCACCATCGTTCGGGCCCTTGCACGATAAGCAGCCCCAGCACAAACAGGAAGCAGACGACGGCTCCCACATAAACCGGTCCGGCCGTAAAAGGCTGGTCGCCCCAATAAGCCGGAGCGTACTGACAGAATTGTTTTCCTTGTGCGGCCTGTCCGTTACGGCTGAAGAAATGGTAACACTCCGAATCCGTGCCGATGTCGTAATGCGAGCTGGCTCCGTAGAAGTTAGGTATCAGCAGTGTCATCGTTTCTCCTTTGCCATAGCTCCAGTTGAACGCATAGTCGATATCCAGTCCGGAGCTTTCTTTCTTCCCGTCGGGATCGGCTTTCAGCACGGCGCCACCGCGCATCGTCTCTTTTACGTAATCGGCCGAGTTCATCAACGATCCTAACGCCGGAGCAATAGCCAGCAAACCAACGACCAGGAGAATAGCAGACGATTTGAAATAATCGGGCAACGTGTGTTCACGGATGGCGTAGACCAAATAGACCACAGCCAGCACAAGAATCATCATCAACAGATAGTAGCTGATCTGTTGATGACTCCAAAGTACGTTCAGGCCCGTAAAAACAAGCGTGACGATGCTTCCCCAGAGATATTTCTTGCGATAGCAGAAAATAATTCCTCCGATAACCGGCGCCATCGTGGCCATCACAAGGCATTTATTCACATGTCCGGCATAGATGCTGATCAGATTGAACGACGCGAACGCATAAGCGATCGCCCCGATAATACTTAACCAGTGTCTGCACCCCAAAGCGATCATAAAAATGTAGAAACCGATGAGAGAAAGGAAAACCACAAAGGCGTTTCCGGAGAGGAAGTAGAGCGAGAACACACGGCTCACATAACTGAAGATGTTAAAGATCGGTGCGCTATACGCGTAATTGTGCGGCATCCCCGAAAACATACGATTCGACCAGAAAGCGTGCTCTCCCGTTTCTTTATAGTGATCGACAAGGTCTTTTCCCCAACCTTGTGCGCTCGTCACATCGCCCTGCATCAGCCCTTTATTGTCGAATACTTCCGGCGCGAAGTAAATGACGGACAGCCCTAAAAACAACAATACCGCCAAGATATGCGGCAAACTTTTTTTCAATGTATCGCTCATGATGTTCTATCTTTTCAATTCTTACATTATAATATCGATTCGCTAATAATTGTTCCCGAAAAGCTTCGCCCAATAGAAACGAAGGGCAAACCAAAGGTGTCGTATCTGCGTCGGGAACGTGCCGTAATAGTTACACATGATCCGGTAGCGCTCTTTCAACGATGCCTTGCGGTTCCGGGTTGTCATCCCCTCCGAGAGATAATGGATGAGACGCAGATGCGAATGGACAATCGTCGCAGATTGTTTCATGCAACGGACACACCAGTCAAAATCGGCAGAGAAACGGTATTGCAAATCGTACTCCGGTGCCGCCTCCCGCTTCATCACGAAGGCCTGATGACAGACCAGCATACCCGTACGAAAACTCTTCCATGTCAAATGCTCCGGCGCTTTCAGCCTACGCGCCGCCAAGAACTTCCCCTGTTCATCCACCACGTCCGTCTCTCCGTAAAGGATATCCGGCATTCCGTTCCGTTCGGCCACCTCGGCCAACCGAGCCACCGTCTCCGGCGACTGCAACGTATCACCCGCATTGAGAAACCACACGTAATCGCCTGTCGCCATCCGAAGTCCTTTGTTCATTGCGTCATAAAGTCCCTTGTCCGGCTCGGATATCACTTCAAACCGAACCAATCCCGGACTTTGTGACTTGTAACTTGTTACCATCTCCATCGTCCCGTCCGTCGATGCTCCGTCGATCACGATATATTCGATCCTTGCATACGATTGTTCCGCAACGCTTCGCAACGTCCGCTCCAACACGTTCTCTGCGTTGTAAGTGACGGTGATAATGGAAAACAGAGGTGGCATATATTATGACAATAGACTGTGATATAATGTTATGTGCTGTTTGGCTACGATCTCTTTGCTATAGCTTTGCTCAACCTTCTTACGTGCATTCGTCGAAAGTATTTCCGGATCAGCTTCTTCCAAAATCCAGTGGATACCATTAGCTAAATCGTCTGCATTCTTATATTCTGCCACATATCCGTTCTGCCGATGATCGATCATTTCGGGAATTCCTCCCACATCGAATCCGACGCAAGGAGTACCGCATGCCATAGCTTCCATAATGGTGTTCGGAAGGTTATCTTCCATCGAAGGAATAACGAACAGATCGACCGCATTATATAAATCGATCATCTTCTCCGCATCACGAATATAACCGACATGATATACCGGATAAGGCAATAAGGCTGCAATTTCTTCCGAATTTCCGCCGAAAACAACAATCAAAAGCTCATCTTTCGATATTTTTTCCCGTCGGGATAAATATTCGCAAGCCTCCTTCAAATAGTTAAAACCTTTCCGATCATCCGTCACCTTGCAAGCCCCGAATAAAAGCAATTTCTTATCTGTCGGCAGATGGAGCGATTGGCGAACTTCTGCTTTGTTTTTTTTCCCATAAACCGTACAATCAATCGCATTAGGGATGGAACAGATCCTCGACTCATGACACAGTGCGCTTTTTCGTGCCTCATCAGCGATCCATTGGCTGCAACCGAGAAACGTGATTTTTCCGGAACGATAGATTTCTGCCTTTTTCTTAAAAATACGTCGAGATAAATCCTTCTTACAGGCATGCTTTAGTTTGGCACACGCCTGACATTGTGTGTAATATTTCAAACATCCCCCGGTATAGTGACATATTCCGGTATATGCCCACTGGTCATGCATCGTCCAAACAACAGGTTTACCCAATGAGGATAATTTTGCAATGCTCTTCAAGGATAGAAAACCCTGATTGACCCAATGCAAGTGAATAACATCCGCCCATTTTACGAAAGGATGCCGGTCAATACGATATCCCGTATTGGCAATCGATACGGCAAATAAGTTATGGCGCGAAAAACCGTTATTTAACCAGATAACAAGACGCTCCCATAAAAATCGGAACCTACCGAACCACTTAGGACGTTTCTCGTAAATACTGCAAACCTGTTCGTCGTCCGTCTGCTTATCACGTACCAGCATCTTAGCAGATATACCCTGCTTTTCTAACGCTTGCTGCAAACGCTTGCAAGCGATGGCGGCCCCCCCTTGTAACTCAAACGTACTGAGCAGGAGTATCTTCATCTTATTTTCTCGCTGCAATCACAATATAGGGTGACAGAAACTTCCCTTTGACGGGAAACAACTTGATTGCATAACTTATCATCTTTACCATCCGCCGGATCATTAAAGACGTTTTAGCCTTAGGCTCTAACCATACGATCGGTTTTCTTGTGTATTCAACACGTAAATCTTTCAAAGAGAATGTCGCCATAATCTTCTTCAATCGATCGATCTCCATCGACTTTAAATTATGCGCATCATAATTCTCTTTATCAAACCGGCGCTGTATCCATCCGTTTAGCCCTAACAAGTTGGGCAAGACAATAAGCAAAAGTCCGCCGGGAGCGAGTAAGTCTACATGCCGCAGGATCACATCCCGCGTATCGTTGAAATGCTCGATAAATCCCAAAGAGAAAACAATATCATATTTTCCATCCGTAGAAAAGTTAAAAAAATCCTGTTCGATACAGGCAATCGTATCGGGTTTTATGTCATTGACACGCTCCGTTTCACGGACCATCTCTTCATCAATATAGAAATCCAACAGCGATACCGAACATCCGTATTTTTGATGAAAATATGCGGACATCGTTCCCGGAAAACCTCCGATCTCAATAAAGGACTTACGGTTTAAATCTTTGGGAAGAAAACGGTCAAAAAACATCTTCCGCGGTACTTTTCCGTATTGATAGTTTTTCCAGTATGTTTTCCAAAAAGAACGATCGGTCAGATTGTTTACTTCCATATTTTCTTCGTTTTTATATCTCTCAGTTTTTATTTAATTTGGCCTGTATTTAATCACTTTAGCCGGGTTACCTACAGCAATGGCATTAGCGGGAATATCTTTGGTCACCACACTCCCCCCGCCGATGACAGCCCCATCTCCAATGTTTACTCCGGGCAAAACAATGGCGTTGGCACCAATCCAAACATCATTCCCGATGATTACGTAATTGTTGACTGTCGACCAGGGCTGATCGGCAATGTATATTCCTTGACGGATGGAATGATTCGCAGCCGTAATTGTAATGTGCTGGGATATCAAACATTTATCACCAATGATAATTCTACCTCCTCCGGCTCTAATATTATTATATTCTCCGATATACGTATTCTCTCCGATAATTAACTCCGATCCGCGAAAAGAATTATTCTGATCATCATTGATAATGATGGTTGAGAACTCACTAATACAACTTCCTTTTCCAATCTTGATGGCATCGATGCTTTTAAGGTGCAGTTTTGTTCGGATCGCAATATACGACCCTTTGTTACGACGCATGATCTTTATGATAAGAATCAATCGAAGTAAAGGCTCGAATATTTTTGATACCTTTCTACAGAAAACAGCGAATATCATGACGAAGAATTACCTATTGTTGCATCGCGTAGTTAAAAGCATCCATATAGCGCCGAGTAACGGTATGAATGTTGATTTTCTGTTGAATCACCTCACTTCCGGCAACTCCCATCCTTTTTGCGGCATCCGTATCTGAAAGAATAAGGCTGATCTTGTCTGCAAGATCGTTGGCATCCCCTTCCTTGAAAAAATATCCATTGACACCATCAGTGACCAGATCTTTTTCCGTTCCATCACAGACTGAACAGATCACAGGCAGGGAGAAGCACATGGCGTCATTAATCGACAGCCCCCCCATGCCTGCCAATACATATACGGTCGACTCGTTCATGTATTGCCCTAATGTTAGAGGGTCATAGATTGCTCCGGTAAAGATCGTTCTATCAGTTAAGCCTAATGCTGCCGATTGCCGGATCAGGTTTTCCTTTTCCGGGCCATTCCCAATAATGACCAGTTCGCTCTCCGGATATCGGTCTGCAACTTTCCTGTATGCTTCAAGGAGTAAATCTACACGCTTCCATCTGACGAGTCTTCCGATGTGCAAAAGACGTATTTTGGGAGGCAAGACAGGGGGAAGTAGAGCAATTTTTTCCCTGATTGCAAAGAGAGTATCTGTGTCGGTCGAATTATATCTTACAAAGATAGATTCTTTCTTTATCCCGTAAGAAGGAAGAATATCATAAGCTAAAGTAGTATAATTCAATGATGCAGTAGCTCGACTATAAATGAATTTTCGGATATGCATCGTCCATAAAGCCCGAAGTTTGAATGCCAACCCAACACTTTGAAGCTCCATATTCTCATTGTACATCGGATGAGTTTTGTAGTAGCTCAATTGTTTAAAAGGGGCTACTTGAAATGGTATTTCATGGAGTATAAGCCGGATATGTTTCTCTTTCAATAGTCTCATGAATACTCTATCAAAATAGAGTTGAAGGAAATATGGCCAGCAAATAACCAAAATATTTGGCTCAATTTGAATCAGAGTGTTTTTAAGATCAACGAGAGCGGATTTTCCATACCACTTTCGCACGACCGGACTAAGGATTAACCGATAACTTTGATGCTGATTTTTAGCCCGTTCTACTCCGGCTCCAATAGTACCGTCATCGTCTTTGGGCAACATCATGATCAATTCACAACCTTCGTTTGCCAATCGCTCAAAGACCGGATGATTATAGTTTGTTATGCCGGGGTTAACAAACAATACTCTCATAAAGTTTGAATATACTGAGCAATCCGCTCACAAGCCTTTCCGTCGCCATACGGATTGACAGCCTGACTCATTTTTCCGTAATATTGGGCATCATCCAGCAAAGACGAAACTTCCGAGACAATCTTATCATAATCCGTTCCAACCAACTTGACTGTTCCGGCTTCCAGCGCTTCAGGACGCTCCGTCGTATTGCGCATAACGAGTACCGGTTTACCCAGCCCGGGGGCTTCCTCCTGTATGCCTCCACTGTCGGTCAGGACGATATGGCTTTTCTCCATCAGATATACGAACGACAAGTATTCCAGCGGCTCGATAAAGAATAAGTTGGATTGACAATTCTCTCCGAAAACCTCTTTAATCGGTTTCCGAACATTCGGATTCAGATGCATCGGATAAACGAAATCGACATCCGGATATTTCTCGCTCAACGTTTTAATCGCTCGACAGATATGTAGAAACCCATCACCGAAGTTTTCGCGCCGGTGCCCGGTGATAAGCACAAGGCGACGCCCTTCTTCCGTCACCAATCGGCCTGTATCATAGCCTGCGGCCTTCAGCTCTTTCTCGAGTGATAATTGTAAAGGAACATCGTCTTTCATCTTATTGACTACGGCATAGAGCGCATCAATCACGGTATTACCGGTGACGAGAATACGGCTCTTGTCGATGCCTTCGCGCAGCAAATTCTCCCGGCTTAACGGTGTAGGAGAGAAGTGGTATGTTGCAATCCGGCCCGTAATCTGCCGGTTCATCTCTTCGGGCCACGGACTGTAAATGTTATGTGTCCGCAGTCCTGCTTCCACATGCCCTACCGGTATTTGCTGATAGAATGCTGCTAAAGCAACAGCCATCGAAGTGGTTGTATCGCCATGTACCAACACCATATCCGGTCGGGTCCGGGTTAAGATATCACGCATACCGGAAAGGATTCGGGCTGTGACATCATACAAATCCTGCCCCGGCTTCATGATGTTCAAGTCGTAGTCCGGAACAATCCCGAAGATGTTCAGCACCTGATCCAGCATCTCCCGATGTTGGCCCGTTACGCAGACCAACGTTTCATATTGATCGGGATGTTTTCGGAACTCCTGCACAAGCGGAGCCATCTTGATCGCCTCGGGACGTGTCCCGAAAACTAACATTATTCTTTTCATCATCTTACTTTTTGAATATCCCGCAGAAATCAAGTATCACTTTCTCTTCGTTCCATGACAACGTCTTGAATTCTTTGTGCGCAACAAGGAAAACGACAATGTCCGCCCGCTCATAAGCCGCTTGGTAGTCCGTCAGCTTAAAGATCGGGTGTTCGTGTATGTTGGGTTCTACAATCAGCAGATTTTCCGGCTCGGATTGCATGACTTTTTGAGTAATATACTTTGCCGGACTTTCCCGCAGGTCGTCGATATTCGGTTTAAAAGCCAGTCCCATAATCGCCACGACAGGCTTACGCGATCGTTTCATCTCATATTCCAACATGGTGCTTTTGATTTTTTCCGCACACCAGAAAGCTTTATAGTTATTGAGCTCGCGCGATTTGGCGATTAACTGTGACTCTACCGGAAATTCCGAAGTCAGAAAGTACGGATCGACCGCTATACAATGTCCGCCGACACCGCAACCCGGCTGCAGGATATTCACCCGAGGATGTTTATTGGCCAGCTCGATCAGCTCCCAAACATTGATTCCGGCCTTGTCACAAATCAGAGACAGTTCGTTGGCAAAAGCGATCTGTACATCGCGCGACGAGTTTTCCGTCAGCTTACACATCTCGGCCGTCTTGGCATTCGTTTGATGCAGATTACCTTTCACGAAGAGCGTATAAAACTCCATGGCCTTTTGTGTCGAAGCCTCATCAATCCCCCCGATCACCCGGTCGTTATATTCCAGCTCATAAAGGAGATTGCCGGGCAGTACTCTTTCCGGACAATAAGCCATGTAAACAGCTCCTTCCAATTCCGGGCGTTCGGCGTAAACGAGCTGTTTCATTTTATCGGTCGTCCCTACCGGTGAGGTCGACTCGATAATCAGTAGACTGCCTTTCTTCAACAAGGGAATAACCGAACGTATCGCCGTTTCGACATACGAAATATCCGGCTCATGATTGCCTCTGAAAGGTGTCGGAACGACAATCAGGTATACGTCGCCCTCTTCCGGCCGCATCGTTGCACGCAAATGTCCGCTTCGCACGACCTGTTCAACCACTTCCGACAATCCCGGCTCAACAATGTGCGTTTCACCCTTATTCACCGATTCGACCACCCGTTCATTGATATCGACACCGACCACCGTCAGTCCCTTTCCGGCCAGCATCGCCGCCGTCGGAAAACCGATATACCCTAAACCGATGCAAATAATTTTGTTCATTGTTATTTTTTTACAAAAATAGCTGTATAGCCATTCGGCTTTGAAAATGGAAATCTGAAAAGACTCCATGATAGCTTAAAAAGCAAGTTAATAGCCCTAAATAATGGACTATAAGAGTAGGGATTGACTTGATATGCCCCACGTCTCAGCCTTATTTTTACAGAAGAGATAGAATATTTTCCTGTAACTTGTTGTTGTGGATTCGAATAGTAATCAAGAATAGCTTTAGGTGGATAAGGCCTGATATGATCAATACAAGTAAAAAAATCTGCGGTTAATAATGGGCTTCGGATAATGATATGTCCACCAGGTTTAGTAATGCGAATAAGTTCGTCTAAAAACTGAATAATTTGGGGATAGGCGACGTGTTCTATTACATGAGAGCAATGTACAACATCAAAGTGATTCTCTGGGAACTTATTGTCTAAGAAATTAATATTATATGTTTGAATCCCCATCTGCTCTACCTTATTCGCCAAATCTTTGTTGATTTCCACCGCATAATATTGAAACTGATATCGTTCTTTTACTAAGCGAATAAAACGTCCCAATCCGGCCCCAATTTCGATATAAAGTTTTTCTTTGTCGTCTATTTTGTGCAAGAAATCGAGAATTGCTCTATCTTCTCTTTTCTCGGTTTGTTTTCCATAGAAACCTAATAGTTTGAGATAAATACCTTTTTTATCCATATCGTTATTCGTGAAATTTTTTTACTGCCTTATAATATATTTGATGCCATTCCTCTCTCTCTTTATCTGTAAAACGTCTATCCACATATAATGGCAATCTTAATAACCTTCTGATCTGTCGGGTTATCTTTTTATAAATAAATCTGAAATAGACATATAATACAAATCGATTGATTCTTACAGGCCTCTCTTCTTTATTCTTATAAAGTTCATAAATGTATTCAGCAGCTCGTTGATGGTTTCGTCCGTCAGACCATTGAATGATACGTTCTATAATCATCTGTCGTTTGGATTCTAACTGATTAAAAGAGGTAGATTCGCCCGTTGTGAAATACTCATCTAAGAAACCTTGTAAATCTTCTGCATTTTTAACCCTGAAACTGCCTTCTGATATTTTAGAACGGACAAAGTCATTGTCGACAGGCTGTATTAAAAAAGTAGGTTTATTGCCTATCAGCCATGCTTCCATCGCCGTCGTACTTTCGTAAGCCCCCCAAACATCACAGACATTAATCAAATCAAAAATAGTTTCTTCCGTTTGCAATATAAGAACATTGGGGAGTTCTGGTAAACCATAAAATTCCGATGCTTGTTTATTAACGGCTAATGGATGATATTTCAAGATGAATAGAATACTGGGGTTGGCTTGTATTATTTGTTCCAATATTTTTTTGACCCGATCTTTAGATAATAATATTTTAGATCGTTCTTCTTCTGAGATCCTATCGGAGATACTGTTTTTTATTTCATTATTCGTAAGTAGGTCGAACCCCCATCCGGCAATTCCTACTATTTTAGTATATGCGTTTTTTTTGTATTTCTTTGAGAATTCCGTTTTTTTTAAGAATCTTTTTGATAGAAGTTTATACTTGTCAAACCCAACAGCGCCTGACAACTTTATATTAGGAAAATCTCCGATATATTTTTCCACCAAGTCGATATTTCGTTGTGACCATTCTAAATGCAAATCTTCGTATAAAATTCCATCTTTATTCCATCCCCAAAAAAAGTCGATCACTCCCTTTTTTGTTTCTTGATAATCTCCCTCCGAGCAATGCGTAACAACTTTACAACCCAAAAAATGAGCTATTTTCACAATATAGAACTGAGGTATAGAACCAACTCCATTTGCAATAAAGACTACTTTAGGCCGATATTTTAACAAATAGTATTGCCAATTTGAGAAGCAACATTTGCGTACAATCTTTAAATTGTACTTTAGTTCTAAATAGGACAAAATCGGTTCTGCTATATCTACATCACGTCCTTTACTACTATATTCTAAATCTAAAATATCCACCCTATGCATCATTGACCAAATTTCTATTTACAAATAGATGATTTTTGTTTGCGTTAAAGAAGGCAAGTATATTATCTTCTTTTTGTTCTTTTGCCATATCTTTAACCGTTTTAGAAAACTCGCTTGCAAAACGAATATCAGTTTGCGAAGCATTACAAATCTTTTTGAGTATAAAAAAATATTCATAAAATTCAGGCACCCAATCTTCTACAACTTCTACTTTCTTATTATCCCCAAAGTCTCCTCTCCGAATAAATACATTTAGCTTTTCACATGAATACCCTAAAACAGGAAGATGCTCGATTAATTTTTTCACATCGGTAAAACGATTGGGAAAGTTTTTTAGTTTGGCATTTCTTTCCGCAATAAAAGCCTTTTCATCGTCTTTACAATAAGTATCATTTTTACCCGTAATAAGACATGTTCCTCCAATTTTAAGTATCCTGTTTATTTCTGCCAAACTTTTTTCCTGTTCTACTACATCAAATGTCCCTAACATAATTATTTTATCGAAATAATTATCAGGGTATCTACTATCTTCTGCTGCGGCAACATGCAATGATGTATAATCATATAACGTTGCGTCATTAATCATCGATAAGTCTATATCAATACCAAATATAATATTTGTATAATGTTTTATCACCGGGAATATACGACCTTGTCCACACCCTAAATCCAACACTTTATCTTTAGAGGATATCTTCAGCTCGGCAATAAGCTCTTCTATAACATCCAATCCAGGTACTTTTGTCCCATCAGAAGCATGCTTTACACGATCTTTCCAATACTGATTATAGGATGTATCAAACTTAAATTGATCCATAACACCTATTGCTTATTATTTAAATAATTGTTTTTATGCATTGATTCCCATATTTATCATTGCATGCTATTTTTACGGATGCTATTTCATCTAACGGTACAGTATAAACATCAAATGTATAATAGTACTGTTGCTTGAATTTTCCGAAGTCGAGATTATCATGGAGATATTTTCCGCTTTTGGTTTTAATAGCTAGAAAAGGTTGAGGGCCAAAAGGCTCTCCTGAAACAATATCTAATTGCAACAGATTTTCTTCGATTTTGAAATCCAAATCGATCTTCTCCTCTTGCCCTGTAATGCCGATCACATTTCTAAACGCATCGGTAGAACGGGCAAAGGAGAAATCAACATCGCCATACTCTTTTGAAACTTCAAGTAACATTTTGTAAAACTCATCAATTTCTACCGATATTTCTCTAAAATCATGATCTGTGACTCCCAGATATACATCACATTGTTCTCTTCGGGCTTTTGAAAAGGCCTTCCGTATCTCATCAATTGTAATATTCCGAAATCTTGTCTTTAAATTCAGAACACGCGCAATATATCGGTTACACCTCCCTATTTTCCTCCAATCATAAATATCCGGATGATATATACTCCAATCGTGAGGAGCCCCTGCCCAATCTCCAAAACGAGCATTGGAGTAGTAATCATCGTTTTCTACAGACTGGTTGGATGCATCGAATGGAAGCCATTGCTCGAGGAACCAGTTTGAATCAGGACGCTCTGTATGAAATCCGGCCCTGTTCACCCTTGGAAAATAATTTCGTTCTATTAATCGACGACATAATATCTGATATAATACTTTCGAATTATTGTTATAAGAAGTCGCACTTATGTTTGCTTGCTTCTTATAATGTATCGGATGAAAATGCCATTCTACAGCATCAACCTGACAATTTTCCAATTGGCTGAATATTTCCATATAATGGTCATAGATATTCAGATATCCCATATCTCTATGTCTCGGGTTTGTTTCAAACCCCGCATGATCCAATATATGCCAATTATAAATCCATCCGTTGCCAAAGCTATCCTTATATTTATTCCTGAAATCAGACGTCAGGATTCTAAAAAGCATTTCATCGATCTCTTTCCATGAGCTTTTATATTCAAGCAGATGTGGAGAAATGATGACTTTCATTTTTTCTATTTCATCCGGACGGAGAAAATCAACCTCTCCTTTCTGTAATTTTATCAGGTTGTTTTTTGTAGGAGAAAGAGGAATACTGATACCTATAATTTCTTCTATCCGTTTAAATGTTTCCGAGACTGATTCATACAAAGGACCCTCAGTGTCAACATGATGGACAACGTATACGATCGGATTCTTCTGACTAACGTTCATAAGCTAAAATTGTTTCTGCATACATAAAATCATATTGATCGTCAATATCAATAGATCGATGCTTGGGCATAATGTACTTTATTTTTTTTTCAAAGTTTGAAATCCTTTTTTCTCGTAAAGACTTCGGATTGATGATATAGATTGCTCCGTTATATTCGTAATAAACAGGAACGTTCTGACGTCTGCCTGCGGTAGGATTCAGCATCAACTCCACAAAACCAGATTGGTTCTCTTTACATAAAACAGAAGGAGCGTGTGATATGCTAACGGATACGACCATATCGATAGAGTCGTCGTACAAGCTGAACGCCTTTTCTATATCTTGAGATGTTCTTAGAGGAGAAGTCGGTTGAAGCAATAAAACAACATCGTAGTCGATACTTCTCTGTTTATAAAAATCAAGAGCATGTAAGAGCACATCATTAACGGAAGACCTGTCAGTTGCTAATTCGTCCGGACGAATAAAAGGAACGGATAAACCATAATTTTCTACAATCTGAATGATCTCTTTATCGTCCGTAGAGACACAGATATGCTCATCCGATAAAACTCCTCTTGCAGCATCAATAGAATAACAAATCAAAGGTTTTCCGTGCAAAAGTTTGATGTTTTTACCGGGTAGTCCTTTGCTCCCCCCTCTTGCCGGAATTACAGCCAAAATCTTTTTATCCGTATTTATCATAGATATTTAGCGATCTCTCGTACTTTCGCGTAATCTTCTTTTTTACCAATATCAACCCAAAAACCCATTAAAGGAAAACGGATAATTTTCTTTCTTCTTTTTATCAATAAATCCATCAAATCAGTTGCATCACAGTATACATTATCCGGTATTAATCCGATAAGAGATCTCTTGATTAAATATATACCAGCATTGGCATAGTAATTAAAAACCGGTTTCTCTTTTATTCCCAGAATATCATGGCCATCCAACTCAAACACGCCATAAGGGACGGAATGTGAATACGGAACGGCTGCAACAGACATGTCGGCATTATATTTACGAAAATGCAGATAAAACTCTTCATAATCGATGTTCGTGAATAAGTCCGAATTCATGACTAAGATGGTATCATGGTGAAAAGTCGGAACAAATTTCACCGAACCAATCGTTCCCAAATAGGTTGGTTCTCGTACACATTCCACCTGTATGTTCCCTCGTTTTTCCTTAAAATGAGACTCTATTTGTTCTCTCAGATAGTTTACAGTGATAGAGATATGTTCTACGCCATAAGAAAGAAGACGTTCAACATTATAGTCGATAATGGTTTTGTCACCAACGGGAAGAAGAGGCTTCGGCACTTTTTCCGTTAAAGGGCGCAATCGTTCGCCTTTCCCTCCTGCCATAAGCACAGCGTCAATCGGCAAAATTGATCTTTTTATTTTTAGATCATATATTTTTACGACCTTTCCTTCAGAATCCAAATATGGGACTAATGTGATTTGATTTTCCCTTAAATACTTAACCTGATTGACATCTATTTTTTTCTCAAGAAAATGGAATTTTTTCTCCATTGCTTCCCGCACACAATCCTCTAAAGAGCCGCCTGCAACTAACCACCTGCGAATATCCCCATCAGTTAATGTCCCGGTCATAACTTTATTGTTATTGATAACAAATAAGGTCAGGGGATCAATAGAAAGTTTGTTCAATGCGACCAACGCATCTTTTATTGTTGCGGTATCTTCAATCAGATACTTTGCAAATCTTTCCATTTCAAAGATTGTAAAAAGATTTTTGGGTTAAATTATTTAATGAATAACTTTTAATCACATTAAAAATCGATTGTGCCGTATTTTCTTTCTCATACGGATTACGAACCTCTTTCGCAATTTCAGCCATCTCTTCCGATAAAACTTTTTTAAGTCCATTTCTTATAGAGTCTTTATTGCTATGGCAGCTTATAATGCTATCGCAAATCACCCGACCTTTCTGACGGTCACCAATATTCAGCGTAGGGATTCCCAATGAAGGAACTTCAATAATTCCACTCGATGAGTTTCCAATAACGGCTGCGACATGGGACATCGCAGACAGGTATCGTTTTACTCCCAATGAAGTGAAAGCGATAGCGCGTTCTTTATTTCTGGCAACAAACTCATTGATCTTCTCTGAGATGTATGCACCTCCCGTGTCGGAATTCGGCATTGTAAAAAGAATACGTATGTTTTTTTCTTCATCCAATGCCGTAAGAAATTCGTCCATTTCTATTCGATTGTTCCCTTTTGTTACTGTTACAGGATGATACGTCGCAATAACAGTCTTTTTATTCAATTCAAAACCTAATGATTTTTCGATTTCATCTTTACCCATCAAAGTTATCTTCTTGATGTTTTCAACACCAAGGGAACCGACATAAAAGACACGATCCGGCTGCTCACCAAGTTGAATGACACGTCTGCAATATTCCTCCGTAGAAGTAAAATGCAAATGACTCATCTTCGTAATCGCATGACGAATAGCATCATCGAAAGCACCTTCCGTAATTTCTCCTCCATGGATATGAGCAATCGGTATCTTGTAGACTAAGGCTGCCGTAGCCGCAATCAACATTTCGTATCGATCACCAAGTATGACGATTAAATCAGGTCTCAACTCTTCATAAGCATCTGCGATACTTGAAAGTTCTACTGCCATAGACTTTACAATACCATTACTCGTGTCAGCAAGCTTGGGCATCGGCACCTTTTTATCAATAGTAAAACCATCAGCTTCTATTTCCTTATAGGTTAGGCCAAACTCCGGAGACAGATGCATATTGGTCGCAATGATCTGAAGCGTTAAATCATGATCCGCTTGGATAAGATGCATCAAGCGGCTTAACAAGCCATATTCGGCACGGGTTCCTGTAACAACGCAAACCTTCCTCATAATACGATTAGATCATCCGTCGCAAAGTCTTGCTTCGCTTCTTTACCTAATACATGCTCCCATTGCATCGGCGAAATGCCGTCTCCCGGACGCTTCACCGTGAGATTCTCTTCTGTAAAGACATCTCCTTTTTTAATGTCGCATGCCGCAACGATGCTCTTTCTAACAATACATCTGTTTTTCTCTTCCGACGCACTGATCTTCTTTTCTGTGCCTCCTAACGCTTTCTCTACATTCCGAATGGCCGACACCATTTGGGCAAGTTCTTTCGGTTCCAAGGATGCTTTGTGATCCGGCCCATCCATCTCTCGGTCGAGTGTAAAATGTTTCTCGACGACACATGCTCCAAGTGCAACGGCCGCAATGGGTATCTCAATCCCCAAGGTATGATCCGAATATCCTACTTTAACTCCTAATTGATCCGCGATTGTTTTCATTGCGTGCAAATGCACATCGCGCATCGGCGTGGGATATTCCGTATTACAATGCAACACGGTTAGTTGTTCTTTCGTCAATCCGTTTCGTAATAAGACCTTCATAGCCTCTTCTATATCTGTCATTTCGCACATACCTGTAGAAAAAATCACAGGTTCATGCCGCAAGGCAATCCTCTTTAAATACGGATAATTCGTTATTTCTCCAGACGGGATTTTCCATAAACCTAAATGCAGCGAAGCCAAGAAATCGATACTTGACAAATCGAAAGGGGTGGAAAGAAATTTTATTCTTTTCCGGTTACAATATGTGACTAACTCACAATGATGCTCTCTGGACAATTCCAACTTCTTCAACATCGAATATTGCGAAGTATCTTCAGTTGAAGACATATTTCGTTGTTGATAGGCTGCTTTTCGGGCATCTTTTGAAACGAGTTCCTCAGTCTTAAATGTCTGGAACTTTACATAATCAGCTCCCGCCATTGCTGCGGCATCAACCAGCTGTTTCGCGATCCGTATATCGCCATTATGATTTACACCAGCTTCTGCAATGATGATCGTTTTATTCATAGTCTGACTTTCAATAAAGCGGGATTTCCTGAGTAAATACCTCTTATTTTTATATCTTTTCTCACGACAGATCCTGCAGCAATCACGCATCCATCCGTAATACTTGTCCCATTCACCATTACTGATTGGCTGCCCAAAAAAGAGGCATTTCCTACACAACAATTTCCATTGACCATTGTTCCCGTAGACACATGAGTGTAATCTCCTATTACAGAATCATGCTCTATGTTTGCAAATGTATTTATAATACATCCTTTCCCAATGCAGACATCTGCATTTACTACCGCTTGGTGCATTATTACGGAGCCTTCCCCTACATCGGCATACCGAGAGACAATTGCCGTAGGAGAGATGAGGGTAGCTAATATTCCATTTTTGCAGATAATCTTTTCATGTAACTTTATCCGCAAAGAAGCATCTTTTATATGACCGACAGTAACAATAAAAGAAGCATAATCGATGTATCTGCAAATATCTTCGTCCGTACCGATAACTTTATAATTCAACACTTCTTTTCCTATATGTTCTGCCGTATCTAAAATCCCCAAAATAGTATAACCAGCAGATTCAGCAACATTTATCACAGATTTGCAATGGCCTCCACCTCCTATAAGAATTAGGCTCCGGTTCCGTTTCATTTTCGTCTTACACTACTAGGGATATTTACGATTCGTTCTTCGAGCCATTGTGTATGTTTCAAGCCATCGGTTTCGCATCCTTTAAACATTTCTAATCGATTCATAAGCTGCCATGCAGGGCGTGTCATGATGCCATGGGCGTTCGTATACTGCAAAAAATCCTGTTGAGCTTGTCTGTCTTTCAACAGGATGGTGTTTAACCAATAATTCGATCGACAGTTTTCAGGTTCGAGGAAATAATCCATATCATCTATTGTCGCAAAAAACGCGTGATATTTTTCGGCCGTTTCACGTTTATTCAGGACGAATTCTTCCAAATGCTCTAATTGCGCACATCCCAATGCCGCATTGATATTAGGCATACGATAATTATAGCCGACCCTGTCGTGAATAAACTCCCAACGATGAGGCACTTTTGCCTGTGTCGTAAGATGCTTGGCTTGAGCTCCCAATTCTTCGTTATTCAATAATAACATTCCGCCACCACCGGTCGTGATCGTCTTGTTTCCGTTAAAACTAATCACGCCGACACGCCCGAAAAGTCCGGTATGCTGTCCTTTATATAGACTACCAAGGCTTTCTGCCGCATCTTCAACTAATTCGATATGATACTCTTCACAAACATCCGCAATTTCATCGATTCTTGCAGGATGCCCGAATGTATGCATCGGCACGCAGGCTTTTATCCGACATTGGGTGTTTTTGTTAAAGCACTGCGAATCCTTTACCTCCGCGTTTCTGGAGAGCCACTCACGCATCGCATCCGGCGAAAGTCCCATAGTCGATTGATCAACATCTAAAAAGACCGGATGTGCGTCGATATAACGTATGGCATTACATGTGGCAATAAACGTAAGCGCTTGAGTCAAGACTTCGTCTCCTCGCGCTACTCCGACAAGCAACAGCGCCAGATGCAAGGCATTGGTGCCGTTCACACAAGTAACAGCCCTTGCCGCTCCGGTATATTGGGCCATCTTTTCCTCAAATCTATCAACAAATTGACCTACACTGGATACAAATGTCGTGTCAACACATTCGGCCAAATATTTTTTTTCATTTCCAATAAAACAAGGTGCATGAAGAGGAACTTCCGGAGCTCCGTATAAATCATGAATAAAATCTGTTATTTTCTTATAGCTGCTCTCCATAGACGCTACACGTTGTATATCCCGGATTTATATTTCGCTAAGTTCTTGTCATTCTTAAACCACTCGATCGTTTCTTTAAGTCCTTCTTCAATCGAGTATGAAGGGGTAAATCCGGTAAGAGACTTTAATTTCGTATTGTCTCCCCATAAACGGAAGACTTCAGAACCTGCGGGACGCAGACGTTGTGCATCTTCAATGAATTTTACATCTGCCAACATGAGTCGGGCTACCAGCTCAAATGTATCACGCATGGATATCTCATAGTTGCTGCAAATATTGATTTCCTGTCCGATAGCCTGGTCACAATTCGAAAGTTCGATAAACCCTCTGCAAGTATCTTTGACATAATTAAAGTCACGAGTAGGGCTTAGATCACCCAGTCGTATCTCTTTCATTCCACTCATAATCTGCGTTATGATAGTAGGGATGATGGCTCGTGCCGATTGGCGAGGCCCATACGTATTGAAAGGGCGCACAACGATCACCGGCAGTTCGAACGTATTGTAAAAGCTCATCGCCATGGCATCGGCCGCAATCTTCGTTGCCGAATAGGGCGATTGCGGTTGCTTCGGATGCTTCTCATCGATCGGCACATATTGCGCTGTGCCGTACGTTTCGGAAGTCGAAGTTATTAGCACCTTCTTCACTCCATTTTCTTTTGCTGCCTGACAGATATTCAATGTCCCTTTGATATTTGTATCTACGTAGCTGTCGGGAGCTATATACGAATAAGGGATTGCGATGAGCGCTGCCAAATGGAAGATCGTGTCCACATCTTTCGATAGGTGTTTACAAAAGTACGGGTCGCGTACATCACCCGTTACAACCTCCAAATCACGATGATTCAGTCCTTCAAGCCATCCCCAGTCATTAAATGAGTTATAATAGGATAAAGCTTTTACGTGATGGCCTTGCTCCAATAACATTTCTGTTAAGTGAGAACCGATAAATCCATCCGCACCGGTAACTAATATATTCTTTTTCATGACAATGGTTTGACTTTTTTGAATATGAAACTAGCGCTTTCCTTTAGAATCGCGGAGTTTGCCATCCATAATATTCCGGTATAAAGTAGAGCAACAAGGGCTATCTTTATTCCGAATGACAGGTATATGTTTTCTGTCCCTTTTGTAATAAACCAGGTGACCAGAATCGAGAAGATAGCGGTGGCCGCATACGGGAATATATCTTTTATAACTGTGCTTAGTTGTATCTTAATTGATTTATAAGCAAAATAATGTCTTGCCCAAATACTGAGTATACGAATCAAAATATAGGTTATGATCATGGCGAGTATTCCGAATTGGGATACAATGATAATACCCGCTATCTGGAAAATGCACATTGCGATATCAATATAAAGATTTTCTGTCGATTTCTCGATAGATAATAACAAATATACATAAATTATTTCCAAGAAACTAAAGCATCCCCATAAACAAAACAATTGCAGATAGACGATACTTCCCGTCCATTTAGCACCGATCGTCAATAAAATAAACTCTTTCGCAACAAATGCCAAACCTAACATCAAAGGGAATGTGACTAGAGAGCCAAATCGTAATAATCTGCGAACTACATTCACAAGGCGCTCTCGGCTGTCAGACGCTTCCACTAAAACCGACTGCACTACGCCCACAAACATTCCCGATAAAATGGAAATACCGAGAATCGCCCATTTTCTCCCTTGACTGTAATACCCGGTTTCTGTTTCCCTATAATAACGTCCTAAAACAACGGAGAAAAGGTTTGCAGAGATCATTCCCACAATAGCTCCTAAAAAAACCTTGACTGAAAATCCGAACATATCTCTGAGCGGAGCCCAGTCAAATTTAAATGTCGGCCTCCACGGGGAGAAATACCAGCGCAGTAAGACAGCAATCAATACTTGAGAAAGTTGCTGGATGACCAGCCCCCAAAAGGCCAAGCCGTTTAACGCCAGAATTAACCCTATAGCCCCCGATCCGAAAACGGCAGCCATATCGATGATTCCGCGTTGCTTGGCCATGATTTTTTTTAGCAGCAGTGCGTTATGCGCTACACCTGTCGCCGAAATAATAAATGTCAGAAACAAGACGCGAGAGAGGGAGATCAGCACCGGCTGATTATAAAACCGGGCAATCCATGGCGCGGCAAAGAAAAGGATAACGTATATCCCGACAGCTACGAACACGTTGAACCAGAAGACGGCATTGTAGTCCTTATATTCGATGGTTTTTCGATTGACCAGCGCTGTGGTAAAGCCACTGTCCATAATGGTGTTCGCTACAGCTGTGAAGATGGCCAGCATCGCCACTAATCCGTAATCGTCGGGCGAAAGGATCCGGGCGATGGCTATACCAAAAGCCATACCAATCACTTGCTGGACGAAATTGCTGATTCCGCCCCAGAACAAGCCCTTGGCTGTTTTCTCTTTCAGTGTCGCTTCAGGCATTTAAAAGTACTATTCCCCTTCTTTTTCTTTTATGTAGCGAGGTATTGAAGAGTTCTGAATCGCTTTCAATGCAATATCTTTTACACTGGTTTCAGCACGAAGAGCCTTATCGGCATACTCTTTCACCTGTGCCTGAAGTTCTTTTATCTTTTCCTGCAGAGAGGTTAATTGCTGATCCTTCAGGCGAATCTCTGCCTCATTCTGCTGTTCGGAGAGTCTGTTTTTAAACTCATACTCCGTCTTTAAACTCTTTGTGATCTCCGTCTCCTTATCCGTCAGCGCCTTTTCCAACATCTGAGGATACTCGGCGTGATATTTGCGCAATTCCACCAACTCTGCTTCTGCAGCTTTGAGGTTCGTTTCACGTTCCATCATTTCCTGCTCGAATTGCGCTTTCCTCTCTTGAAGCTCTCTTTCGAGTTGCTGCACTTTGGACTTATACTCGTCCGTATCCTTTTGCCTTGCTGTTTTCAGATGGTACGTATACTCTTCTTCTTCACGCTTACGTCGCTTGGCTACCTCGTTGACATACTCCTCCTCTGCCGTTTTGTGTTTCTGCTTCTCCGTCTCCCATAAAAGTCTCGCTTCAGTCATTTCTTTTTCGAAGGCTTCTTTCTTTTCTTTCTGTACAAGAAGCATTGTGGCTAACGAGTCAGTATTGGCCGTGAGCGAGTACATGTCTTCGAGTTTCTTCTCCTCAACTGCAATGGCCGTTTTTATATCGGATAATTTCTTATATTCGATGGAAAGACCTTCCAATAATTCGTTTAACGAACCGTTTAAAGTCACTTTCAGGTTTTCGATACTTTTTCCGATATTGTCTTTTGACAAGTCGGAAACACGATCACTTATTTCTTTATTTTGCTTTTCTTCCTGTTGCAGTTTAGGATGATTGGCTTTGGCTTTCTGCACTTCTTCCAAAAGATTTTCGTATGCTTCGAGAATCTCTGTCTTGGTGTTTTTGGATGATACGACGGTTGCCATAATTATTAATGTTAATTTGTTATTTAATCATTTTTTGTCCGGATATTTTCAACGCATAAATCCGCTCGATGATATCGACGACTTTCATGCCTTCAAGTACATTCGTCGTTATCGTATCGGAGGTGTTACCGGAAAGCACATTCACCACGTTGCGGATCACGAGGTGATGGTTCTGTGCCGAGCCTTTGTAGGCGCCGTAGTCGTTGCCCGGATTCGTAGGCGGCAGGACAGGCATCTCGTAGTCCCGGATATGGCAATACTCGACTTCGTTCATATACTGTCCGCCGATTTTCACACTTCCGTTTTCCGCCACAATCAGCATACTGCTTTCGAGGTTTTTATCCCAAACAGCAGTCGAGTAGTTCAACGAGCCCATGCCTCCTCCGTTCGTAAAACGGAAGTGAACGACGCCCGAGTCTTCGAACACGGTTGTGTCATGGTGATTGAAATCATCGAATCGAGCCTGTATGTCGGTAATGTCGCCGAAAAGCCAGTACATCACGTCAATAAAATGCGAAAATTGTGTAAAGAGTGTGCCGCCGTCCAAGTCGGCCGTTCCGTGCCACCCGCCGGGTTTGTAATAGCGTTCATCGCGATTCCAGTAACAATTGAGCTGCACCATGTAAATCTGTCCCAGACGTCCCGACTCGATCATCTCTTTGATCCAGACCGAAGGCGGAGAATAGCGGTTTTGCATCACACAGAAGACTTGTCGATGGTGTTTCAGACCGGTGTAGATGACCTTCTCGGCATCGGCTACAGAGAGCGCCATCGGCTTTTCGATAACCACGTGACAGCCTGCTTCCATCGCCCGGATAGCCATCGAGGCATGAAGACCGTTCGGCACGCAGATATTTAATACGTCGAACGGAATACCGCTTTCTAATAAAGCATCCAAACTGCGGAAGAAAGGTACTTTATATGCCTCGATACCCAATACGAGTTCGGGTCGGATATCGCAGAGGGCCACCAACTCCGCTCCCTCTTCACGGGCGATCATTTCCGCGTGGCGTTTGCCGATATGTCCACAACCTACCACGGCAAAACGAACCGGTTTGATCATCTCTTTTGTTGTCTTCTCCATACAACAAGTCCACGTCACTCCCATCGTGCGGGGCAACCTAAAAAGCGTTGCAAAGATACAAAACTTATTCTATACAACGTGTCGTAAAAGTATTTATTGCAAGCGGCATCCGTGCCCGGCAAAGTATGCTTTCTCTTCGCCCGACAGGCGCTTGTATATGATACGTTGCGCCCGTTCTGTCTTATGCTTTTCCGCCGTACCCGAAGCCGAGATCATCGATCACCGCCTTAACTTCGGCTTCCGTAGCGGTGCCTTCGACAAAGGCCGTCCCACTGTTCAAATCAACGCTTACGGAAGTGACGCCCGCCAACTTGCCAAGGCCTTTCTCCACACTTTCTTTGCAATGGTTGCAACTCATGCCGGTAATTTTATATTTTGCTGTCATATCGTTTGTTTGTACAGGTTTTTGTTTGTATTTCAAGAAAAAAGCATAAACAAGCAGTAGCACAAGCAGGATGCTGCACGAGGTCTTGAACCAGGGTGTATCCGGCTGGCAACAGGCCGCAGCCGTGACGGTGAGCGGAGCCGCAAACCATTCGGCAGGCAGTAGATAATCGATTACCAGCCCGAAGCCGACTGCACCAATCATGATGGCTGCAAGATAAGTGATAAGGGTCTTTGCGCCCATCACTTTGCGTATAACGAGAATAGCCGCCATGTTCGTGGCCGGCCCCGCCATCAGCAGGACGAGCGCCGCACCGGGCGACATGCCTTTCAGCATCAGTGCCGCAGCAATCGGGATAGACCCCGTGGCACAAAGATACATGGGGACAGAAAAGAGTAGTACGAGTAACATGTTCTTTATCGGGGTGTCAGCGTACTGCTCGAAAAAGGTTGTAGGCACGAAGACGGTAATCAGTCCCGCAATCACCAACCCGATCACTAACCATTTGCCGATATCTTGAAGCATTTCCACATATCCGTAGCGCAGCGCTTCAATCAAACGGTTGGGTTGTCTCGGACGGGAAGAATCGTTATTGTCAAAGCATCCGGTCTCACATGGAGAAGGAGAAGATCCGTTCGACTCTTTCTCACTGCCGACGGCGAAGCGGTTCACCGCCATTCCGCCAACAAATGCGGTCACTAACGCCACGAACGGACGGATAACAGCAAACGGAAGTCCCAGAAGCGAATAAGTTGCCATGATAGAGTCGACCCCTGTTTGTGGCGTAGCGATCAGAAAGGAGGTGGTTGCTCCCTTACTTGCCCCTTCGTTGCGTAACGACATGGCTGTCGGTATCACTCCGCAGGAGCACAGAGGCAATGGAATACCGAATAAGGCCGCCCACAGTACCGACCGGAAATCATTCTGCGAAAGATAGCGCATGTAAATTCCCCGCGGTACATACACGTGCAGCAGTCCCGCAAAGAGAAAGCCCAGCAAGAGGTAGGGCGACATCTCATTCAACAGGCTGATAAATGCATTCCATGATTCCATAAGATAATTTCTTTTATTAACCGATCATTCCCTTCATGTCATTGACTTTGTCCGAGCACCTTGCGATAGGCAGCCTCGTCGTTGATGATACGCAGGGCCTCTTTCAGGCTCTCGTTGTCGTCGTTGATCGTTTGAAAGTATTCGTTCATATTGAACAAGTCGCGTGCGATAAGCGCCTTAAGTTGAAGCGAAATCAGCGGCTTGGACCGATGATATTGCTCCTCGTTAAATTCGATCTTCTCGTCGGCCGCAAGTTTCTGAAGCTCTTGAAGCATTTCGTCCGTCACTTCAAACTTCGCCCTGTATGTTTTGAATGCCGGATATTTTCTGCTCATTTCCTTGCGGTTCCTGTCAAGATAGTTCATTGCTACGCGGTTCACGATTCCCATCCCGGCTACTTTCCGGTGATAGTCCGTGTAACGCGTCGAATCGAAAGGAATAAAAATATCGGGCATAATTCCGCCGCCGCCGTAGACCGTACGTTTGTTCAGCAGAGTGTTGAATTTCAAAGAATCCGGAAAATGGATACTGTCGGCATTCATCAGCTCACCACGGTTATACCGTTCGATCAGGTCGCGATTATATTCTTTGGCCTGACCGTTCTTATAAGGTTTTTGAATATATCGTCCCGAAGGCGTGTAATAACGTGCGATAGTGAGGCGAATCATCGATCCGTCGGGCATGGGGATCGGTTTTTGTACAAGTCCCTTGCCGAACGTGCGGCGTCCGAGAATGATGCCTCTGTCCCAATCCTGCACAGCCCCGGAAACAATCTCACTCGCCGAAGCCGACGACTCGTCGACCATGATGATCAGTCGTCCGTTCTCGAATCCACCTTTTTCGGTGGCGTCAGCCTCCTCGCGTGGCTGTCTGTTCCCTTTTGTATAGACAATCAGCCTGTCTTTTCCGAGAAATTCGTCGGCTAAGGCACATGCCACATGGAGATAGCCTCCGCCGTTGCCCTGCAAGTCCAGAATCAGATGCTTCATTCCCTGTTTGCGAAGTTTGTCCAGCGCTTTGTTAAATTCTTCGTTCGAAGAGGCGGCAAAACGGTTCAAGCGGATGTATCCGGTCGTTGCATCGGCCATATAAGCAGCGTCTAAACTGTAAACGGGTATTTTGCCACGGATAATTTTAAATTCGAGTAGCTCGTTAGAGATGCCGCGCTTCACTTTCACGCGCACTTCGGTACCTTTCGGACCTTTCAGCCGTTTCATGATGTCGCTCGTTTTCATCTTCACACCGGCAATCAGCGAATCGTCTACCATGATGATCCGGTCGCCGGCCATCAGTCCCACTTTCTCCGAAGGACCTCCGGAGATGACCTGAATCACGTAGAGCGTGTCGGTAAGCATATTGAACTGGATACCGATGCCGTCGAAGTTACTGTCCAACGGCTCCGTCAGCTCTTTCGTTTCCTCCGGATCCGAATAGTCGGAGTGAGGGTCTAACTTTTCAAGCATCCCGACGATTGCGTCTTCTACCAGCTTCTTTTCGTCCGTCTTATCCACGTATAAGTTGCTGATGGCATACAATGCCATGGAGAGCTTCCGGGCTTCCATGTCGGATCGCTGCTGTGCATGAGCCGATGAATAAAGCAATATACAGACTATAAGGATCGATAAAATTCTGTTCATGATTTTTGTTGTTTTAATGTGTGTTGAACTTCTTGAGGAACAAATCGTGAAATATCTTTGCCATATTGTAACAACTCGCGCACGATACTGGAACTGATATGTGTATATTCGGGCTCAGTGAAAAGAATGAACGTTTCGATACCGGTGAGTTCACGGTTGACATCCGCCATATACTTCTCATACTCAAAATCGCTTATGGTGCGGATACCGCGCAGAATAAACCGGGCATCTATGCGTTTCGCAAAATCGACGGTCAACGAGTCATACAACATGACTTTAACACGAGGCTCGTTGCGATAGAGTTGTTCAATGGATGCCACTCGCTCCTCTAATGAGAAACACGTTTTTTTGGCCGAATTGATTCCGATGGAAATGACGATTTCGTCGACTAACGTTAATGCACGATCGACCAACGACTGATGGCCGATGGTGAAAGGATCGAAGGTTCCCGGGAAAATAGCTCTTCTTTTTTCCATGTGTTTGCATTCAGGCGGTGAGGTCTTCCTCTACCACAAGATTGTCAATAATAAAATTTTGTCTCTCCATCGTATTTTTTCCCATATAGAACTCGAGCATCTCCTTGATCGCGTCTTCTTTTTTGATGGAAACAGGATCCAAGCGCATCTCTTTCCCGATAAAATGTTTAAATTCGTCGGGAGAAATTTCACCTAATCCTTTGAAGCGCGTAATCTCCGGATTCTTTCCCAGTTCATTAATTGCCGCGTTTTTCTCTTCTTCGTTGTAGCAATAGATGGTTTTCTGCTTATTACGGACCCGGAAGAGCGGGGTTTGAAGGATAAATACATGCTTTTGTTTCACCAAGTCGGGGAAGAACTGGAGAAAGAACGTGATCAGCAAGAGCCGGATATGCATACCGTCCACATCGGCATCCGTGGCGATGATAACCCGGTTATAGCGTAATCCGTCCAGCCCGTCTTCAATGTTCAAGGCGGCTTGCAGCAGGTTGAATTCTTCGTTCTCATACACGACTTTTTTAGTCAGACCGAAACAGTTCAGCGGTTTTCCACGCAGACTGAATACGGCCTGTAAGTTCGGATCACGGCTTTTCGTGATCGAGCCGCTGGCCGAGTCGCCCTCGGTGATGAAGATACTGCTCTCGGTCTTGTTGTCGCTCTTCCCGTCGTTGAGGTGGATACGGCAATCGCGCAGTTTACGGTTGTGAAGGTTCACCTTCTTAGCCCGCTCCCGTGCTAATTTCGCCACTCCGGCGATGGCCTTCCGCTCCTTTTCAGATTCCTGTATCTTTTTATAGAGCGCATCGGCTGTTTCCAGATTCTTGTGAAGGTAATTGTCGACCTCCTTCTTAATAAAATCGCCGATAAATTTGGCCACCGACAGATCGCCTTTCGGACTCATATTTCGCGAGCCTAACTTGATCTTTGTTTGCGATTCGAACTCCGGCTCCTCCACACCGATATATATGGCAGCCACGAGGCCGCTACGGATATCGGCCACTTCGAGGTTCTTATTGTAAAACTCCTTCACCGTGCGTGCAAAAGACTCTTTGAATGCAGCCTGATGCGTACCTCCCTGCGAAGTGTACTGTCCGTTCACAAACGAATAATAATCGTCGCGCGACTGGTTGACATGCGTAAAGGCAATCTCTATATCGTTCGCTTTGAGATGTACGATAGGGTAGAGAATCTCGTCGGTGATGTTTTCATTGAGCAAATCTTCAAGACCTTTTTCCGAAATATATTTTTCTCCATTGTAATAAATGGACAGTCCTGAGTTCAGGTAGCAATAGTTGCGAATCAATGTCTCTACAAACTCGTGACGGTATGCGTAATTCTCAAAAATCGAGGGGTCTGGAGTGAATTGGATGAGTGTTCCGTTCTTCTCCTTCGTTTCAATAGCCTCACAGTCGTGAACAAGTTTTCCGCACTGAAACTCGACCTTTTTCTCTACCTGATCACGATACGATACGACGGTAAAATCGGTAGACAGCGCATTGACCGCCTTGATACCGACTCCGTTCAGACCGATGGACTTCTTGAATGCCTCGGATCCGAACTTACCGCTGGTATGAAGCGTCGAGACCGTTTTAGCCAGATTGCCTTGCGGAATACCACGTCCATAATCACGTACCGACACGTTCCCTTCGTCGATGGTGATATCGATCCGGGTACCGGCTTTCATGCGAAACTCGTCGATAGAGTTATCGATAACCTCTTTCAGAAGAACGTAAATACCGTCGTGCCGGTCTTCGCCACCGTGCGTATTGCCGATATACATACCAGGACGCTTACGAACGGCGTCAAGTCCTTCGAGCGTAACGATATCCTTATCGTCATAAGCTGTCGTTTGTGAAAGGTTCGTGTATTCGTCCATAAATCAACTCAGTTTTTTGATGAAAGCCCTTCGTGTTTTATGATGCTCACGCTTGAAATAATCCCACTGCGCCTGTACGGCCGTATTTGTCTCCAACTCGATGTTGCTCTCCGCGTACTCCGCTCCCAGCTTGATATATTCGGGGATAAGGTCGCAGAAAAGAAGCGCATTCACGCCTTTGTTCTGATATTCGGGAAGTATACCCATCAGATACAGATCGACAATCTTCGTTTTCGAGTGCATCGCTTTGAGCAGCGGAATGAAACCGAACGGGAAGAGTCGCCCTTTGGCCTTTTGCAAGGCATGCGAAAGGCTGGGGAGCGAGATACCGAAGCCGACTACCGTATCGTCTTCTTCGCGTACGATCAACGTGATCAGGTTAAGACGTAACATCGGAATATATATCCTTACATAGTAATCAATCTGCTTCGGGGTCAGTTCGGCAAACCCGTAAAGCGGAGCGAACGACGCATTTAGCGTTTCGAAGACTTTGCGCGCATACGGCTGAATGTCTTTTCGTTTCTTGAACTTCAATACTTTGAGGCCGTATTTCTTTTTCACGATTTCGGCGATGCGCAAATGTTTTTCGGGAATCGCGTCCGGGATATAAATTTTAAACTCGTGCCAGTCCTGATCTTTCACGTAGCCCATCCGTTCCATCTGTCGGGGATAATACGGATAGTTGTAGATCGTTGCCATCGTGCCGAGCTGGTCGAACCCTTCGATCAGCATCCCCTCGTGATCCATATCCGTAAAACCCATCGGTCCGTGAATGGCATCCATGCCTTTGGTCTTGGCCCATGCTTCCACGGCATGAAACAGCGCATCGACGACTTCCGGATCGTCGATAAAGTCGACAAACCCGAAGCGTGCATGCTTCTGTCCCCATGTCTTGTTACTGGCATGAACAATCATCCCGGCAATCCGTCCCACGATCTTGTCATTCTTATACGCAAGGAAATAGATCGCTTCGCTGTTTTCGAAAGCCGGATTCTTCTCTTTCGATAAGGTAATCATTTCTTCCTCGATAAGTCCGGGAACATGATATGGGTTACCTTTGTATAAATCAATATTGAACTTGACGAAGTTCTTCAGATCCTTTTTTGTCGTTACTTCTTTAATTGATACACTCATATTCGCACCTGCTGTAAACGTTCTTCGGTTTTTTAAGCGACAAATGTAGTGATTTTAATTTAGACCTGTGTTGTTTCTTTGAAAAGGGAGAGCAGTAACTCCTCGATAGAGGCTTTCACCCTGCGACTCTTTCCGGTGAAGTTATTGACTAAGATCACAACGGCATAACGCTTCCCGTCGTGATCGATGTATCCGCCATAACACAGGACACGACTCATGCTGCCGCTTTTTAATCGTGCTTTACCTTGCAACACACTACCTTTCATCATATTTCGTAATGTACCGTCTATCCCTGCTTGCGGCAACGAATGCACGAAGACCTCCGATGCTTTCGAACGCACAGCCATATAGGCATATACGTCGCACAGGAATTCGGCCGTTACTTTGTTGGTAATGGCCAGACCACTCCCGTCGAACATCCAGAGCGAAGAGGTGTCGATCCCTTTTTGCTTCCAATACTGTGTGATGACCTGTGCTCCCCTCCCGAATGAAGAGATCGCCTCTTTCGAGGAAGGAGCATAACGCAACCCGAGCGTTTTGAACACGGCGTCGGCATACAGGTTATGGCTGACGAAACAAAATATGCGAGTGAGCTCCTTAAGCGGTGGTGAATAAGTTGTGATCAGGGTTTTACGTTGTGTCTCTTTCCACTGTCCGGTCTGCGAAAGGATGCGATGGCACGAAGGAGCTTCTTTGATGCGAATGCCTTCGCGCTGAAGAAAAGCATGGACGTAACGGGCCGAAAAAAGCGCAGGGTCAGGGATATCGCCAATCAACTTGAAGTGAGAGCGGCGCGTGGGGATCGCACCGTAAAGATAACGTTCTTCGGAGAAGGGAAATCCTGTGATAAAGCAACTGTCGGTAGATGCGGGAAGAGCTTTGAGATAGTTGTGAAACGTGAGAGACGGTATGTCCGGTTCACAGTATTTAATCGTTGGAGTTGTGCCGGCCACTCCGCTCTCAAGGTACAGACGGAGCTGATTATCGAAGATGTTCAGCCCATAGCTTCCCTGCCCGTATTCACTTCCGAGGTCTTCACGCATCCATTTCATCGATACGCCTTCGGTATCGAAAATGCTTTCGTCCGCAATCAGCGCTCCCGCAACTTCGCGGATGCCGGCCTTGCGGATACCGGCTGCCCAAAGCATCAGCACACTGTCTTTCGGGGTATCAAGTTCAGACGAGTTAAGCGTAGGGTCTCCACTTCCGCAGAGGTATAAGTTGCCGTACAGAATGCCGTCGCGAATCTTTCCGTCGTATGAAACAGATGTCTCGAAACGGAAGTCTTCACCAAGTATTTCGAGAGCTGTGGCTGCCGTGACGGTTTTCATGACTGAGGCGGGTGTCAGCTGGCGTTCACTTTCATACTCGTATATAACCGTACCTTTCCTTACTTCTTTCACCATCAATGCGACGGATGCTCCTCGAACCATCGGTTTATCCAAGAAACGTTTCAATGGAGCAGGAACGGACTGGGAGAAGATTGTCTGTGTACCGAAGCAGAGATATGCGGCCAAAATGATGATCCGCTGATAAATTATGATTTTTCTCATTTTATATACATATTTAGAGGCAAAGATATGAAAATGAAAAAAGAAATATGGAAAAATTGCTGCATTAATTGTTTTTCTAAAAAAAAGCATTACCTTTGCACTCGCATTAAAAAAGTACTTCAAGGTAGATTCGCTAGCTCAGCAGGTAGAGCACATCCCTTTTAAGGATGGGGTCCTGGGTTCGAGCCCCAGGCGGATCACTCAAAAAGGTCTTCAGAAATGAAGATCTTTTCTTTTTCTAAATAAATCATTTAATCTCTATTCAGGGCACTGTGTGATTCTCAACCAATGGCAAAGAGAGACGGTGGTAAATCATAAGTGTAAAAAGGCTCGCGTCATTTTTAGGGGGATTGCCCTTTTTTAGTATATTTGTGCAGTGTCAATATGAAATTTATCATTGATATGAAGATTATTTACAGATTCTCTTTTGTCATTATTGCTATTCTGTTCGGATACAATTATATCTATTCGCAGACGCAGGCGGATATAAAAATGGGTGAAATCTTAAACGGTGGTGACTTGTTTCAATTAAGAGATCAATATCCACTGTTGAAAGATTCAGTCAGTATAGAAATGTTAAATCTTGTAGCTGAAGCACAACTTGGCATAGGCTTTAATCGTTTAGAGAGTGCAGCAACAGCATTGGATAGCTTGTTACAATTTTATCAAGAAGAACTGGGAACAGAAACTTTCATCAAAATGGCGGCACTTCGGGCTATGAACCTTTTGAATCTGGGGTTATATCCACACGCTGGAAAAGCCGGCGAAGACTTGGTAAATTTACTAAAAGATACCATTCCATTTGAATATCTTTACAGTTTTGTTTTTATAGCGCGAGTAGGTAAGGCTCTTTCAAATACACCCGTTCCCTATTTAGAAAGGCCTTCACATAATATTATAGTACCAATGAAATGTGATACCGTTGGTCGAGGATTTCATATTTATATACCTGTTGAAGTGAACGGAACAACAAAAGATTACATTCTTGATACCGGTTGTTCATTTGGCAATTTCGTTTCAGAAAAATATGCAGAAAAAGTAGGTCTGAGAATTATTGCCGATTCAGTACCTTTGTCCGGAATGAATATAGGATTTATAAAATTAGCCACAGCTGATTCACTCAAAGTCGGTGAAATTGTCTATCACAACCCCGTTTTCATGGTTGCACCGCCTAACAAAGAAATTGACTCCGTTTTTACGTTTGACGGGGTATTGGGATATCATTTTATCAGGGATGTCAAAGAGATTATCATTGACAATGAATCTAATTCATTTATATTTCCTTATCAGATATCAAACGGAGCACCCAATATGTTCCTTTCTTCCAATACTCCTAAGGTGCAAATTGAATATGACGCTCAGCCATTCAATGTAATTTTTGACACAGGCAATGTGAAATCAACCCTTGGAAATAAGTTTGCGCAAATGTTTCCCGAAGCCTTATCCGATTTGGCTGAACATACTACCAAAAGGGGAGGATTTAATGGCATATCTCAAGCCAAAGGAGTAACACTGCCTGAATTTCGTTTTGTAATATCCGAAGTCCCTGTAACACTTTATAATACGGAAGTCATAAAATCGAATGAAAAAAGTCAACTTTTTTCAGGTTCATTGGGAGCAGACTTTGTAGCATCGTTCAAACGTTTGACAATCAATTATGAGAATATGTTCATTAAAGGTGAATAGTAATTTCATAAACTTTCTATGATTTGCAAATATGCTTGCAACGCTCAAAATGGAGTTTAGAGGCATCGTAAATTCAAATAGCAAATGTAACTATTTATTAATGCAACTGAATAAGGATTGATTTTATCGGACAAAGGAAGCTAATTTCAAGTATTATTATTTGCATTTTATCAAAGTGCATTTGCGCACAAAGTTTCCTTCGGCTGTATCTTCCAATCCATTCGTGGAACTTGAAAGCCGTGTATTCTTCAAACTCATGCTCTCTCAAACTATACGCCTTCGAAAGATGTACGGGTATCAGCTTTGTAAACAGCACCATGATTCCTATTTGTCACAATCCGAAAGACGTTAATGCCTACAAACTGTTTAAAGGCATAGCCACCAACGGAAAAGATTCCATGGGATGATGTCACGGATTTAAAGCTTCATACATTCTGTCTTACACGAAATAACGTGATATACATCTTGTAACCGGAGTCAAACATGAAGAACAGACTCGTGCTCTTATGGGATAGAATCATGCTAAGAAAATTTTCTATATTCCGAACGAAATGCCCATACGCTCTCCTTGTTTAATAAGGTCATTATCGGGTGATACGCGTTTCGTCTTGCCCGCAATTTCGGCGAGCGGCACGGATCCGATTTTTCCGTCTTTAAAACAAACCATACGCCCGAACTGCTTTTGGGCCACAAGTTCAGTCGCATGACCGCCAAGAAGCGTAGCCAAATTGCGGTCGAAAGGAGAGGGATTTCCACCGCGCTGAATATATCCAAGCACTGTCTGACGCACCTCAATGCCCGTCGCCTCTCCCACGGCATGTGAAATATAATCAGCCGGACTGGGAAGATCCGTCTTCAGTCCTTCTGCCGTCACAATAATCGAATACGGTTTGCCAAGATGCAAACGATGCAATATCTTTTCATTGACTTTGCGAATATCAAAACCCAGCTCCGGAATAAGAATAATATCTGCACCGCCTGCCATACCGGCATAAAGTGCAATCCATCCGGCGCTATGTCCCATCACTTCGACTACCATCACACGCTTGTGCGAACTGGCCGTCGAGTGCAGACGATCAATAGCTTCGGTCGCAATATTGACCGCTGTATCAAACCCGAACGTGATGTCTGTACCATAAATATCATTATCGATTGTTTTGGGCACGCCAATTACATTCAGTCCGATTTGAGAAAGTTTGTTCGCCGTCTTCTGCGTACCGTTTCCGCCGATGCAGATGAGACAGTCAAGTCCCATATCCATATAGTTCTGACAGATGATCTCTGGCTTTTTGTTGTCACCAGACTGAATAATCTTTTTGAAAGGTTTCTCACGCGAAGTCCCGAGAATTGTGCCTCCCAGATTCAGAATACCCGAAAGCGCTCGTTCCGTAAAGACTTCCGTATCTCTATTAAGCAAGCCCGTAAAGCCGTTATGGATACCTATCACCTCCATGCCATAATGCATAATGGCCGTTTTACCTACTCCGCGAATCGTCGCATTGATGCCGGGACAATCTCCGCCCGACGAAAGAATACCGATTTTCATAAAATTTATTCATTAACAAACTACTTTGTACAAAGATAAGTTTTTTGGGAAGTATACGAAACAAAAACAACAAAAAACAGCAAACCAACACTAATGTAATATAAAATATATTACCTTTGCACCAAAGACAAAAAAAACAGAATTTATGTTGAAGAAACTCACTACATGGATCATTTTGTTCTGTTGCGTAGCATGCGGACAACAGGACAAGCAGATTGTCATACTTTCAACAAACGATATGCACGCACATATTGATGATTATGCGAAAGTAGCGGCTTACATCGAACAAGAACGACAAAGAAATCCGAATGTATTGGTATTAAGCGCAGGTGATTTATTCTCGGGCAATCCGATCGTCGATTACTGTCCCAAATACGGTAATGGCTTCCCCATAATCGACCTAATGAACCGTATCGGATATCGTTTTACGGTATTCGGGAACCATGAATTCGACTACGGTCAGCATATCCTATGCGATCGTATAGCCCAAGCCGAATTTCCGTTCCTATGCGCCAATATGACGGTGAGCGACAGCCTTTGTATCAAACAGCCCGAACCTTCGGCCATGATCGAAATCGATGGGGTGAAAATAGGCATCATCTCAGCCATTCAGATCGAAAACGTAAACGGTCAGCTCATTCCTGCTACACATCCCGACAAGGTAAAAGGTATCACGTTTACAAATCCTGTGGAAGCACTCTGCGCATTGCGTGAGATACGAAATCAATGTAACATACTTATCGCTTTGACACATATAGGTATCGATACAGATAAAGAAATTGCCGAACGTATGCCCGAACTTGATTTAATCGTAGGAGGACATACGCATACGAAACTCGACACGGGAATCATCGTAAACAATGTCCTGATCACACAGGCAAACGAATATTTGAAATACATCGGCAAAACAACAATTACGGTCAGAAATGGTAAAGTAGTCGATAAAAAAAACGAATTGATTAATCTGGCTAAACTGCGTGACGAGGATGAATCCATCAAAGCATTAATCACCAAATACAAAGACGAATCACCGATGAACGAAATCATTGGAGAAGTAGGAAAACAATTTGACGGAAAGGAAGCGCTCGGCAACCTGATGACTGATGCCATCGTAAACGTACATCAAACGGATTTCGCCTTTCAAAATGCTGGTGGAGTACGCATTGGAAGAATCGAAAAAGGTGATCTTACCATGGGTAAAATTTATGAATTGGACCCGTTTAACAACCGTATCGTCATTATCGAAATGAAACCGGACGAAATCCGTTCGCTTATCAAAAACTCATATAAACGCAAAAACAAACGTGCTGATCTGTTCGTTTCGGGGATGACATATAAGATTTTTACAAAAGACGATAAAGTAGAACTCATTGAAATGAAAATGACAAACGGAAAACCGCTCGACGAAAACAAATATTACCGCGTTGGGATTAATGATTACCTTGCATCGGCTTATACATACGATCATAAAAAAGCGCCGCAATTCACCGACAAAACATCGGAGGAAACAATTGTGGAGTATATTCGAAATAAAAAACAAATAATTCCACAACATCCTCGTACGCAAATCATTGAAAAATAACGATAAATCACTCAATTATTAAATAAATAACAGTATAAGCAACATTATTATCAGAATCAAAAAGAAATTTATTTAACTAATTAATATAAGCACTTATGGTAAAAAAAATTCAATTTCTTGCAGTAATATTTCTTCTTATGACAACTACTGCAATACAAGCGCAAGTAACGACCGCAAGTATGAGCGGACACGTGACGGATAAAGGAGGAGCAGTGATAGGTGCAACTATTGTAGCTACACACGAACCTTCGGGAACAACGTATGGAACAATTACCAACGTAGATGGACGATATAACCTGAATGGAATGCGTGTAGGTGGTCCATATAAAGTAGAAGTATCATATATCGGATACAAAAAATCAGTAACAACCAGTATAACACTTTCATTAAGTGAAAATTATGTATTAAACACTCAACTTATGGAAGAAGCTGTCGGATTAGATGAAATTCAAATTGTAGCAAAAGGAGGAGGTTCAAATATGAACAGCGACAGGGCCGGTGCAGTAACCAATATTAATACAAGAATTATTAGCACATTACCTTCTGTTAGCAGAAGTTTGACCGACTTTACGAAACTTACTCCTCAAGCAAATGGAGCAGCTATTGGAGGAGGTACTTACCGACAAAACAATATTACAATTGATGGAGCTTCTTTTAACAATAAGTTCGGTATTGGACAAAGTATGCCTGCAAACGGTTCACCGATTTCCTTAGATGCGATTGATCAGATATCGGTAAGCGTAACTCCTTATGATGTTCGACAAAGCGGATTTCTCGGAGCTTCTATTAATGCGGTGACTCGTTCAGGCGATAATGAATTCAGAGGATCAGTTTATACTTATTTGAACAATGAAAAATTTAAAGGAAATAAAGTAAAAGATAAAACTTTTAAGCGCACAGAAAGTAGATATAATCTATATGGTATACGTCTCGGAGGTCCTATTATCAAAAATAAATTATTCTTTTTTATTAATTTTGAAACAGAAAAAACGATTGTTCCCGGTCCATCAAGAATAGCTGCAACAGATAGCGATCCTTATACTGACGGATCGAATAATATAGCTCGTCCGCTTGTCAGTGAAATGGATATGATCAGTAAATATCTTTCGGAAAAATACGGTTATGAAACAGGACCCTATCAAAACTACTCAAACGAAAGTCCGGGAATGAAATTTTTAGCTCGTGTAGATTGGAATATAAACAATAATCACCGTTTAAATATCCGATATAACATCACAAAAAGTAAAGAACCTTTGTACCCAAGCGCTTCATCATCCCAAATTTTCCCCTCACCTTATGACAGAAGTTATAATAGAAGGGGAATGTATGCAATGTGGTATAAAAATACCGGATATTTTCAAGAACAAAATTTTTCATCTGTTGCTGCCGAATTAAATTCTTCATTTGGAAAATTAAGCAATTTATTCAGATTTACTTATACAAATCAAGACGAACCTCGTTCTACTTCTGGCAAAGCATTTCCTTTTGTAGATATATTAAAAGATAAAACTCCATTCGTAAGTTTCGGTACAGAACTTTTTTCATACGGAAATTTACGAAAAGTTGAATCCTTTACTTTAAATGATGATGTTACATTCGGTGTAAATAAACATACTATTACCGCCGGATTACAATTTGAATATAATCATACAAAAAATGGTTTTCAGCGTTTTGGAACAGGATACTATGCTTTTGATTCATGGGAAGATTTTATTTCAAATAAACCTGCAAAATCATTTGCAATTACACATCCTAACGATCTTTCTGTTTCACAAGTATTTCCTTCTTTTAAATTTAATCAATTCACCTTATATGCACAAGATGAAATAAATATATCCGAACGATTAAAAATATTAGCCGGAATACGGACTGATTTACCTTTTTATCCGAAAATAGATACATACAATCCCAAAGTTGCAGAATTAGACTTTGATGGTAAAAAATTCGATACGGGAGAATTACCGTCAGCCAAAGTTTTATTTTCTCCTCGTTTAGGATTCAATTACGATATAAAAGGCGATCGTTCTATTGTTTTACGAGGAGGTACAGGTCTTTTTACAGGAACAATTCCTTTTGTTTGGATTGTAGCTCAAGCAAGTGATGCAGGAGTATTACAAACAACTTATTCAGGTAAATCAATTCCATCATTTAAACCGACAACTTCTGAAATTTTAAATGAAATCTATCCGAGTGGACTAAAAGCAGAACCAGCATTACCCTCAGCAATAGTAAAAATAGATAATAATTTAAAATTACCGCAGAACTGGAAAAGTAGTCTTGCCATTGACATTAAGTTGCCATGGAATATGAATGCTTCATTAGAAGGTATTTATAGTAAAGATATTCATTCAGTAGCTGTAACTAATGTCGGATTAAAACCTGACGCTTTCCAAATAGAAGGATATCCGGATCAACGTCCTATTTCCAAAAAACAATATTATCAATCCAAATTAAAAAATGTATATTTACTTAATAATGCAGGAGAAAACAAGTATTGGTCTATTACGGCAAAATTACAGAAATCATTTGAAAATGGCTTTGATGCTTCAATAGCCTACACACATAGTTATGGAAAAAGCTCAGGCGATGGAATCGGTGATCAATTAGGTTCTGCTTGGTTCAATGATCCTCGTACTTATGGTTCAAACTCTCATGATATAGGTTATATGAACTATATTTTACCCAATCGCTTAATAGCTTCTGTCTCGTACAGAAAAGAGTATGCTAAATATTTTGCTACAACTGTATCCTTATTTTATGAAGGTGGTGAATCAGGTCGTTTTTCTTATTTATATGCTAACAACTTAAATAATGACGGAGGAGGCAATGCTATGCTTTATATTCCGAAAGATAAATCTGAAATAACATTTACCGATATATTAGACACAAATAAAAAAAGTCCCAATTACGGTAAGGTCATCTATACAGCTTCACAACAAGAAACTGACTTTTGGAATTATGTCGAACAAGATGCTTATTTAAGAAATCACAAAGGAAAATATGCGATGCGTAACGGTGCACTCATGCCTTGGGTAAATACTTTCGATATAAAAATTTTACAGGATTTCTTTATACATGCCGGAGGAAAACGTAATACAATACAAATAGGTTTAGATATCATAAATGTGGGAAATCTTTTAAACAGTAAATGGGGAATCCATCATAGCGTAAATAAAAATAACATCTTAGAAGTAGCAAATATGAAAGAAGTTACAGAAGGAAATGGGTCAGTAAAACCAACCTTTAACTTTCTTAAAAACGGAAAGGAAACACTTAAAGAAACGTATACACCTAATATAGGATATGCTTCAACATATTATATGCAACTAAGTTTACGTTATATATTTAATTGATTGTCTTATAAATTTACAGGACTTTGTTGCAACGTTATTGAAAAGTAGGGGTTATTGGTATATTTTTGTATT
>NZ_JBQNAZ010000005.1:0-116955 GCF_052170195.1 Tannerella sp. | reverse complement strand
GTAACGGCAGAAAAGAAAAATAACCTCTTGACTACCGTTGCAACAAAGTCATTAAAAGCCTGCAACGAATCATATTTTGTATCTTTCCTCTATAAAACCGAAAACAACATCCGGCTCATACAACTAAGATGTCCCATTTTTTTCATTGATAGACATAGGAGGATCATACAAGCCGTTCCCGAGCTTGCCTAAAACAGGGATACTTTCCTCTTCGAGCTTCATGCTCATACTGGGTTCCATCGCCAGCCATGTCTTTGGTTAATTTGTCATCACGAGGTCATGTGCCATCACAAAGATAGTAGCCTTCCCATGACTGGTATATCGTGTCATCCGTTTTTGGCGGATGTGTCGATCCTGTTATCGAAATCCTTGTATGGGAGGTTTTCATTCAATATGTGCCATACACAGACGAGCATCTTGCGTGCAATAGCTACCTGTACTTTCATTTTGTTCTTTTTGCGGACTTGGATCTGATAGTAGGAGAAACGGCTGAAGAAACAATCCTTGGTTCGGCTTGCGGCCCATGAGCATTGGATGAGGGTACGGCGCAGGTAGCGGTTGCCATGTGTGATGCGGCGCGACTTGACGATCTTGTTCGACTGATCGTTGCGCGGTTTCAGCCCGCTCCATGATGCCAGGTGGTTAGCCGTCTCGAAGTGGCTCATGTCGGTGCCGATCTCTGCGATCAATGACGTGGCGGCTCTCATCTTCACTCCCGGCATGCTCCGCAGGTTCTTCAATGCTGTCGAGTATTCCTTCTCACAGATGTCCTGCATCTTGTTCATGCATTCCTGCTTGTGCAGCTCGGCCATGTCTATCTCGGCCTTGAGCTGGCGCATGATGTCGATGTCGCATTCCGTAATGCAGCCTGTGAGCGCGGCGATGATAGTCTCCCTCCCGTGGCGATTGATGATGCGTCCGTGGACTTCTTCTACCAGCGCCTTGGGGTCGGTCACGCCCTCACAAATTCTGTCTATGAAGGACTTGTAGCTTTTTCCGTCCGTGTTCGATACATAATTGCTCAGCCGGATGTTGCACCGCTGCACCGCCGCATCCAGCTTGGCAAGCTTACGGATAATCTCATCATCAAGGTCATAGATTCGACGGTCGTACTGCCGCAGTTGCTGGATGCGCTCGGGCGGAACGAAGCTGCCACGAACCAAGTCCTTCAACAGGCATTCGGCAATCCACTGCGCATCCTTCACGTCGCTCTTGTGCCCGGGAAGCTGCCTGATGAAATACGGATTGATGAGCTTCAATTTGAAGTACGGCTCAAGACAACGCCACACAGGAATCCAATACACACTCGTGCTTTCCATCCCCACCTCCTGAACGTGATGTGTGAGCATCAAATCACGCATTTCTTCCAGTTGGATGGTCAAAACACCATAAACTTTTTCAATCACCTCGCCCGTGCTGCTCAAAATACAAAGATATATGCTATCTTTGTGCACGTCAAGGCCGCATACGGTTCTCATAAGCCTACATTTTGAGGATTAAACATTAAGAATATCCCTCAAAGATAATTCTAATTGTGCCACGAGCACGCGTTTAGAACAAAGAATCCATGCAGGCCTTGATCTTTCCTTTTCATGCCAGGCCATTTCGGAGACGGCTCTGCCGTTTTTTATTTATACTGGCTTATAAATCGCGATTTTTATGTAAATTTGTCGAATATACAGTATACTTGTGTGTTGTTGTAAAAGAAAAAATATGGAATCAATCAATGTCGAGGAACGTGTACAGAAGGCACGTCGTTTATTTTCGGAAGGGTATAATTGTGCGCAGTCCGTGTTGTTGGCCTACGCGGATGTATGGGGTATAAAACCCTCATTGGCAGCCACTATGGTAGCCCCGTTTGGTGGAGGGATCGGAAAGATGCGTGAGGTATGCGGTACCGTCAGCAGTATGGCTATGATGGCAGGGTTTATGGAACCGGCAGCCGATCCGTCAGACAAAGAGGCTAAGAAGCGAGTTTACGCATTAGTGCAGGAGTTAGCAGGGCAGTTTCGTCAGGCAAACGGCTCTATCTTGTGTCGGGAATTACTCGTAGTGGAAAAGGAAGAGTCTGCTCCATCCGAAAACACTTCCGGATCGATCAGGAAACGCCCATGTGCAGAATATGTTGCCACAGCGGCTCGCCTTGTAGGTGAAAAGCTTCTGGAACGCTCTTGAGGCATTAAGAACTTACAATACAAATAGAAAAATTCCTGATTGAAGAGGTTTGCTTTTGTAGAACCTATGTGATGCCTTAAACGTATCAGGAAAATTGGGGAATCGTAGAAAAGAAAGAAATCAGGATGAGAGTTCCGTACGTAATGACGAATACGGATACCATCCTCATCCTGATTTTACCGTTAATTTTATCCTTTGAACTTGTGCAGGCCGGTTTTATTCGACCGGTTCAAAATCTTCTTTGCCAACGCCACATAAAGGGCAAACCCAATCGTCCGGAATATCTTCGAACGCTGTTCCCGGATCAATACCGCCATCCGGATCTCCTTCTACCGGATCGTAAATGTAATCACATACGATGCATCTATACTTTTTCATACTTTATTATTTAAAAAATTAGGCGGACAAATATAGTGTTTTTTTTATATTGATAATTGTTTGCAGTGATTTTTTTTATGTTTATTGCGTTTTCCACAAATCAAAAAACAGGATCCTTAATTTTCCTTTTTCTATAGATTGAAAATGAATATTTTATAAATCTTTATTAAAAATGAATATCCGTGTTTGTACCTAAAAGCTCCATTAAACTATTTAATAACAATAATTTGTATGTATGGATCGGAGAAAGAAATAAATTTCTGTATACCAGCAATATATAATTAATTTTAGGCATATATACGGACATTCATATTATTGAATAATGTTTTCTGCTCGTCAGCCGTTCCTTTGTATCAGGGAAATAAGCATGGTTTCCAGAATCCGTATGACGTACTCCTTTTTCAAGTGTAAAAATACAGTGTTACGGCATCTTTCGCAACTTTCAGAGATCTACCTTAATAGTATAACGGCTGAGTTCGGAATTTTGCATCGATTGAGGTACTGATTTCTTAACCATGCTTACAATAACCTCAGCCATTTTTTGGCGGACAAAATTACGACTGACAATCAAGCTGATTTCTCTTACCGAAGTGTCTCCTTTGATCTTGCGGAGATTACCTTGCTTTTCTTCGGGCAGTCCCATGGCAGTCATCTCAGGTATAATCGTCAAACCTCCATTATAATCTACAATGTTCATCAGCGTATCCAAACTCCCTGATTCATAGCTGACCGTTGGAGATGGTTCGTTTTCTCTTTTCTTTTTACAGAGCGTTTCTGCCTGTCCGCGTAGACAATGAATGTTATTAAGCAACCATACCTTATGAATGTCAATCTCTTTCAGGTCGATTTCGTTACTGTGAAAAAGATGTTCTTCCGGCGATACATACGCGTAAAATTTTTCGTAATAGATGGGGGTTTCGATCAGTAAAGGATGATTTAAGGGACTAGCGGCCAGCCCTCCGTCTATCCGGCCACAGAGTATGTTTTCGATCATCGCCGAGGTAGACACTTCTTCCATCATGAGATTAATTTCCGTATTCGATTCACGGACCCTCTTGAGAAGTTCCGGGACCAGATAAGACGCGATGGTGGGAATGATCCCCATTTTAAAATTTCCTTTCAGAACATCTTTTTCGTTGTAAACAAGCTCCTTAATCTGATTAAATTGATAAATAGACAGTCGTGCCTGATGGATGATTTTTTTTCCGATTTCTGTGGGTTGAACGGGTTGCGTCATCCGATCGAAAATTTTGACTTCCAGCTCATCTTCCAACTTCTGAATCATCATGCTTAAGGTCGGTTGTGTCACCCGACAAGCTTCTGCCGCTTTGACAAAATGCCGGTAATTATCGACGGCAATGATATATTCTAACTGCTGAATCGTCATCTCTGTACCATTTATTGATAAAATTGATGCAAAGATAGAAATTATCAATTTGACAAGAGGGATTTATGACTGTATCTTTGCATTCAAAAAAATAAGATTATTAACAAACACATAAAAAAACAGTTAGAATTATGAATGCGAAAAAAAAGACAGGTAAAGAAGTGAACAGTGCCGTACAATCGATTATTAACGGTTTGAGCGATGTACTCGCCAATCGTCAGGTGTATTATGCAAATCTGAGAGGATTGCATTGGGATATCGTAGGAGATAAGTTCTTCGAACTGCACGAACTGTATGAAGAATATTACAATGAAGAAGCAGCGGCCATCGATCAGGTAGCAGAGCGCATTGCCATGTTGGGCGGACATCCTGAAAACCGCTTCTCGGAGTATCTGAAACAGTCAGATATTAAAGAAACACATCATGTTTCGGATTGGGAGAAAGGGATTAATCAGGTACTCGATTCGATGAACATCTTGCGCGAGAAATACCAAGGCCTCGTTAAGTTGGCTACCGAAGCTGGTGATTTCGGAACAGTTGCATTGGCCGGCAAGCATCTTGGGGCTATTGAGACGAATCTGTGGAAGTTGACGGCTTATATGGCGTAATATTGACGCTTACTGAGAGCATAAAGAAGATGTGTCGAAACATATCGTTATGACACATCTTCTTGTCTTTTGTAGCATCAGCGTTGCTCGTTTATTAACGCTTTGACCTCCGGCGTTTCGGCATGATTTTCGATATAGATGGTTCTGGAGGGGAAGGCGAAGTTTAGGCCGGCCTCGTTAAACGAACGAAGGATCTCGAAATTGACGGTCGAGCGTGTCCCGAAAATATCGGCTCCCTTGCGAATGAAATAAACGAAACGGATAACAAGCGACGAATCTGCAAAATTCGCGAATGCCACATTCAGACTGTTTTCTTCCACATCTGGCACCTTATGAGGAATCTTTCGTAAAATTTTGACGGCTTTCTGCATCTTTTCGGGTGTAGTATCATACGTCAGTCCGATCTCCATGACAATACGCCGCGCAGGCTCTGAAGAGATATTGGTAATCAAGGCATCAATTAATTTGTAGTTTGGGATAGTGACGATCCGCTTGTCATACGTCTCAAGTCGTGTACTTCTTAATCCGATATCGACAACGGTGCCTTCCATCTGATCGAAACTGATCACATCGCCGATTTGAAAGGTTTTGTCAGTAAAAATGGTAATTCCGCCGAAGATATTTTTGATCGTATCCTGTGCAGCGAGTGCAAAAGCAATCCCTCCGATCCCCAACGTTCCGATCAGGGTGGTTACGGTTACTCCGATATTGTGCAGCCCGACTACCCCGCCAATCACCCATACGAAAATAAGTATTCCGCGTTTGATGACCGGGAGGAGCTTCCGGTCGATGTTAAAAGGAGTTCTCTGCTGATCATCGTCCTTGCCGGCCAGATTTTCTTCAAGCAGCCCCGTGAAAAGTCGGGCGAAGAACCACGTTACATTAAGCGTGATCAATACTTCATATACATTTTTAAGCGTTTTATGAAATGTGTCACTCAATGTCAGCCGATCAAGAGATATCCATATCGCAAACAGTATGATGCCCATGTAAACAGGTTTTTCAAAGGCAGTGACCAGGATATCGTCAAGGCGTGTACGACTCTTAGCCGTGACTTTTCGGATGATTTTCTTAATGATCATAGAAATGAGCTTATTAATAAGAAGAGCACCTATAATAATAAGCAAAGATATTCCCCAGTCCTGCACTGAGTTGCCGTAGTAAAGTGTATCCAACATCATTGTGTCTTATTTTTATGATTTGTAAAATTCTATTGTTGAGGAATGTAATCTGTTTGTAATATCTTCCCCGCTGTCTACAAAGATACAAAAGAATGAAAAATGCCAAGACTAACCGTTATTCATCGCATGAAAGAAACAACGGGATAAGTATCATTTCGTGTTGACAGAGGTGTATATATCTCTGATAACAAGGCTGGATAAAGTAAATCCGAAAATAGCTGTGATATATGCCAGTGTACCGTTGATACGCGCTTTTCGGGCATCCCATCCCGACGATGATATGACTGCGTCGGGAAGAGCACCTCGGTTATCGAGTACTTCGTCGCTAAAGACACAGACAAATTTCTTTCCGGGCAATTGGCCTTTTTTCAATTTCCGGCGCAGCGCCGCAGCCAATGGGCATCCTTGTATTTTCCAAAACTCTGCCATACGGATACGCGACGGGTCCATCTTTAAGGCGGCTCCCATGCTGGAAAAGAACACGGCATCGGTCTGTGTAGCTGTCCGTATCAGGTGGGTTTTTTCTTCTAAGCTGTCAATGGCATCGAGGATGTAATCGTAGGATTCGAGATGAAAAGAGGCGGATGTGTAAGCATTATACATCTCTTGAATCGCTGTAATTTCTGCCTCCGGATTGATCTCGAGAAGACGTTTTTTCAGCACATTTACTTTGGCTTCCCCTACGGTAAGTGTCGTGGCCGGAAGTTGACGGTTGATATTCGTTTCGCTTACACAGTCGGAATCGACAAGGGTCAAGTGACGAACACCACTGCGTATCAGGCTCTCGGCACACCAACTGCCCACACCTCCAACTCCCAGCAGGATTACTCGTGCGGCGTTCATGCGTCGCATCGCATCCGTACCGATCAACAATTCGGCACGTTCAAAATTCGCTTTTTCCGACATATCTACATAGTCCAATGACTCCGGCGCAAAGATAAGGATAAAACAAAAAAACAACGATTTATATACCATACACTCGCCCTATAAAACCGGAGTATTCATCATTTGATCTTCTGATCGGAAGACGATATATTAGTACTGCTAATAGTGTGTTAGTAGCAGCACCCGGCAACTTTAGGGATAAAAATCACCAGACCTATGATAGCTGCCGTGATAGCCATGATCAGTACGGCACCGGCCGAAAAATCTTTTACACGTTTGATACGTTCATCATATTGAGGAGATACGGCATCCGATAATTCTTCGATGGCTGTGTTAAACGTTTCCCCTGCAAATACTCCACCGGCTGCAAGGGCAACAGCGATCCATTCCGTCGACGATAGCCGGAAATACATCCCGGCTACAACTACACATACCAGCACACACGTGTGAACCCGTGCGTTTTGCTCTGCATAAATCACCTGACGGACTCCCCGTAATGCATAGCTGAAACTCCGGAATAAACGCCGGACAGAAAATTTTTTCTTCTCTTTAATCATGCTTCAAACATAGATAAAAAAGTCGAGATGTACATACACGATCCAATAAAAAAATCATTTTACGATCTATATATAGGTATCTACGGGATTGCTGTTTCCGGAGGGGCAGGGGGTTGTTTTTGGGGCAGGGGAAACGTTTTTCCGTCCAGGCAATCCAACTGCTCCGTTCGCAGAAACTCACGCATAAAATGCTTCGTAGGCAAAGCCAATAAAGCCGTATCCATTTCCTGAAGGTATTGGGCTTTTATCGTATCATCAATAATACAAAACCCGAGAAAACGTTTCATCAGTCTTTTTCCCACATAATAATCGATTTTCGCCTTCTCTACCGGAAAATAACACATACCCAAATCATACGTCGGAGGTAATATATTATCCTCGCTACAATATGGATAATAACGGGCGTATATTGCCGAATCCTGTTTGTCATAATAATGATATGCTGCATCACAGTAGCTATACCAAATTTTTTTATAAAAATCCCAAGAATCCGATATACGGTATTCGCGCGAAACCCTGTATAAATCGTTTTTCACCTCTTCCTGACGTTCATTATGGGTCATATACCGGTAGCGGATAACCGTATCGATCTGAAACCTGTATAAAGGCAATGCACTACCGCCCGGCAGTTTGATGCCCTCCGGATGGCGCTTCCCAATATTCATACCGAATACGCCCGAACGAGAAGAAGGAGCATAGTATGTATACAATTTTCCTGCATACGAATCCCCGCATATTTTGATTAAAGTGCTGTATTCAGGTCTTTCAAAAACGCATCTGTATTCGTATAATAACGTATCATTTGGCTGATAACGATAGACATCCTGCATAATCCTGTCGTCTCCGTATATTGTTCTATCATACGGTGCTATCATCGGACATTTATCGAATTCAAACAAATGTATCTTGGGCCGGAACAAACTGCACGAAGCAACAAAAAGCAAAGCCCCGACGCATAGAAGAATTTTACAATCAAACATTTTCATCTTACGATCTATATATAAGTATTGGGTTGTAGATACGCAATGAATTGCGTATCTACGGGATTGCTGTTTCCGGAGGGGCATGGGGTTGTTTTTTGGGCAGGGGAAACGTTTTTCCGTCCAGGCAATCCAACTGCTCCGTTCGCAAGAACTCACGTATAAAATGCTTCGTAGGCAAAGCCAATAAAGCCGTATCGACTTCCTGAAGGTATTGGGAGGCTATCGGTATTCTTTCAATTTTGCAAAATCCCAGAAAACGTTTCATCAACCTCTTTTTTACATAATAATCGATTTTCGCCTTCTCTACGGGGAAATAACACATACCCAAATCTGACGTTAGTGGCAATACCTCATCCTCGACACAATAACAATATAAAGCATTTATACTTGCATCCCATTTGTCGTAATAATGGTATGCAGCCTCATAATAAATAGTCATAATTTCTGTATAAAAATCACAAATTCTATATGAAACACGACATTCACGGGCTAACCTGTATAGATCATTGTTCACCTCTTCCTTCCGTTCATTGGAGGTCATATACCGGTAGCGGATAACCGTATCGATCTGAAACCTGTATAAAGGCAATACATCGCCTCCCGGCAGCTCGATATTTTCCGGATGGCGCTCCTCAATATTCATTCCAAATACGCCCGAACGAGAAGAAGGAGCATAATGAGTATAAAGTTTTCCTCCCCAAGAATCCCCGCATATTTTGATTAAAGGTATATATTCACGTCTTTCAAAAGTACATCCATAATCATATAACAGTGTATCATTTTGCTGATAACGATAGATATATTGAAGAATTTCATCATCTCTGTATTTGGTTGTATCCTCTGGCGAAATTCCACAATAAGGAGCGTATAATTCAAACAAATGTATCTTGGGACGAAACAAACTACACGAAGCGACGAGAAACACTGATCCAGCGCATAGAATAATTTTAATATAAGGCATTTTTGTTTTTCTATTATTTCTTTTTACGATATGTAACACCATTGCAGCGAAAAGAAATATCATAAGCATTTGCGAATCCTTGCAATTCTTCGCATATTTCTCTCTTTTTTTCCATTGGTGTAAGCGGGTCTTTTAGTTTACGTTCACATTCGGTGATATAATCGGCATTCATAATCCGATAATCAAGAGCATATCCTGCTTTGTTGATCGATACGGTTGCCGTATCCCTAATGGCATGTTGTTCGATATCTTTCCTTTCGGGGAGGAATTCGTATACCTTGTTGTCGTATCCCTGTCCGCCGAAAAGCTGCCCGCGGGCAAAAGCCTCCAACTCGTCTTCCTTATCATACATTCCGAAAGTATATCCATTTATTTTTCCCGTATTTTTATCCCTAGATATGCGGGAAGGAGAGCTAAATTTTCCCGTTTCGAACTGATAGGCATGTTTCAGTTCGTGAGCAAACGAAATCATCTTTTTACTTACCAAACGGATCACGAAGACGCCTGTTTTGTCCTCAAATTTTGCTTCTCCGTAATATTTCACATCCGGGTTATTGCCTGGGATCGGCCCAGTTTCTACATGATACGTCTGATTAGACGTTGCCAGTACGCCAATCTCGTATTCCACCTGCTCGTATTCCTTGATTTCGTCGGAGAGTTTTTGGATTTCAGCATCGATATCATTGATTTTTTCAGGTTTACGGGTTTGTTTTTTTCGGCAGCCCTCCGTTTTATTTCTTCTTTATCCTTTATCTTGTCTTTCATCGCCTTTTTCTGCTCATCCTTCCGCTCCTGACATTTTTTGAGCAGCAGATTGGCCATCTCTCTCGCCGCAGGTGTAAAAGCGGGTTGGGCGATCTTCTTCAACACCTCCATTAAGTTTTCGTGTACATAGGCGGGAGCCGAGGGGCTGACGATCGGCGTAATAGTCGGCAGTCGCACGGTATGAAAAAACGTCGTATCGCGAAGGATCGCATACGCCTTTTCGTTGGGATAGCGCGGATGGGAAGACCTGACCTGAACGGTATCGCTCCCGGCTATGCCCAACCCGTCTACATAGTCGCCTTCACAAGGGCAACCGTTTGTCACTAAATAACAATAATCTTCTTTCGATATAATTCTCATGACACAAGTCCTTTACATTTTTTATTTACTCCAGAAATTGTTGTGTTCTACGCCATTGATAATGACTCTCTCGGGCGAGAGGGTCAATGTGGTCATCGTTCCCGTCTTCGAGCCGGTCTCTCGGTCTAAGCCGATACAGTAAGCGTTGAAAAACTCGACCCGTATGGCCGCCTGAGCGATCTCTGTATGGAAGATCACCGTTCCGTTTTTCAACAGCGTCGAATCTTTCGCCCAGGCATGCAGATTTCTATCCACCACCTGTGATAAGCCGATCACCATCCGTCCGCCTCTCTCTTCATGCTGCGGTTGTCCTTTGTGATCGACCCACTGAGAAAACGAGATGTTGAACTTCTCTATTTCATACTTTTTCCCATCGACCATCAGATGAGACTCTACATGTGCTAAAGCCAAGGTAAACATACTTCTATCTCCTCTTAATCATAAATCCATTCATTCGTTATTCGGACATCTCCTCCTACGATTAACTCTTCTGCCTGAAGAGCCAGCTTCGTAGATATATACGATTTTCCCGAATGGACATAATCGATTTCAAACTTCGTACATGCCGCATTTTTGAAAATGATTTTTTCCACCGGAATATTTTCCTCATTCAATACCACAATCACCCCATCGACGTATCTGCGTGATTGCAATCCCCATTCCAACAGTTCGATGGTTGGAAATTGTGACAAGTTCACTTCTATCGCGCTGACAAAGACCCTTGTCGTAACTTTTCCGTTTTGACCGGTTCCTTGCTGAATCGAAAACCTGCAGGTCAAAATATCATATCCGTCCTTCAATAGACGGGACAGGTCGGTCGCAGCATCCGGCGAACCGAATTTCAAAATACTTCTATGACTATACATCCTTGTTATGTTATTCTTTGCCAATTTTAAACGGATTTCCGATACAACCCGGTACGCAATATATGGCGTATTCGTTATGGATACGCAATAATTTGCATATCTACAACCGCCCCGACAGACTAATATATTGATTCGACTTTATACATTCAACATATGCTCGAACTCATAGATACGATATTTTTAAAGGACTTTTTAGTCTCCAAAATAATCATTTTTTCGGTTTTTCGGTCGGTGATGGAAAGGTCATACCATTCCACCATTACTTTGTTTTTCTCGGTTGTTGCCATGATAGTTAATTTTCACAATAAACAACTCCATAAGTAAACAAATGTAAACAAATGAACCGCACAATAAGTTCACAAGGAGACAATAATTTCTATGCCTTCAGTTATCATCAAGGTTAAGCATATTGTTTTCATTCGTTTGCCTGAGGAGAAATACCTGTTTTCAGGGACAAACGGAGATGATAAGGGTTCTTTATATTTGTCGGCATATTTACATTTATATCAAAATGAAAAAGATATCGGTATACGTAAATAACACAAACAAAGTTACGAAAGTAGTTATCATGCTTACCTGTATCAGGTTACAGAAAGATACCGTTACGATTCCGCAAGAAGAACCTTCTTCGCGAAGAAATAAAAGGATCCGGCTACGTCACTTACACCTCACGGATTCTTATTCCCTCTTCAGAAAAGGTGTGCCGAAAGATACTTTTTGCCGGTCCCCTTTTATAATAATTAAATAGCCTCTTTTTTAAAAAAATACTCTTGTCAATATCCGGAAGAATGCGAAGCATCCCGAGAATTAAAAAAACGTTATTTTTTGTTTTATTTACACTTTTGACAACCGCATCTTCAATTATTTTATAATTTTGCGCGGCAAAAAACGATAAATAATTATCAAAAACATCATGAAAACAACATTTCAATAGAGACACAACATCTTGCGTATCTTACATTATCACAATTATATTATTTTAAACAGTCTTTTTTATTTTCAATCAATGAACAGAAAACTAATTTTTATTTTGACTCTCTGCTTTTGGTATGCAGGGATCATGACCGCCCAGACGGCTATGCAAGTCAGGGGGAGTGTAGTAGACGAAACGGGCGAACCGGTGATCGGTGCGAGCATCCGGTTAAAACACGCGCCAGACAAGGGTACGATTACTGATGCCGATGGCCTTTTCACGCTGTCGGCACCTTCACCTTCGGTGCTTGTGGTTTCGTACATGGGTATGAAGACGCAGGAAGTAGAAGCGCGTCCGGAGCTGCGAATCGTGATGCGTACTGATGCCGAACTGCTCGACGAAGTGATTGTGGTGGCTTACGGAACGGCGAAGAAATCGTCATTTACCGGATCGGCCAGTGTGGTAAAATCGGACCAGTTAGAAAAAATCTCGGGATCGGGGTTTGTGGAAGCACTACAAGGGATGAGTGCAGGCGTAAACATTACGAACAACGAAGGGAACCCCGGAGGCGATACGCGGGTACAAATTCGAGGTATCAGCTCGATGTCCGGAAAAAGCGAACCGTTATATATCGTTGACGGGATGCCGTACGACGGTAAATTGACGTCTATTTCACCGAGCGATATCGAGTCGATGACCGTTTTGAAAGATGCGGCGGCCTCCTCGCTTTACGGCTCGCGTGCAGCCAACGGCGTAGTGGTGATTACTACGAAGAAGGGCAAAAGCAGCCGTCCGACGATTCATTTCCGCGCAGCATTGGGTACTTCGGACAATGCCGTAGCCAACCCTGTCAAGGCCGATCCTTATCACCAACTAACAAACACGTGGCGCGCCATCTACAACGACCGGTTCTATGTGAACGGCGCTACGGCACAGGCAGCCGGTGATTATGCGTCTACGACGCTCTTACCGCACATGGTCAACCCGCGCGTCAATTCGAAAGGTGAGACTGTTTATGTCACCCCCTTCAAGCATATCAATGAACCTTACGTATTGCACGACGGTAACGGAAACGAACGTATCAACCCGGCACTGGAGATGGTCTGGGATAAGAGTGATTATGACTGGTACGGCGCCGTATTCTCGCGCAAATTGCGTCAAGATTATTCGTTCGACGTAAGCGGCATGGCCAACGACGGAAAGACGAACTACTATACCTCCGTTTCGTATTTGGACGACAAGGGATATGCCAACAGTCAATATTTTAAACGTTATTCGTTCCGCGTAAACGTGGCTACGGAACTTACGAAATGGCTCTCACTAAGCGGAAGCCTCGCTTACAGCAGCTCGCGACAGAACGTATCGGGAGCTAACCGTGCACTGGTCTTCTCCAACACGCTTAACTCGCCATGGCTGCGTAACGAAGACAATACCGACTGGTACTATTCGCAAAAAACGGGTCGGAGAATGTATGATTTCGGTGTCAACAGCTCGAATTTCTTTGGTATCCACGTACTGAATAACGGAGGTGACTACTGGAATAATCCGAACGACGAAAGTTTCGATAACAACGAAGCAGGTATCTTGACGACGCATTACTACGCCGATATGAAACTGCCTTTCGATTTGAAATTTAAAACAGGCGTGAACATCGACGCCGTGTCGACGAACATCTACCAGTACAGCTCGGCCGTTCATGGGGAAGGACAACTCAAACCTTTCGGCGTGACAACCATGACGAACGGCGGTAGCGCCACACGAACCCATTATAAAAATACGTCCATGACATGGAACAACTTGCTGACGTGGGACAAAAGTTTAAACGAACATGAACTCAACGTACTGCTCGGACATGAGTTCTACTCACACAACAGCCAATACAGCACCGCTTCGGGCGAAGGGATCATGCAGTTAGGACAATACGAGCTTTCATCCACGACCAAGAACTGGTCGGTCGGCTCATATCGTAACCGCTATGCCCTCCTCTCGTTCTTCGGAAAAGCCGAATACAATTTCGACAATAAATATTATCTGTCAGGTTCGTTCCGTCGCGACGGTTCGTCACGCTTCAGCAAACAAAGCCGTTGGGGAAACTTCTTCTCGGTAGGTGGTTCGTGGCGTATCTCGAAAGAATCGTTTATGCAAAACGTGAAATGGATGGATAACTTAGCCCTGCGAGCCAGCTACGGTACATCGGGTAACGACAAACTGATTCTTCGCTCTACCAGTAATGGTTCGGCCATGGGAGGAGAAATCCTGTATGCCTACCAAGGTTATTACGATTCCGACGATTTATACGGCCAGGCCGGTTACAAACCAACCTCCGTCGCCACCCCCAATCTGAAATGGGAACAAAATCAGCAGTTCAACGCAGCCCTTGACTTCAGCCTCTTCAACAGGCTCAGTGGTACGATCGAATATTACTCGCGCGATGCCAAAGACCTGCTTTACTACAAAAGCCTCCCGCTTTCGGCGCAGGTGGGCAACGCCGAAGGTATCAATACGAATTTGGGAAACGTACGCAACAGCGGATTCGAGTTTACGCTCTCTGCCTCCGTACTCCGAAGCTCCGACTTCCAATGGGATATCGACGCAAACTTCTCTACCCTTAAAAACGAAGTAACCTATCTGCCGGGAGGCGCTTATACGTACTCCAATCGGGTGGCTACATACAAAATCGAGGAAGGAAAATCAATCTATGAGTTCTATATGGCAAAGAATGCCGGCGTCAATCCGGACAACGGCAATATGCGCTACTGGATTAAAGACGGTAATAACGGATGGAAAACAACAGAAAACTATTCCGAAGTCAAAACGTCGGACTATCAGTATGTAGGCAGTTCTATCCCGAAAGCATTCGGCTCTTTGACAAACAGCTTCAAATACCGTGACTTCGACTTCTCGTTCATGTGGTACGCCTCCTTCGGCTCGAAAATGTTCGACTACGTCTATCTCGAGCGTACAACAGTACGTAACGGCGTAGGTATCATACAAGACCTCGTAGAAGGCAACGTGTGGATGAAACCCGGCGATCAGGCCAAGTTTCCGCGCTGGTCGGCCAGTAATTACGGAGACACCCGCCGTGCTTCCGACTTTTATCTGTTCAACAACGACTATTTCCGTCTGAGAAACCTGACGATCGGCTATACCCTGCCCAAAACGCTGATGAACCGCTCGGGTATCTCACACGCCCGTATCTACATTACCGGCGACAACTTGCTCACTTTCGGACCGGCTGCCGCACGCTATACCGAACCCGAAACAGGCGTACAGGGAAACAACTATAACGGAAATGCCAACACCGACAACGGTATACAAGGCTCGAGAAGAGTGTACATGGCAGGTATTCAAGTGACTTTCTGAAACCAATGAACAGAAATGAACATGTTTAACATCAAAAACCGAAAACAAATGAAAATAGATCAATTCAAAAAAACAATAGCAGTCGTAGCCGCCTGTGTCTTTACCTTGAGTAACTGTACGGACGAACTGACGACCAACTCGTCAACGGCCATAAGCGAAGAAACGGTACTCTCCAGTACTACCGGACTGAACATGGTGTTGAGATCAGCTTATCATTACATGTTAACAAACGGAGGATTAGGTGGTGCGAGCCAGAACGAAGCCTGTTACGCAGGACTGCCCGGGTATTGCATGTATTACGACCTCGGCGGTGCCGACATCATCAGTACCACGAACTATGGTGGTTCGCCGGAAAACAGCTACCGCTTCGCTCCGGAACGTACGGAAGCATCCAGTGTTTATTCGGGTAAAATCTGGTCTACCATGTATAAGACGATCAATCAGGTTAACGTCATCATCGATGCGCTTCCTGCTGCCTCAGGCACTGATGCCGAAAAAGACGTCATCAAGGGACAGTGTCTGGCCATGCGCGGAATATGCTACTTCCATCTGTTGATGAATTATCAGCAGACGTATGCCATCGCAAAAGAAAAACGAGGCGTGATTCTCCGCACCTCGTCGGCCGATCCCGCCAACAAAGCCTTCTCTACGGTGAAGGAAGGATATGCGCAGGTTGTTTCCGATCTGAAAGCAGCCAAGACCCTCCTGACCCAATATCAGCGCGACGAAATGTTCCGCGTCAATGCCGATGTGGCTGCCGGTGTCCTGGCACGCGTGTATCAGGTAATGGGAGACTGGCAAAACGCATTGGCCGAAGCCAAAAGCGTTTACGAAAAACATGCGACCTTGATGACTAAAGAAGAATGGTATAGCGGATTCGATAACCTGATCAGTGACGGATGCAAAGAACTCGTATGGGGACTGAAATATACGAACCTGACAAACATAGGATCAAATACACAATTCAACTACTGGTACAATCAAGACCCGAGTTATGGCGAAGGAATGACCGACGGTCCCACTTACAGCTTCATCAATTTGTTTGTTGACAGTCGTTATGTGGCGCTCTTCGACGGCTCCGATTATCGCGGATTCAAAAACGAACAGACGACCGGCGTGAAAGACGCGGACATCAAGAACGTGATGTTCTGGCACCGCACAGCCAACGGAAACAAAGAAACGGCTGCCAAATGGGCTTACAACAAGTTCAAATATTACGGAGATGCCAACGGAGCCAAACAAGGGAAAAGCTACCCTGAGTTTCCGTTGATGCGTAGCTCCGAAATGCTGCTGATCATGGCCGAAGCATCCGCGAACCTGGGAGATGCTACCACAGCGCTCTCTTATCTGACGACATTGCAGAAAGCCCGTCAGGTCGGTGCCCTCACCAACACGACCGACAAGAACAGCCTGCTGGAAGCCATCTACACCGAACGGCGTAAAGAACTGTTGGGCGAAGGCGTCACAGGAATGTATGACTTGCTGCGCCTGCAAAAACCGTTATTGCGTTACGGCAGCACAACGACCAACCCGTCAGGACATTTCCCGTGGGGACTCATGCATCTGGACGGATACAATGCCTCCGACGTACAACCCAAAGCAACCCTGCCTTCGAACGATTACCGGTTCATCTGTCAGATTCCGCAGCTTGAACTAGCTAATAACGAAGCCATTTCAGAAGCTGACCAAAACCCGTCGAAAGGACAATAACAGACGAATGATCCTATAGTAGTAAGATGTAAACATCCGTCTGCTACTTTTGTAGAATCAAAGGAGGTATGTCCAAACGTTGTTTGGACATACCTCCTTCAAGTGTTAAAAAAGAAGGTTCCGAAACGGTGAAGAATAAGGCATCGAATGCGCACTACATAAGCCGGATGAGTAAAGTAAAGAGGGCTGTTCACTCTTTCACCTTCAGTCGGAAAATCGTTACCGAGTTGGGGGGAAATCCGTAGCGTATAGGGCGTTGCATTGGAAAGCGTATCGTCTGTCGTACGGGCTTCACCGCATCGGGATGTTTGAAGGTATTACGGCTTTCGGGACGCGCCGAGAGCTGGAGTAGTTCGGCCTCATCTTCTACTTTCCGACCTTTCACGTCCAACGAGGTCCATTCTTCATGCATTGTCGTATTGACAACTTTCAGAATGATCGTCTTTGTATCCGGATCGTACGTAGCCACCGAAAGCAGCGAAGGGATAAACGGCAGCGTCGCATCGGGCAGTTCAACCTGATCAATCCGGCAGCGGATCGTCTCGTCCCGGCATTCGATCCGTACCGTGCTCCACGCATCCTTCGAGAGCGACAGGGAAACGGCTTCCGTGAGCGGTTGCCGCACTGTTCCGGCATAACGATAGAGTAGAGCGGTACTGTCGGTCAGCACGAGCGCAATCGCGCTGCGTCGCTCGTCGGTCAAGCCGTTGTCACGCATCTGCAATCGCATGGTTGCACCCTTCTTTAGCGGACGGATACGGGCTGAGAGCGTGTAATTGCAATTCATTGAGTCGCCCAATTGCATATATTTCACACCACCCGACGATTCCTCTTTTTCCGGGATGATCGACTGTACCGCTCCATTCAGTGTTATTTCACCTGTTTCAAATTCATCGCCTGAAAAAACGACCGATGCCCGGCCGCAAGTCACAAACGGTTTGCGATAAGTGTTCACTTCCGTCACCAGCAGCTCTTTCCCTCGGTGACCGGCAAACATCTCCAAGACATGGTATGAAGGCGTTTTAACCACACGCGACGCATCGAAGAGGATGGCCGGCGTACCGTTCAGAGGGAAGCCCGCATGCCCCAGCAACGGTGAATAGGAGATGCCGCAGATATGTGCCGGACTGCGTTCGACCCCGACGAGAAAAGCCGCTTCACCCACCGCCGCACGCATCGTACCGCCCTCATGTCCCCAAGCCGCACCGAAAGCCCCCACGAACAGTCCGGCTCTGCGCAAACTTCTGCTCTTTGTCTCGAAACAGCTGCTACTGGCCATCAGTTGATCGGCATTCATCAGATAACGTGTATGAATCCGATCCGCATAAAGATCCTGAACCGCAGCCGAGTCACTTGCCATAACTGCGACCTGCGGAAACGTATCCCTGAGTGCGCGCCTCAGAAAACGATAACGACAGGCATATTCTTCATCGTAATTCGCATCACCGAAAGCCACATCCGACAATCCGAACGGTGCGGCATGTCCATGAGCCACACGGCGGCCTCCGCCCTCCGGATCAGTCGCCGGCCCGTTTGCATACGCCACCGCACCTGCCGCTCGAAGAGCCAATAACCCCATATTCCTCATATCTTCGTAACGGGAACGATAACGCTGATTCAACACACCGGCATTCATTATATATATCGGTCGAGCGTTCAGGTCTTCGCACAGTTGAAGGTATTCATAGAAACCGACGCCGTTCGTCGTGCCATAGCCCCAGATGCTCCAGAGCGGTTTGCGCGACTCGATTGGGCCGACAGTCCCCTCCCAGTCGGGAATCATGACAGGCGTATAGCTCTCGGCAAAAGCCCCGCCCGGGAATCGGACAAACGCCGGCGAAAGTCCCGCTACCGCCTCCATCAGATCGGCGCGCAGACCGTTCGAACGCTCTTTCCACGTCTTTTTAGGGAACAATGAAACGACATCGAGGTAGAACGATGTACCGCTGTCGGCTTCAAATACCAGCGTCGCATTGCGGGTGCTGTCCGTCGCCGTAAAGGTATGGCGGAAGTGCGTCCAGACATCCGGCATGTACACGACATGAGGTTTGCTCAGCAGCCGGCCGGCCAACGTGTCGCGCAGAGCAACCGAAATGCTCCGCCCATGCCTGCCGCGCAGGTAGAACGACAGATCGTACTGCTCGCCCCGAACAAGCGCGATACCGCGAAATCCCTCCGCAACAGCCCCTCCGTATCCTCCCGAAGAGGCGACTTGCACAAACAGCGAACGACGGTTATCTTCGTTCAAAGGATCATGCGTATCGATCGTCAGCAAAGTATTTGACGAAAGCGGCCGCCAGCCCGGAATGATGTAAGGTGAAACAAAAGGAATTTGCCAACCGGCCGGCGTGACGATGACATTCCGCGCCGCATCGTACGAACAACCGTAAGGTACAGCCCCATCCTCCAAACTGCGGTTACGGATCATCTCCGCATAAATTCCACCCTCTACCGCGTGATTCATCTCCTCCAGCGTCACGCCATACAGCGCTTCCTGTACAGGCTGCGAAGGTTTTTCCAGATCGATGATGATCGATGAAGTCACCGGCCGTTCCGGCCGGCAAGCCGTCAGCAACCATACTCCTATCACCGCTATATCTCGCAATCTCATATCATTATCTTGTTCAAAATAATATCCTCAGACGCATCGGATCTTCGCATAAACAAATTGTGCAAAACACTCTTTTGCGTAAGTTGCGCAAAACTACATAAAAAGTTTGTGATTTCAGAGATCGCCTCAGGGCAATCACATCAAGTTCTGAGTAGTTCTTTCAAGTAGTTCATGTTTAGAGCAGCCTTGAGAACCACCGGAAAAGGTGGAGATACGCTCAGAAACTGTACAAGAGCACGCAGATTGAGCCACATCTTACATTCATCAGGCTCGAAAACATCCTCTATCCTTAGCGTGGAGGCACGTTCCTCCACTCGTTCATGAGCTTTATCAAAGATGCTATAAACAAAACGTGTGTCTTTCCCGGTAAAAGCATCCCGGGTATTTAAAAACAAGTGCTTGTGATTTTCTTTCAGGCACAAGACGTACTCAGCCTCTGCCGAGATAATTTGCTCAGCAGTGCCGGTCTGTGTCCCTATCGCATCACGATAGTCAATAGCCCCTTTGATCACCAGATTGTCTGACACTTTTAACACAACGGTAATTTCGTTTTCCTTGTTATCCGGAGTCTCTTGTGCCAGATTCAGGCGATAGAAACATAGTTCTTGCCCCCACACAAATAAATGGCTAATGCTATAACTAAAATATCGCTTAACTTATGCTTGCAACAACCCACAACCTGCTGATCGGAAGCATGTAAATAATAAGGATTCATGTTCTTTCATAGCTCAAAGACAATCCATCTTTTGATGCGGTTGTTCTGTTTTTTTAGTGACCCAAATGCGTTGAATCGATTATTTCCACTATCTTTGTCTTTTGGCAGCAGACCGGTCTGTCGCTTATTCTTTTGGGGATGAGAGGAAAGTCCGGGCAACACAGGGCGCCATCCTTCCTAACGGGAAGCTGTCTGCGAGGGCAGAGTAACGTAGCAGAAAAGAACCGCCGCGCCGTAAGGCGAGGTAAGGGTGAAAAGGTGAGGTAAGAGCTTACCGCTCCCGTCGGAATACGGGAGGTCCGTACGTCTGATGGGTTGTAAGGTCATGTATACCGACGATAGAGGGCGGCTCGTCCGATGTCGGGGGGTAGACTGCAAAGAGTTTGCCGGCGACGGTAAGCCAAGATAAATGACAGACGCTTCGTCTTTCTTTTCGGGGTGACGGAGTACAGAACCCGGCTTACAGGTCGGCTGCCTTTTTTTACGATAAACAACACATCAGCATAACGATGCCGGATAATAAGACGACTAAAAAATCGCTCATCACGCGAATTAGCGAGGCAATTTCATCATTGATTCGCTTCGTCACCTACGATATTTGGAGGGTAGCCGACAACGAAATGAGCGGGTTACGCCGATCCTATATTTACGTGGCCAAGACCGTGATTCTGGCCGTGCGCGGCTTCAGAAGCGAGAATTTGCAGACACGCGCCTCAGCACTGACATACAGCACGCTATTAGCCCTTGTCCCGTTATTGGCCGTCATTGTCGGCATAGCAAGCGGATTCGGCTTTCGCGACACCGTGCGAAAAGGGCTGTACGACTTCTTCCCCAGCCAATCGTTTCAAATCGATAAGGCACTCAATTTTGCCGAAAATTACCTCTCCATGGCCAAAGGAGGCTTGTTTATCGGAGTAGGACTTATCCTCCTCTTTTACACTGTTATCAGTCTGATTTCGACGATCGAACGCACCTTCAACGACATCTGGCAGATACAGAAAGATCGCCCGTGGCATCGCAAGGTTAGCGACTATATGGCGATGTTTGTCATTCTGCCCGTGCTGATGACCTGCTCAAGCGGACTCTCGATCTTCATTTCAACGATTCGAAACTCTTACCTTAACGAATTTATTTTCCTAACCCCGATTGCCGATCTGACGCTCAGCCTGTTGCCTTACGTAATCATCAGTTTGTTCTTCACGCTGCTCTATATCTTCGTTCCCAATACGAAGGTACGCTTTCTCAATGCGTTGGTGGCCGGGACCATCGTTGGATGTGTCTTTCAGATTTTCCAGAATTTCTACATCAGCGGACAGATCTGGGTAAGCAAATATAACGCTATCTACGGAAGCTTTGCCGCCCTTCCTTTACTCATGCTATGGCTGCAAGTGTCGTGGTTGATCTGCCTGTTCGGCGCCGAGATCGTTTATGCCTCGCAGAACGTGAAAAAGTTCAGCTTCGAACGCGACAGCAAAAATATCAGTCGACGGTATCACGACTTTTTGGCTATCCTTATCGCTACGCTAATCGTAAAACGCTTCGAACAAGGAGAGAAGCCCTACACGGCCGATGAGCTTTCGGAGTCATACCGCATACCTATCCGCCTCACTACAAGAATCCTTTGTCTACTCACCGAGTTAGGCATTCTGATTGAAGTCAATTACGAAGACGACGAGCGTATTGTTCATTATCAGCCGGCTTTCGACATTCATCAGATTAGCGTAGGACTCTTGCTGCGAAAAATCGATGAGCACGGATCGGAAAACTTCAAGATTGATACAGACGAAACATTCGGAAAAGAATGGCATACCTTTCTCGATAAACGACAAGAACTTTACCTGCCCAGCAAGGATATTCTGCTAAAAGATTTATAACCATCGTTATCTTTAGCCGTACGAACGCTTCTATCTGTCGGAGCAAAATATACCGATCCTGAAAAATCCATGTCTCACATTAGAGAAACGACACCATCCTCCAAAGGATAGGTTTATTCATCAAACAGAGATTGATTTGCTTACTCCGTATTTTTCAAAACCAGGTGTCTCTTTTCAGCTAAAAAACCTCTATCTTTGCGATTTGATTTAGGTTTAACAAATAATAGATTACATACATAAATGAAAGTATTGAAATTCGGTGGCACGTCGGTCGGTTCGACAGAAAGTATCCGCTGTGTCAAAAAGATTGTCGAAGCCATTGAAGAGCCGGTTATTGTTGTCGTTTCCGCATTGGGCGGGATCACCGACAAACTCCTGAAAACCTCTGAGCTTGCGTCGAAAGGAGATCCGGCCTATCAGCAGGAATTTGCCGAAATCGTTGCACGTCATCGCAACATCATTGAAAGCGTTGTGCCGAAAGCTGCACAGGAAAAGGTAGAGAATCTGGTAGTGGAGACGCTCGACGAGCTGGAGAATATTTTCCGAGGTGTCTTTCTCATCAAAGATTTATCTCCTAAAACGTCGGACACGATCGTTAGCTACGGCGAGCGACTTTCGTCGTTGATCATCGCTCATATCATCAAGGATGCCAAGCTATATGACTCGCGTCAATTTATCAAGACCGTCAAGCAATTCAACAAGCATATCGTCGATTTCGAACAGACCAACCAACGGGTCAAGGAAACGTTCCAATCGCTTCCGCAGGTGGCACTTGTACCCGGATTTATTTCATCGAGCTGCGAAAACGACGAAGTGACAAACCTCGGCCGTGGCGGATCCGATTATACAGCTGCCATTCTGGCTGCGGCGCTGAATGCATCGATCCTGGAGATCTGGACGGATGTCGACGGATTCATGACTGCCGACCCACGCGTCATCGACTCCGCATACGTCATCGACCGTCTCTCATTCACCGAAGCGATGGAACTTTGCCACTTCGGTGCCAAAGTTATTTATCCGCCAACGATTTATCCCGTACTCCGCAAAAATATTCCGATCCGTATACGCAATACCTTCAACCCTGAAGCTCCGGGTACGTATATCTCGAAAGAGTCGCACGCCGACAAGCTGAAGAGCATGATCAAAGGTATCTCGTCGATCAACGACACTTGCCTGATCACCGTACAGGGACTGGGTATGGTCGGAGTCATCGGAGTTAACCGACGTATTTTCAAAGCGTTGGCACAAAACGGAATCAGCGTGTTCATGGTCTCGCAAGCCAGTTCGGAAAACAACACGACATTTGCCGTGAAAAATGAGGATGCCGAGTTGGCTGTACGTGTACTCGACGATGAGTTCGCACTGGAACGCTCACAGGGCGAAATGAATCCGACGATTGCTCAGAAAGGACTGGCGACCGTGGCCATCGTAGGTGAGAACATGAGGCATACCCCCGGAGTGGCCGGCAAACTGTTCGGTACGCTCGGAAGTGCGGGTATCAGTGTCATAGCCTGTGCGCAGGGAGCTTCCGAAACGAACATCTCGTTCGTCATCAAACTTGAGTCGTTACGTAAGGCGTTGAATTCCATCCATGATTCGTTCTTCCTTTCGGAATACAAGGTACTTAACCTCTTCCTCGTCGGTATCGGAACGGTAGGTAGTCACCTGTTGGAACAGATTCAACGGCAGCAACCCGAGCTGATGAAACAAAACAGACTAAAAATCAATGTGGTCGGCATCTCCAATTCCAAACGCATGTTGCTGAATCGCGAAGGGTTGGATTTGACAATGTGCATTAAAGAGCTAAAGACAGAGGGTACCCCCTCCTCGCCCGAAGCATTGTACGATGAGATTATCCGGATGAATATTTTCAACTCTGTCTTTGTCGATTGCACCTCGAGCGAGAAAATCACAGCGCTTTACGAAAAGCTGCTAGACAATAATATCTCCGTCGTGGCAGCCAACAAGCTCGCGGCCTCCTCGCAACAGAAAATTTACCAACTGCTGAAAGATACCGCTCGCAAACGCAATGTAAAATACCTTTTCGAAACGAACGTGGGTGCGGGCCTGCCCATCATCAACACGATGAACAATTTGATCAACAGCGGCGACCACATCCTCCGGTTAGAAGCTGTCGTTTCAGGCACCCTGAACTTCATCTTCAACACGGTCAGCGAAGACATATCGCTGAGCCAGGCGATCCGTATGGCCGTAGACGCCGGGTATGCCGAACCCGATCCGCGCACCGACCTGAGCGGCAAGGACGTGATCCGTAAATTAGTGATTCTCGCGCGCGAAGCCGGCTACAAGATCGAACAGAAGGAAGTAAAAATAACCTCCTTCATTCCCGAAGCATATTTCAACAATACAGTAGAGTACTTCTGGGAACATATTCCGGAACTGGATGCCGCCTTCGAAGAAAAACGCAAGAAAATCGCTGCCGAGAACAAACGGATGCGCTTCGTTGCCAGTATGAAAGAAGGGGCTTGCGAAGTCGGACTGAAGGAGGTAGACAGCCACCATCCGTTTTACGAACTCGAAGGCAGCAACAACATCATCATGATCTCGACCGAACGCTATCATGATTATCCGATGATCATCAAAGGATACGGAGCCGGAGCGGCCGTAACGGCTGCCGGCGTGTTTGCCGACATCATCTCCATCGCGAACATCCGCTGAGGCAAAATGAAGTATCTCGTTGTCCTCGCAGACGGTATGGCAGATGAGCCGATAGCCGAATTGGGACATCGCACGCCGTTGCAATATGCGCGAACGCCTTATATGGACCGGCTTGCAGCATCGGGAGTGACCGGAAGCCTGCGTACAGTTCCCGATGGCTTTGCGCCGGGCAGCGAGGTAGCCAATCTGTCCGTATTAGGCTACAGCCTCCCGGCTGTCTACGAAGGACGCGGCGCGCTCGAAGCGGCCGGTATGGGAATACGATTGCGACCGGACGAACTGGCCATGCGGTGTAACCTGCTCTGCGTGGAGGGAGAACGGCTGAAAAGTTATTCGGCAGGAGACCTCGCCGACGAAGAAGCCGAACAGCTCATCACCTTTCTTAACAACGAGCTGGGCGATGAAAACATCCGGTTTTATCGCGGCTTGTCATACCGGCATCTGCTGGTCATCAAAAAGGGCGACAAACGGATCGACTGTACACCTCCCCATAACATCCTCTCGCTTCCGTTTCGCCCGGCTTTGGTCAGGGCTCAAACACCCGAAGCCGGCCCAACAGCGGCCCTTCTCAACGAACTGATTCGGAAATCGCAAGATATACTGCCGGATCATCCGGTCAACCGCCGACGGATCAACGAAGAGAAAGAGCCGGCCAACAGCATCTGGCCATGGTCACCGGGATATCGCCCGGCCATGCAGACATTCAAACAGCTGTATGGCATGGGAAAAAGCGCCGTCATCTCGGCCGTCGATGTAATTCGCGGTATCGGAGCTTATGCCGGCATGGACGTGATAAGCGTCGAAGGAGCTACCGGCAGACATGACACGAACTACGAGGGCAAAGCACAAGCAGCTATCCGAGCCTTGCAAACGCACGACTTCGTATATCTGCATATCGAAGCGAGCGACGAGGCCGGACACGCAGGCGATGCAGCACTGAAAGTCCGCACCATCGAAGACTTGGACTCCCGGATTATCAAGCCTTTATTCGAAGTGCTGAGTCAATGGGATGTTCCCGTCACGGTCGCGGTACTGCCTGACCACCCTACCCCATGCGCTCTGCGTACACACACCGATACGCCCGTTCCTTTTCTGATCTACCGTCCCGGAATAACACCCGACAGGGTAACCCGCTACGATGAATTTTCCGTGCAGCATGGAAAATACCCGTTGCTCAATGGCAACGAGTTCATAAAAGAAGTATTGAAGTAAAAAATGCGCCGGTTCGTTTATTTGTCTTTCTTTCCTTTTTTCCACAACTGCCAGCTATTGATCATATTTTGCCACAGGATATACCCCGAAGGCGCGATCGCCGTCAGCGGATGCAGATACGTCTGTGCCATCCAGATAGCAAGGATCGTATTCTTTTGCCCGAGCCCCTGCCCCGACGACACCGGATCGCCATAATAACGGCCGATACGACGACCGAGTATAAATTGCAACACACATAAAACGAGCGACACACCCAGCAAACCGTATTCCGTTTGATAGTCGACATTATCCTGATTCAGCATAAACTGAACGGTGATACCTGTCACTACAGTCAGGGCAACAGCCCAGAGATAGAAGGTCATACGCGGCATTCTCAGCAAAAGACGGTGTACCCGAGGCGTCCATTTCCGAACGGCCAACGCCACAAACAGGGGGAGAATAAGCAGCGGGAAGACTTTCCGGCAGATAAACCATACCGACTGCATAAACGTCATTTCATCGCCATGTACGCCGGTCAAGGTGAAATAGACGGGGGCAGCGACGGCCACAGCCATGTTGCAGAACAGCAGATAAGCCGTCAGGAAGCCGACATTGCCGCCGAGCATCCCTGTAATCACGGCCGCCGCTGTCGCCGTAGGTACCAGCATGCAGAGCATCGCTCCCTGCGCCACGACAGCGTCGAACGGACGCAGGAGGCAGTAAACGGCCGCGCTCCCGACCAGCTGAATCACCAGCAGCCAGAGGTGTGCCGGATGGAAGCGAATATCCTTCAGCGAGATCTTACAGAACGTGAGCAGCAGCATCGTAAAAATCAGGTAAGGAGTCAAAAAAGAAAGGCGGCTGACCCATTGATGAGCCAGCGCGCCTGTAATCATTGCGATCGGAAGCATCCAATCTTTTACGAATTTCAACACTTCGGTTATCGTTTATGGTTCGTTTCCGATTCGGGAACTTACGTTACCGGATGGGAATATACTGCACGAACGCCTCGATAGCCTCATACGAAGCCAGACCGAGTTGTTTGTACAGCTCGGCTGTCGCACGGTTACGGTCTTCGGCGCGTTGCCAGAAGAGGCGTTCGTCATCGCCAAGGAACGGTGCGCTTTCAGCCTGCGACTGATGCTTGAGAATCGCGTTCCGTTTGTAACGCAACTCTTCCGGACTGATCGGCACGGCCATCTCGATATGGTCCATCTCCCATTCCGCCCATGCCCCGCGATACATCCATATACGGCAATCCTTCATCCACTTCTGATCTTTCACCTCATCGATCGCAGCCAACGCAGCATCGAGACACACCTTGTGCGTTCCGTGCGGGTCGGCCAAGTCGCCGGCGACAAAAATCTGATTCGGCTTCACTTCGAGCAAGAGTTTCTTAATGATCTCCACATCTTTCTCGCTGATGGGGTTCTTCTTCACCAGACCCGTTTCGTAGAATGGCAGATCGAGGAAATGTACATGCTCGTCCTTGACTCCCGAATAACGACATCCGTGACGCGCTTCTTCACGACGGATCGTACCCTTCATAAACAATACATCGGGACGTTCGGGCTTGCCGTCTTCTTTCTTGTCGTAGCGCAGATACTGTATGATCTCTTCCGCTTTTTTCCGGATCGTCTTGTCTTTCGGCGAATATTTATCACATACATCGCACAGATATTCGCAATACCGGATCACTTCCTCATCGCCTACGGCAATGTTGCCCGATGTCTGATAAGCCACATGCACGTCATGATGCTGGTCGCACAGACGACGCAACGTTCCGCCCATCGAGATCACATCGTCATCGGGATGCGGGCTGAAGAGGATCACTCGCTTGGGATACGGCTCGGCACGTTCGGGACGGTTCGAATCGTCGGCATTCGGCTTTCCGCCCGGCCATCCGGTGATGGTATGCTGAATATCGTTGAATATTTTGATGTTCACATTGTAGGCCGACCCGTAGAGCGCCAGCAGCTCGCCGAGCCCGTGTTCACTGTAATCCTTGTTGGTAAGTTTGAGGATCGGTTTATTCGTCAACTGACAGAGCCAAACGATGGCGCGACGAATCAGTTTGTTGTCCCATTCGCAGGTCGTCACGAGCCACGGATGACTGATACGTGTCAGGTCACAAGCCGACGAGAGATCGATGACCGCTTTGGCATTCGCATGATGCTGGAGGCAAGTAGCGGGCAAAGCATCCGTCACCGGATTTTCGATCGTTTTGCGGATAATATTGGCTTTATTTTCACCCCACGAGATGAGCACGACCTTTTTCGCATCCATAATCGTACCGAGTCCCATCGTGATCACGCCCGCGGGCACGTTTTCGATAGAGCTGAACAACAACGCCGACTCCTTGCGCGACGTGTCGTCCATCAGCACCAAATGCGTGCGTGAGGCAACCGACGTACCGGCACTGTTTAGACCGACCGTGCCTCCCTGTCCGATACCAAGCAGCATATAATCAATGCCTCCGCATTCGTTGATCTTCTGCTCATAGCTCTGACAGAACTCATAGATATCGTTTTTGTTCATAAAGCCATCCGGGCTGTAGATGTTCTTTTTCGGAATATCCACATGATTCAGGAACACTTCCTGCAACTGATGCAAGTTGCTGTTCGCCGCATTCGTCAGCGGATAAAATTCGTAAAGCAAAAAAACGATCACATTCTTAAAGCTCAGCTGTTCCTCTTTATGCATCTGAATGAGGTGTTGAAAAAGCGTGTGCGGCGAACGTCCGCCCGGTATAGCCATGACGAACTTCTTCTTAGCCTTTTGCTTTTCTCTGATCTCGTCGGCGATTTCTTTAGCCAACGCTGCCGAACCTTCATCCATCGTCGCATAGATGTGTGTCCGTATCTTCTCGAAACGTGTCAGCGAAGTGTACTCGTAAGCATTTTCCGGATTGTAGTATCTTTCCGGTATACGCGTCAACGTAATTTGTGAACTTAAATTATTTCTCATTATATTATTATATTTGATTTTTTTTCCGCACAAAGGTACGAAAAATATCGTCTCACGCGCCCTTCAAAAACAATTTGCAGCGAACAATGTGTTTTAGCATCATGTACACGATAAAAACGCACAAGAAATTCCGTATCGAGGATGACAAATGCTGTTCCGCTCCTACTGCGGATCAACATCGGCATGCAGAATAACCTGACGGAACGACGGTGTCTGCTGCATCGCCGCATGAGCGGCTTCGAGCGTGTGACGCACGTCTTTCACGGCAACCGAAAGCGGTATCTTCAACATAATCCGGCGCACAAACAACGTCTGGACACGACCTATCGGCGGTACGAAGGGGCCGATGACGTTCGTCCCCAAATCGGTTCGTAACCGCTCGGCGTACATGGCCGCGAACCGGTTCAGTGTCGATTCGTTCTTCGCCCGCATGATGACCGTGATCAGGCGGCAATAAGGCGGATAGCAGTATTGCTTGCGCTCGGTCAGTTGCGAGAGCGCCATCCCGTCGTAGTCGAAGGTCTGTACCATGCGCAGTAGCGAATGTTGAGGCTGTGACGTCTGAATGATAACCGTTCCCTGTCCGGCACGCCGTCCTGCGCGTCCGCTCACCTGCATCATCAGCTGAAAAGCCCGCTCATGAGCGCGGAAATCGGGAAAGTTCATCAGGCTGTCGGCGTTCAGCACCCCAACCACGCTGACGTTCCCGAAGTCCAATCCTTTCGAGAGCATCTGCGTTCCGATCAGGATCTGCGTCTTCCCCTCTTCAAAATCGGTCAGGATACGCTCGTAGGCACGACGCGTACGGGCATTGTCGAGGTCGAGACGCGCTGTGGCGGCGTCAGGGAACAAGGTGGCGATCTCCTCTTCGATATTCTCCGTGCCGAAGCCTACCATCTTGACCTCGGCGCTCGCACACGAGGGACAACGCGACGGCACAGGTTGCGAATAACCGCAATAATGGCAAACTTGCCGGTGACGGCTGCGGTGATACGTGAGCGTCACGTCGCAGTTCACGCAGTGCGGCACATAACCGCACGCCTTGCATTCCAGCATCGGAGCGAAACCGCGCCGGTTCTGAAACAAAATCACCTGCCGTCCGTGCGTCAGCGCCTCATCGATTTTTTCGCGCAGCAACGGAGAGAACAGCGTCTCCTTCATGATTTTTTTGCGTCGCAACGTTTTCACGTCGACGATATGAATTTGCGGGATTAACGTTGAGCCATAACGTTCACGCAGCGTGACCAGCCCGTATTTTCCCGTCTTCGCATTATAAAACGAATCGAGCGAAGGCGTAGCCGAGCCGAGCAGTGTGCGGGCGCCGTGCATCGAGGCCAGCATAATGGCCGCATTGCGCGCGTGATAGCGGGGCGCCGGATCCTGCTGCTTATACGACGGTTCCTGCTCCTCGTCCACAATGACCAGCCCCAGAGCGGAAAACGGCAGAAACAGCGACGAACGTACTCCCACTACCGCCAACGGCTCGTCGGCCTCAAGCAGCTTATTCCACACCTCCACCCGTTCCGCGTCAGAGAGCCCGGAATGATACACCAGCAGACGTTGGCCTAACACCCGCGCCAACCGTTCGGTGATCTGTGTCGTAACGGCAATCTCCGGCAACAGATACAAGACCTGCCGCCCCTCCCGCAACGTCGCAAGGATCAGATGCAGATAGATTTCCGTTTTTCCGCACGACGGCGCTCCGTGTAACAGGCAAACGGCTTTCGTCGCGAACGTCTCGTTGATCGAGGTAAACGCCGCTTGCTGTGCCGCGCTCAGCGGACAGGGCGGATGCAGAGCCGACGTAAGATGTAACCGGCTGACCTCTTTCCGGTACGCCTCGATCACCCCACGCCGCAACAGCCCGTTCAGCGCCGACGGATCGACACCAGCTGTTTTCAGTAACGTTTTTCGGGAGATTTCGGGTGTGCCTTCTCCCCGAAAGGGTTTCGTTTCGTCGAGGAAAGAGAGTAACAGCTTCTCCTGCTTCGGTGCCCGCCTCAACGATTCAAACACTGAGACGAGATCCGCTTCTTTCTCATACAGGGAAGACAGACGCAGGTAGATTTCCGTCTTGGGCACGAAGCCGCGTTTAAGTTCTTCGCGAACGGTTATGGCTCCCTGCTTCACAAGTTGCGTCAACGCGGGAATCAGGTTGTGCAGGCCGGTTTTCTTCTCAATCTCTGCCACTGTTTGCGGCTTTCCCTCTCCCGCCAACGCATCGAGTAGCGTTTGCGACTTGGGCGACAGAGGACGGGAAGCCTCAAAATCGTCGCAAAGCGAAACGACGGTCTCGCTTCCGAGTTTCAGGCCGGAAGGAACAGCCGCTTTATACACATCGCCTAACGCACAAAGGTAATACGAGGCCATCCATTCCCAGAAATGCAATTGACGCTCGTGAAGGACAGGCGCTTCATCGAGCACGGTAAAAACGGATTTGACCGCATACGAATCGTCGGGAGGACGCTCGTGCACCTCCCGTACGATAGCCGTATAGTAACGCTTGGCCCCGAACGGAACAATCACCCTGCCGCTGGGCAACACCTGCGACGCTATACCTTCGGGGATCGCGTACGTGTACGTCTGTGCCAAAGGCAAGGGCAGGATGACATCCGCATATTTCATACGTTCTCCGGAGGGAATCTTCCTTTAGAAGAATACGGCAGCCGAGATCATCCACGTGTGCGGCTTACCGATATAAGACATAAGATCGTTATCGACCTTGTATGTCTTATAATTGTCGGTCAACCCGAGACTGTACGTCAATCCCACCTGTACGATATCGAACACCTCAGCACCGGCCGTTAAGTTCAACCCTGCGGCAAAACTCTGGGCCTTCAATTGATCCGTCACTCTTCCGGGGATGTTTCTGAGCTTGTCGCCCGACACGCGGAACGAAGCATACGGACCGGCCGCCACGTAAGGTTTGACAAGCGGTAACATAATCTTGTACTTCAGATTGACGGGCACATCGACATAATCGTTCCGGTATCCTTTATCATTCAATCCGAATCCTTTCTGACTGTATACCACCGCGGCGTCGACCCCCAGACCGGCTACAGGAATCATCAGCTCAATCATCGGGCCGATATGAAATCCGGTGATGTTCTCCGAATCAATCACATCCTGATTAAACTTTACGGAAGCAATGTTTACCCCGCCTTTCACGCCGAAGCGCAACTGTGCCTGCATAGCCGGCGCTGCCAGCAATGCCGCAACGAATAAAAACCATTTCATCTTTTTCATCATCATGATCTTCTATCATTAATATTTATACTCGATTGCAAAGGTATTACAATCCGTTTAATAAACAAACCCAATACTTCATCCTCTCCCCTTTCGCTTCGCTCTCCCCCCTTCAAAGGGGGATGTCCGTATCAACGGCATCACGGGCGAACACAGAGGTTCGCCCCTACGCGGCATACCGAACGTTGTTTGCTGATGGCTGAACGCTAACGATTACGTCAGGCTTTCAGCCCTCCGACGAGGGGAGCGCCTGTTTTCCCAACGCTTCGCATTGGGCTGAATTAACGCGCCCTTTCAGGGCTGTTTGTCAATTGTTATTGGTTATTTGCCGGGTACACGGAATCCGAACGCAGAGGAACATCCCCCCAGCCCCCCTTCAAAGGGGGGAAGAGCAAAGCGCAGTGTTGGGGGAACAGACCGAACGTCTTTGGCGTTCGTCCATGGGCCTCGGGCGGTGAGCCGACGGAGCAGCGAGCGGGGCGAAAGAAAATCAGGCTGTCCGAGCGAAGCGAGTTACCTGATTTTCCGACCTGCAAGCGTCGCGAAGGCGTGTGAAGCGCACGAAGCCTTGACCTTTGGGTTACTTTTGGGTCAAGCCAAAAGTAACGGAAAAGAGATTCTTCGCTTCGCTCTGAATGACAAAGGTAGGGGAATTACGAATTACAAATTACGAACGCTGATTAATTCAGGCTTTCAGCCCTCCACTGAGGGGGTGGCCTTTCTCCCCAACGCTCCGCTTCGCTCCACATTGGGCTGAATTAACACGCCCTTTCAGGGCTCTTACAGCAGTCAGTTAGTCAGCGTTCAGCAAACAATTCAGCATCTCAACAATTCAACATCTCAACAACTAAACACCTAAACACCTAAACAGCTCAACAACTAAACATCTCAACAATTCAACATGTAAACATCTCCCTGATTTGAATTCTCTTTCTCTAAAAAAAATGACGGAATATATTCATCAACGAAAAAAGCCGTATATTTGTCGTTGAGACAACATTCTTTTATTTCATATACAAAATAAACTATGGGCAGAACTTTGGTTATCGGTGCCGGCGGGGTAAGTACCGTGGCAGTAAAGAAAATGGCGATGAACGCCGACGTGTTTACGGATATTATGCTTGCGAGCCGTACAAAAAGCAAGTGCGACAAGATCGCGTCGGACATTAAAAACATGAACGTACTTACGGCACAGGTAGATGCCGATAAGGTAGATGAGCTGGTTCGTCTGTTCGAGGACTTCAAACCGGAATTAGTCGTTAATCTGGCTCTGCCGTATCAGGATTTGCACATCATGGATGCCTGCCTGAAATACGGCGTCAGCTATCTGGATACGGCCAACTATGAACCGCTCGATGAGGCGAAGTATGAATACAGCTGGCAATGGGCGTATAAAGACCGCTTCGAGAAGGCCGGTCTGACGGCTATTCTCGGATGCGGATTCGATCCGGGCGTAACCGGAGTGTTTACCGCCTATGCCGCCAAACATCATTTCGATGAGTTGCATTACCTCGACATCGTAGACTGCAACGCCGGCGATCATCACAAGGCTTTCGCCACCAACTTCAATCCGGAGATCAACATCCGCGAGATCACCCAGAGAGGCAAATATTTCGAAAACGGAGCATGGCACGAAACCGATCCGCTGTCGGTACATCAGCCCATTCACTACCCGAATATCGGTCCGCGCGAATCGTACCTGATGTATCACGAGGAGCTGGAGAGCCTGACGAAGAATTTCCCGACACTCCAACGCGCCCGTTTCTGGATGACGTTCGGACAGGAATACCTGACCCACCTGCGCGTGATGCAAAACATCGGCATGACGAGCATCAAGCCCGTATTGTACAACGGAGTAGAGATCGTACCGATTCAGTTCCTGAAAGCCGTATTGCCCGATCCCGGCAAACTGGGAGAGAACTATACGGGCGAGACCTCGATCGGTTGCCGCATCCGCGGGATCAAAGACGACAAAGAACGCACCTATTACATTTATAATAATTGCAGCCACGAGCAGGCATACAAGGAAACGGGTGCGCAGGGCGTAAGCTACACCACGGGCGTACCGGCGATGATCGGCTCGAAGATGTTCTTCAAAGGACTGTGGAAGAAACCGGGAGTGTGGAACGTCGAGGAGTTCGATCCCGATCCGTTCATGAAAGAGCTGAACGAGCAGGGACTGCCGTGGCATGAGATCTTCGATGGCGATCTGGAGCTGTAAACCGTACTATAACGGGATAAAAGTGAAAACAAATTGATCGCACAAGTTAAATGAACACGTAAAAGTAAGATATGGCTATACAAACAGGAGATAAAGTGCCTGACCTTTTGGGATTCGATCAGGATGGAAAAGAAGTGAAAGTAAGCGATTACAAAGGACGTAAAATCGCATTGTATTTCTATCCCAAAGACAACACGAGCGGCTGCACGGCAGAAGCATGCAGCTTACGCGACGGATATGACGGGCTGAAAAAAGCCGGCTACGAAATCATTGGGGTGAGCAAAGACAGTGCCAAATCACACCGCGGATTCATCGAAAAGCAAAACCTGCCCTTCCGGCTGATTGCCGATACGGATACGACCCTGCAACAGCAGTTCGGTGTTTGGGCAGAAAAGAAGATGTATGGACGCACCTATATGGGAACCTTGCGCTATACGTTTCTGATCGATGAAAACGGGGTAATCGAAAAAGTCATCGAGAAAGTCGATACGAAAAATCATGCGCAGCAAATCCTGAACGAAAAGTAACCAACTCTATAAAACAGCAAGAAATAAATCGTTATGGCAAAAGAAAAGAAAGAAGAGACAGCCGTCAACACAGACAAACTGAAAGCCTTGCAGGCGGCCATGGAGAAGATTGAGAAGAGCTATGGCAAAGGAGCGATCATGACGCTGGGAAACGACCACATCGAAAATATCGAAGTCATTCCTACCGGCTCGATCGGACTGAACGCCGCCCTTGGGGTGGGAGGTTATCCGCGCGGACGCGTAGTCGAGATTTACGGACCGGAGTCGTCGGGTAAGACGACGCTGGCCATTCATGCGATTGCCGAGGCTCAGAAGATGGGTGGCATTGCGGCTTTCATCGATGCGGAGCATGCCTTCGACCGGTTCTACGCGCAAAAACTCGGTGTCGACATCGACAACCTGCTCGTTTCGCAGCCCGACAGCGGCGAGCAGGCGCTTGAAATCGCGGAACAACTGATCCGCTCGGCCGCCGTCGACATCATTGTGATCGACTCGGTTGCCGCGTTGACGCCGAAAGCCGAAATCGAAGGCGAAATGGGCGACAGCAAAATGGGGCTGCAAGCCCGGCTCATGTCGCAAGCCTTGCGTAAACTGACAGCTGCCATCAGCAAAACAAAAACGTCATGTATCTTCATCAACCAGCTGCGTGAAAAAATCGGCGTGATGTTCGGGAACCCCGAAACGACAACCGGAGGTAACGCCCTGAAGTTCTATGCTTCGGTACGTATCGACATCCGTCGTATCAGTACGCTCAAGGACGGAGATGACGTGAAAGGTACACAGGTACGCGTCAAGGTGGTGAAAAACAAAGTGGCGCCGCCATTCCGGAAAGCAGAGTTCGACATCATGTTCGGCGAAGGTATTTCGCGCGCCGGCGAGATCATCGACTTGGGAAGCACGCTGAATATTGTCAAGAAAAGCGGCTCATGGTTCAGCTACGGAGATACGAAGCTGGCTCAGGGACGCGACGCTGCCAAGCAGTGCATCATCGACAATCCCGAGCTGGCAGACGAACTCGAACAGCAGATATTTGAGAAGCTGAAAGGGTAAGATGTCCCGCAAAGAAACTTATCGTACATTATGCCGGACAGAAGAAAGCCTCCCGGTTTTCTCGCGCGACTGGTGGTTGGATGCGGTATGTGGCGAAAAGCGATGGGACGTTCTGGTCATCGAAGAGAAAGGGCGCGTCGTCGCCACCATGCCGCTATATATTCCAACCGGCGGCGTGGTCTCGATGCCCTGCTACACGCAGGCCTTGGGGCCGTGGTTCGCCCCGCTCTCTCACGACACCAAATACACCACCGCACTGGGATACCGTCAGGCGCTGGCTTCGCAACTGACGGAACAACTGAAAGCCTATCGTTCCTTTCTCCAGAATTTCAGTTATGAAATCACGGACTGGCTACCGTTCTACTGGGAGGGCTACACACAAACGACACGCTACACCTACCTGCTGAAAAACATCGGCGAGACCGACCGGCTTCTGAGCCGGATGAGTCAGAACATCCGCCGTAACCTCATCAAGGCGAAAGAGCATCACGGCATCACGGTCAAGACGGGTATTCCGACGGAAGCCTTCCTTACGATTCAGCAAAAGACATTCGAACGTCAGGGCACGGTGAACCGGCAAGACCCGAATGTACTGAAAAGACTGATTGAAGTCTGTCGCCAACGCGGGCAAGGCGAGATTTTCGGAGGATATGACAACGACGAACAGCTCCATGCCGCCGCCTTTATCGTATGGCAGAAAAGCTCCGCATACTACATTGCGGGAGGAGGCGACCCGCTGCTCCGTCATTCGGGCGCACACGGTTTGGTGCTTTGGGAAGCCATTCGGCATACCGCACAATATACGGACACTTTCGATTTCGAAGGATCTATGCTCCGGGGCGTGGAACGGTTTTTCAGAGAATTTGGCGCCATCCAGACACCCTACTTCACAATATGTCGGGGAAAACGGAGTTGGATAGACAGGATCAAAATCAAATGGGCGCAAACGAGATGACGGATATCGAAGCATACATCGTCCGGTTCCTGTTAGGCGATCACCTGACGGAAGACGTATACCGGCTTGTCGGCTATACCTCCGATCCTCGCGACTACGCAAACTATAAGCTCGTGATCGTTCCGTCGGGATTCTTCAACGAGGAGGTTTACGGAACGGCTTCTACCCTGCCCCGTCTGCCTCTGCCGACCATCGAAAACATCCCGCTGCTGTTCGGATCGCCCGACGTCACACGTGTGGGAGACACCCTCGTTACCCGTGCCGATTTCATCGCGAGCGCTTTCTTCCTGATAAGCCGTTATGAAGAATGGATGCGGAAAGACTGCCGTGACGAACACGGACGATTCCCCGGAAAAGAGTCTTTGCCCGCCCGTGGCAGATTCATCGACCGGGCCGTGATCGACGAGTACGGCAGCCTGCTGCGGAAGTGGCTGCGACAAGCCGGATGCAACGCACCCGAACCGCCCGAAGCGTTCCGCCGGATCCATCTGACGCACGACGTGGACGCTCCGTTTCGCTGTCGCACGTGGAAGCATGTGGTACGGGAAACGTTGAAAGGAAACATATACCACGCTTTGCGATGGAAATACGGCAAGCTCGAAGACGATCCTTTTTACACCTTCCCGTGGATGCTGAAACAGGGAGAAAACATGCGGAAAATCTTCGGCGAGGAGCACTGTCAATCCATCGTGTTTTTCCGGGCGGGAGGAAGCGATGCCAGAGACAAGCCGCATTACGACCTCAACGGCAAAGATATGCAACAGCTGCTCAAGCTATGCCGCGAATATGAAGCAATCATTGGCCTGCACACCAGCTACAAGGCTGGCCGACAGCCCGGTTTTATTCTCTCGGAGAAGCAGACCCTTGAGAAGGCATCCGGCTTCGCGATCACGCAAAACCGTCATCACTTCCTGACCTCACGCGAACCGGAAGATATGGAAGCGCTCGAAGCGTCCGGCCTGACGGACGATTATACCATGGGATATGCCGACATGGCCGGCTTCCGGTTGGGTACAAGTCGCGCCGTGCGATACATCAACCCCGCCACCCGACGACTCTCTCCCTCGCTCACCCTCCATCCGCTTACGGTCATGGACAGCACGCTGAGCGAACCGAAATATATGAATCTGGACGAGGGACAGGCGCTTCGCTACTGCATGCACCTGGCCAGTACGACCCGGAAAATGAACGGAGAACTGACGCTTCTCTGGCACAATACCTCCGCGACGCTGCGTTGCGGATACTTGAAAAATCTATACAGCAAAATCTTATATTGGCTCACCATGTAACAACGTAATATCAAACGTATATGAAAATAGTAACCATTATCGGAGCACGTCCGCAATTTATCAAAGCGGCCATGATCAGCAGAGCGATTATCGAACATAATCGCCATTCGGAAGGCGAACGTATCGAAGAGAAGATTCTGCATACGGGGCAGCACTATGACCGGAACATGAGCGAAATTTTCTTTAACCGGCTGGGAATACCGCAGCCCACATGGAAACTGCACTGCGGAGGCATCGGCAGTCATGCGAAGATGACGGCGCAGATGCTTGTCGAAATCGAAAAAGCTTTGCTCGAAAGCATGCCCGACCAAGTACTCGTCTACGGCGATACCAACTCCACCCTATCCGGCGCGCTGGCAGCTACACAACTGCATATCCCGGTCGCACATGTGGAAGCCGGGCTGCGCAGCTTCAACCGGAAGATGCCCGAAGAAATCAACCGCGTGCTGACCGACCATATCGCCGGCCATCTGTTCTGCCCGACATACGCCGCCATCCGTAACCTTCGCGACGAAGGCATCACGCGCAATGTCTTTCATTCCGGCGACGTGATGTACGATGCCGCCCTGACCTTCGGCAAGGTAGCCGAAGAACAGTCTGCGATCATGTCGACACTGCGACTGAACCGTCGTTCGTTCTACCTCTGCACGGTACATCGCGCCGAGAATACGGACGACAAGGATCGACTGACGCAGATCGTTCATGCCCTGATCGAAATAGCGACGCCCGACAAGCCTGTTATCTGGCCGTTGCATCCCCGAACCGAACTGTATCTCGACACGTATCGTCTGCGCGAAACGCTCGCTTCTCACCCGGCGGTAAGAATCATCGATCCGGTCGATTACATCGATATGGTCATGCTCGAAAAAGAAGCGGCAACGATTCTGACCGATTCGGGCGGCGTACAGAAAGAGGCCTACTTCCATCGCACGCCGTGCATCACGCTGCGCGAAGAAACGGAATGGACGGAGACGATCGAGGCCGGGTGGAACCGGCTGGCCGGCTACAAAACCGGAAAAATCATCCAGAGCCTGCATATCGAGTCCGAACGCAGAGAGATTGAAGAATACGGCGACGGGCACGCTGCCGAGAAAATCATCAAGGCGCTTTGCTCATGAAGCACGTGCTGATACTTTGCGATCAGTTTCCGCCGGCCTTCGGGCCACGCATGGGCTACCTGTGCAAGTATCTGAAACAAAACGGGTGGCATCCGACCGTGGTGTCGGAGTATCTTCCCGACGAGACCTTCGCTTTTCTGAAAGGCGATACCGACGTCTCTTTCATTCGCTACCACCGTTCAGGAAGTCGTGTGGAATGGTTGAAAGTTCTGCTGCTGGAATTGTTTTTCGGGTACAAGAACCGGCGTATGGCGCAGGAGGCGGAAAAAAAACTCCAACAACAACGCTACGACGTGTTGCTTTGCAGTACCTACCGGAGCTTCCCGCTGTCGGCCGCACGAAAAATCGCCCGGAAGTATCGCCTGCCGTTCGTCGTCGATCTGCGCGACATCATCGAGCAATACAGCAACTGCGAATATATCGCTCATCCGCTCCCCAAGCTGTTCGGAGCAGAGAAGCTTATCGCCCGGCTATTCCGCAGCCACAACCTCCGGCAACGAAATAAGGTGCTGCGCCGGGCCGACTGTGTCACTACCGTCTCCCCTTGGCACGTCTCCGTACTGCAACGTCTGAACCCGAACACGCAACTTATCTGTAACGGATTCGATCCGGAGTTGTTTGCACCTGTCACCATCCGCACCCCGGAATTTCGCATCACCTATACCGGACGCCTGCTCAGTTCTTCCATGCGTAATCCGGAACTGCTTTTCAAGGCTGTCGCACGGCTTTCGCGCGAAGGAATCATCACCCCTGAAACGTTCCGTATCCGCTGGTTCATCGATCCGCAGTCGAAGCAACAGCTTCAACAAGAAGTCAAAATATATCCAATCGCCGACTATATGGATTATCCCGGTTATGTGCCGGCCGCACGTATCCCCGCCATCCTCAACGAAAGTTCGATGTTGCTGCTGCTGACGAACAAGGCGGACAAAAACGGTCCGAAAGGCATCATGACCACGAAATTTTTCGAAGCGCTGGCCGTCGAGAAACCGATACTTTGCGTGCGGGGCGACGAGGGATGCCTCGAAGAAGTTATCAGACGAACGAGGGCCGGCCTTTCGGCACACAACGAAGAAGAGGTGTACGCGTTTATCCGGCGGTATTACCTCCAATGGCAAGCGGAGAAAACAACGTCGATCGACGTCGACCGCAAAGAAGTGCAATCGTTCTCACGCAAGACGCAGGCGCTCCAATTCATCCGTATTTTCGAACAAATCGCACCGCATCATGAATAAAACGTTACATGTCGTCGCACTCAATATTCCGTGGCCGGCCAACTATGGAGGAGTCATCGATATTTATTACAAGGTCAAAGCCCTGCACGAGTGCGGAGTCAAAATCATCCTGCACTGCTTCGAATATGAGCGGCCGCACGCAGCCGAGTTGGAAGCAATCTGCGAGGAGGTGCATTATTACCGTCGGCGGACGGGATGGCAGACGAATATCTCGTTGCTGCCGTACAACGTGTACAGCCGTAAAGATGAACGTTTACTCCGAAATCTGCGGAAAGACGACTACCCCATTCTGTTCGAAGGACTGCACACCTGTTACTACCTGACCGATCCCGAACTGGCAAGCCGTATCAAGATCTTTCGCGGATGCAACATCGAGCACGATTATTACCATGCCATCGGGCAGGCCGAGCATCATCCGTTGAAGAAACTGTTTTACCATGTCGAAGCCGAGCGATTCCGGCGATTCGAACAGAAGGTCGAGGACGCCCAAATCATGCTGGCCGTATCGATGAAAGACTGTACGTATCTGCGGAAGACCTTCCCGAAGAATCACGTCGAATTTATGCCGTGCTTCCACGCCTACAACGCCATCACCTCGAAAGAAGGACAGTCCGGCATGCTCCTCTACCATGCGAAATTGTCGGTCAAGGAGAATGAAACGGCAGCGCTCTACCTGATCCGTAACGTGTTTGGCAAGCTCTCGCCGTTCCGCTGCATCATTGCCGGAATGAATCCTTCGAAAAGACTGCTGAAAGAAGCGGCACGCTATCCGAACATCTCCGTCGAAGCCAACCCCGCAGCAGAACGGATCGACCGGCTCATCGGCGAAGCACACATCCATCTGCTCGTGACTTTTCAGGACACCGGGCTGAAGCTGAAACTGCTGAACAGCCTCTTTGCCGGACGCCACGTCGTCGTTAATCCGCCGATGCTCGCCGGCAGCGGGTTAGATGAGTTATGTCACATCGCCGAGACACCGGAGCAAATGATTGCCACTTGCCGTCGACTGATGAAGCAACCTTTCACCGCCTCCGAAATCGAACGACGCGAACAATTGTTGTTCCCCACCTATTCAAACCGTTACCAAGCCGAACGCCTTATCCGAATGATTTGGTGAATACCTGAAAGACGTTGAGGGGTTGAGGGGTTGAATTGTTGAGATGTTTAGTTGTTGATCTGTTTACTGAACGCTGTAACAGCCCTGAAAGGGCGCGTTAATTCGGCTGACACTCCTCAAGAACCCGAGGACGGCCGTATTCGATCGGCCGCTGACCGTCAAATAACCGCTATTTTGGGAAAGCGGCTTTCCCAACACGGGGAAGGGCACTTTCCCTGCACGGGGAAAGGTGCTTTCCCAACGGCTGGAAGGCTGCTTTCCCAATGGCTCGCCTTTGTCATTCCGAACACCTCCTCTTGTCATTCCGAACGCAGTGAGGAATCTCGCGGGGAAAAGAAAAGAGATTCTTCGCTTACGCTCTGAATGACATATTAATGGTTAATGGTCAATGGTTAATTGTTATGCCGGGTACACGGTATCCGAACGCAAATTTCGCAAATAACGCGAATGGACGCAAATACCCCCCTTTGTCATTCCGAACACCGTGAGGAATCCCGCAGGGAAAAGGAAGGAGATTCTTCGCTTCGCTCTGAATGACAAATTAATGGTTAATTGTTATGCGTGATACACGCCGAACCATGTACCCGGCAAATAACCATTAACCATTGACAATTAACCATTGAAAAGCAGCCCTGAAAGAGCGCGTTAATTCAGCCCAACGCGTAGCGAAGCGTTGGGAAACAAGCGAGCCCCTCCGATGGTGTTACTATCCGATAAAAATAAACTGGAAGCTCCTGATTCCTTTATCCATCGTCGTTATCTCTTACTGATTCAGGACATGAAGGGTATGGCAGGCGGTGAAGGCGGCTGTCTCGGTGCGCAGGCGGCTTTTTCCCAATGAAACACCTATGAAGCCATGCGCTTCGGCCAGCTCCACTTCTTCCTTGCTGAAATCTCCTTCGGGGCCGATCAGTATCAGCGCATCTTCGCCCGGACGGTAGACGGAACGAATCAAAGGCAAATCCTCCGGAGTGTGGCAATGCGCAATCATTTTCCGTCCTTCAAACGGACGGACGACGAAATCGCTGAAGTCGCTCATCCCGATAAGCTGAGGCAGACGTGCTTTCTGCGATTGCTTCATGGCCGAAACGAGGATTTTCTCTAACCGCTCGGTCTTTACCTCCCGACGTTCCGAGAAGCGGCAGTTGAGGCATGTCACGGTATCGATGCCTACTTCGGTCGCTTTTTCGAGAAACCATTCCATACGGTCGATATTCTTCGTCGGCGCTACGGCCAGATGTATCCGGAACGGCCATAACGGCGCCTGCGGCAGGTGTTCTACAACCGTTACCCGGCAATGTTTCGGATGGGGTTCGGCAATCACAGCCCGGTAAAACGACCCTTTACCGTCGGTCAGCATCAACGTGTCATCCACTGTCAGACGCAGTACTTTCGTGCAATGCCTCGATTCCTCTTCGGGTAAGAGCGGGTTCGTCGCAATGTCGGGAGCGTAGAAAAGCTGCATGCGTGAACTATACTATATAAGGTGTATCGTTTATTGTATATCGCCGAAATGATCACGGCGGTTCAGTTCGTCCCGGTAAATCTTGGCCGACTCGTATTTCTCTTCGCCGATGGCTTTCTGCATCCGCTCTTCAAGCTCACCGCGTTGCAGCATATTGAGCCATTCGCGTAGTTTCTCCGGGTCGTGAATCTCTTCGGGATTCAGGTCTTTCGATAATACCGGCGCTTCGTTTTCGATCGTTCCTTCATCAATCACCACCCCGCATTGCTGCATGATCGATTCGAGCGTGTATATCGGACAGTTTACCCGCAAGGCGATCGCTACGGCGTCCGACGTACGCGAGTCGATACGTACTTCGTTCGTTCCGTCCGAGAAGATAAGCTCCGAATAGAATACTCCTTCCTCGAATCGATAGATGAATACTTCCGAAAGAAAGAGTTTAAACGACTGTATCACCCCGACGAACAGATCGTGTGTCAAAGGACGGGGAGGAGTTAGCTCTTCCAACGCAATCGCGATCGATTGCGCCTCCGAAACACCGACGATGACGGGCAGGCGGCGCGGCCCTTTCTCCGACAAAATCAACGCATAAGCCCCCGACTGGACCTGACTGTTCGTCAATCCCTGCACGATTAATCTGATCTTCTTATCCATTGTTTGATTCCTCCTTCATTTTATTCTTCGCATTGCATTCTCAATGGCTTCGAGTGTTGTTTCCCGCAAACGGATGTACTTCTCTTTATCCAGCAGATAAAGTGCCGGTAACGAATGGAACAGATAGTTGCTTCCGGGGATGATCGACAAATGTTCGTCATACCCGTTGATCCACTGCTCCGGAAGGTGGGAAGCATGGCTTTTCCAAAGCTCCCGGTCATTGTCCGGATAAATGGCCAGCACCTGCAACTTTTTCTCGGCAAAGAGACGATTCAGGATTTCCGATCCGGCTATTTGTTCGGTGAGTAAGCGGCAGTCTTCGCACGTCGGTTCGTAAAAATAGAGCAGTATCCATTCCGAGGTAAGCGCGTAAAGCGAATCCTTTTGCCCTGAGCCCAATGTATAGGTGAAATTGCCCGCTTTTACCGGAGGGACGGATGTCTGATGTTCGGCTTTCATTCCGCACAAAGCGGAGAAGAACAAGACAACGCCCAGCATAATCCGTTTACTTTTCATTCTTTTTGTTTTCACCGGACAAAGATAATCATTTTACAAAGAATGACTATCTTTGTGGAGTTTTTTGAAAATTTTAAAATTGTTTTTATGATGAAGTGCATGAATTGTTTATGTGTGATGGTTTTATTCGGAGCCTTAACGGCATGTTCCGAGAAACCGCAAAATGTGTTGACCGAAGAGGAAAAGGCGGCGGGATGGCAATTGCTGTTCGACGGTCAGACGCTCGAAGGCTGGCGTGATTACAACGGTCAGGCCCTGACCGGTCCGTGGGAAGTGGTCGACGGTGCTATTCAGGCCGATGGCGAAGGCAGCGATGAGAACGGATACATCGTGTATGATCGTATCTATGAGAATTTCGAGCTGCAATGGGATTGGAAAATCTCGAAAGGCGGTAACAGCGGATTGCTTTATCACGTTGTGGAGCGTCCGCAGTACAAGGTGCCATACGTGACCGGTCCCGAATACCAGTTGATCGACGACAAAGGGTTTGCCGAACCGTTGGAAGACTGGCAGCGTTGCGGCGTGGATTATGCGATGTATCTGCCCGATTTCGCGACGATGAATGTACGTCCCGCCGGCGAATGGAATACCTCGAAAATTGTCTTCGACAACGGACATGTAGAGTACTACATGAACGGACAGAAAACGATCGAATTCGAAGCATGGTCGGACGATTGGTTTCAACGTAAGAACAGCGGTAAGTGGGAGAATGCTCCCGAATACGGTCTGGCGCGCAAAGGGCTGATATGCTTGCAGGATCACGGTTATCCGGCATGGTTCCGCAACATTAAAATCCGTGAATTACCGCGCAAGACGGAGGAAGAAGAATTATTTAACGGCAAAGACCTGACGGGCTGGGATGTTTACGGAACGGAGCAATGGTATGTACAGGACAGCCTGCTCGTTTGTGAGAGCGGTCCCGACAAGCAGTACGGTTATCTGGCCACATGCAAATATTATAACGATTTCGAGTTGACGGCCGACTTCAAGCAGGAAGCCGATGGCAACTCGGGTATCTTCATCCGTTCGTTCGTAGAAGAAGGAGCGAAAGTGAACGGCTGGCAGGTGGAGGTGGCTCCAAAAGGATTCGATACGGGCGGTATCTACGAGTCGTATGGCCGCGGATGGCTGATCCAGATTCCGGACGATCGCGAAAACTTCCTCAAAGAAAGAGAGTGGAACACGATGCGTATCCGGGTGGTCGGCAATCAGGTAACGACTTGGTTGAACGGCGAACAGATGGTCGATATTCAGGACGAGAAGATCGGTGCCGGTCAAGGCCGTATCGCTCTGCAAATACATGACGGAGGAGGTATTAAGGTGCTTTGGCGTAACATCCGGGTGAAAACATTGTAATCATTCCCTCACCAATAACGATCCGGAAGATGAAAAGAACGATATGGCTGGGAGCGGTCGTTACACTTATATGCAGCCTTTTACCGACCGTTTGTCCGGCACGGGACAAGGCTGAGAAAAACGGTTGGCGGTTGTCCGTGCAATCGTATTCGTTCCATAAGTTCACGCTCGTAGAAACGCTCGACAAAGTAGCGGAGCTGGGGGTTCACAACATCGAGGTCTATCCCGGCCATAAACTGGGCGGACAATGGGGCGATCGGGTATTCGGCTACGATCTCGACGCACAAACGCGCGAAGAGCTGAAAGCGCTTGCCGCCTCGAAGCAGATCCGTTTCGCGGGTACCGGCGTGTACATGACCGACGATGCCTCGACATGGGAAAAGATGTTCCGACTGGCCAAGGATATGGAGATGGAATTTATCTCGTGCGAACCGGCCACGAAAGACTGGGATCTGATAGAACGTCTGGCCAAACAGTACGATCTGAAAGTATCCGTCCATAATCATCCGCAGCCGTCGGACTATTGGACACCCGAAAACGTGTTGAAACAGATCTCGACGCGTGATGCACGCATCGGTTCCTGTGCCGATGTCGGTCATTGGCGTCGCGAAGGGCTTGATCCGGTAGAGTGTTTGAAAATGTTGCAGGGACGTGTACGGTCGCTTCATTTCAAAGATGTCGCACCGAAAAAGGAAGGTGTGGTCTGGCAGGGTGATGTGATTTGGGGCACCGGCAGTCTGGATATGAAAGGCATGCTCGAAGAGTTGAAACGTCAGCGGTTTGAAGGCGTTTTCTCGATTGAGTACGAAGCCAACTGGGAGAACTCGGTACCGGATATTCGGAAATGTATCGAATATTTCCATCAGACGGTCGAAGAACTATTTCCCTAAACTACTTCTTTCGGATTCACAAATAGAAAGGGGTGTGTCGGAGCTTTTTGCTCCGACACACCCTCTTTTCTTATGCGCCCGGTCGATACGTGCTTATCGATGCAGTCGATACGTACTTATCGATGCAGTCGATACGTGCTTATCGATACAGTCGATACGTGTTTATCGATGCAGTCGATACGTACTTATCGATCCGGTCGATATGAATGACACTTCATCTCCTTTTCCGACTGTTGCGCTCTACTTTACCGTTATCAAAGTTTGTAGCTGTAAATCGCGGCCAGCACTTTGTGGTATTCGCTTTGCAATTGCAGATGATAGTCGGTGCTCTGATATAGCGTGCCGATGCTGACGAAATACTCGATCATGGAGATTTGTCCGGCTTGCAACGCTTTATTCAGCAGGGTCAGGTTGTCCTGATTTTTAAGCACGGTATCAAATTCGTCCATCGAAGCGCGGAGTACCTGCAACCGGTGATAGAGCTGCATCAGGCGGTTCTCGACCTGTACCGCAGTGCTCTCACGTTGCAACTCTACATAATGACTTTGACGGTGCGCCTTCTTCACCTGATGGCGGTTTGAAAAGAGCGGGATGCTCATTCCCACGACGAAGCCGTTGTATCGATCTCCACCGGTGGCCGTGTTCAGCCGATAGCCCAGCTCCAGTCCAGGCAGCCCCTGAGCGCGGCTTACGCCGATCTGCCGCTGCGCTTCGGCCTGCCGGTATTGCAACGTCTGTAATGTGGCGTCGGCGGCCAGCGCCTCGTCACGTAACGCGTCCCACGAGGGCGGTTCGGCAGGCGAAGGGTAAACCGTATCGGTGAATGCGACGGGGTGTCCGCCGTTCAACGTGGCCAATTCGCGCAACTTGCCTTCGCGTTCCGTCTCGTTCAGCCGTTCCTCCGTCTTTACGTTTAAGAGCTCGAGCTTGATTTTATTCGTCTCCAGTATATTGGCATTGCCTTTCTTCAAACGCTCGTCATACAGCTCCGCCAGCCGCTCGGCGTCGCGTCGCCGTTCGCGAAGGAGCTGTCGACGCCGGTTAAGCCACACTAAATCGAGGCAGACTTCTTGGGCATTGAGCAATACCTGACGACGCTCACCGGTGTATTGCGAGGCGAAGAGTTGTTGGCGAACGGTCGTCAGTTTGCTGCGTTGCCCGTAAACCGTGGGGAACTCGAACGACTGCGACGCGACCAGCTCACCCTGTACGCCCATCTCCGCACGATTGCCGTATTGATGCGAATAACTCACCGATGGATCGGGCAGGTTATTCTCACTTTTCGATTCGAGCAACTGCAACTCGTAATATTGGCGGGCGGCCTGCAACTCGCGGTTATTCGTTTCCACTTGACGCAATACCTCGTCCATCGTCGTCTGCGCTTGCGCCACGATGGTCAGCAGCACGGCAAGTCCTGCTATCATATATTTTTTCATACGTTTTGCTTTTTATGGATTAAAAGATACATAATCGGGATGATAAAGCCGTTTAACAGCGTAGAGGTCAGCAATCCGCCCAGAATCACGACAGCCATCGGGCTCTGAATTTCGTTACCCGGCAGATCGCCTCCCAAGGCCAGCGGAACGAGCGCCAGCGCCGAGGTAAGCGCCGTCATCAGAATGGGGTTAAGCCGGTCTGATGAACCTTGCCTTACACACTCAATCAATGACAGCCCACTGCGTTTCAGATCGTTGTATCGATCGATCAGAAGCATGCCGTTGCGTGTGGCAATGCCGAACAGCGAAATGAATCCGATGATGGCGGGGATGCTGATGATTCGGTCGGCAAAGAAGATGGCAAAGATGCCGCCGATGAGTGCCAACGGAAGATTCAGCAGTACGACGGCCGACTGCTTCATGCTCCTAAACTGGTTGTAAAGCAGCAGAAAGATAACGAAAATAGACAGGATAGAGGCGACGAGCAGCGTGCGCGATGCAGCCTGCTCGCTCTCGAACTGTCCGCCGTATTCGATGTGATACCCTTCGGGAAGCACGATCTGCTCATCGATCCGTTCGCGTATCCGGTGGACGATACCCCGCAGGTCCCCGCCCGACACATTGGCCGAAACGACGATCTTGCGACTGACGTTCTCGCGGCTGATCGTATTCGGCCCGCCGGACGAAACAATGTCGGCCACGTAGTTCAACGGTATTTTCCGCCCGTCGGCATCGATGATCAGATCACCGATCCGGTCGATGCCGCTCCGGCTCTCGTCATTGACCCTTACGGTCAGATCGAAGGAGCGATTGCCTTCATACACCTGCGAAACGACCTCGCCACCGAGCATAACCGATACATACTCTCCGAACTCGGAAGGGGGGATGCCGTATTTGGCGAGCATCTCGCGTTTCGGCTCGATTTTGATCTGAGGACGTTCGATCTGCTGCTCTACGTTCAGGTCGGCAATCCCCTCGATATCGGCGATACTCGTCTTAATCCGGTTGCCGAGCGCGAACATACGGTTCAGGTCCGTACCGAACAGCTTGATGGCAATATTGGCTCGTGTGCCCGATAACATCGCGTCGATACGGTGCGAGATGGGTTGTCCGATCTCAATATTTACTCCCGAAAGTGTTTTCAGCTTCTCCCGCACTTCCTCGACGACCTCTTCTTTCGACCGTCCGGAAAGCTCGAACGGCGCTTCGATCTCAGAGACATTGACCCCCAACGCATGCTCGTCTAACTCGGCGCGTCCGGTCTTACGTGCCACCGTCCGTATCTCCGGAATCGAAAGCAGTAACTCTTCCGCCCGGCGACCAACCTTGTCCGACTCTTCGAGCGAGATGCCCGGCAGTGTACTTACGTTGATCGTAAACGAACCTTCGTTGAACGACGGCAAAAAACTGTTTCCCAACATGAAAAAGGCGACGAGCGCCACGAGCGCGATCCCGCCCGTAATGCCGAGCGAAGCCTTCCGATGGGTTAGCGTCCGGTCTAAAGCGCGTTCGTAAGCCGCCTTGAGATGACGCACCACGAACGGCTCTTTATTTTTCTTTGTCTGGCGGTCTGCCGTGAGCAGAAAACTGCATAACACGGGAGTCAGCGTCAACGCTACGAGAGTAGAGGCAAACAGCGCCACAATAAAAGCCACGCCCAACGGTGCCAGCATCCGCCCCTCCATACCCGAAAGGAAGAACAACGGCACGAAGCTGACGACGATAATAAAGGTTGAGTTCAGGATCGGCATCCGCACCTCCTGCGAGGCGTCGAACACGACGGCAATCACTCCGCGCCGCTCGGCCTCGGGCTTCTGCCGGTTCTCACGCAGACGTTTGTAGACGTTCTCGACATCGACGATCGCATCGTCAACGAGTGAGCCGATCGCAATGGCCATCCCTCCAATACTCATCGTGTTAATCGTCAGTCCCATCAATCGTAACACGACGATGGCAACGAGCAGCGACAAGGGAATGGTGACGAGCGAGATCAGGGTGGTTCGTGCATTCATCAGGAAGATAAACAAGATGATCACGACGAAAACAGCCCCTTCGATCAGCGATCGCTGAATGTTGCCGATCGAGTTTTCGATAAACCGTGACTGCCGGAAGATGTCCGTTGCCACCTGCACATCACGGGGCATCGTTTTTTGCAATTCGGCGATGGAGGCGTCGAGCTTCCGCGTCAGATCGAGCGTGCTCGTATGCGGCTGTTTCGTGACCGTCAGCAATACGGCCGGCTTGGCGCGGTGCGACGCTACACCGAGTTTCGGCATCTTCGCGCCGATACGTACGTCGGCCACATCGCCCAGCAAGAGCGGCACTTCGCCCACGCGTTTTAATACGGCTTTCGACAGGGCATCGACGTCGTTGGTGGAGATCACGCCACGGATGATGTACTCGTTTCCGTATTCATATAATACCCCGCCCGACGCGTTTTGATTCATGTCGCGAACTACTTTCATCACCTCATCCAGACCGATCCTGTAATGCTTCATCTTTTCAGGATTCAGCAACACCTGATATTCCCTGATATCGCCTCCCAATACGGCTACTTGCGCTACTCCACCTGTAGACAACAGACGCGGGCGAATGGTCCAGTCGGCGATCGTTCGCAGTTCCTCCATCGAGGTCGTATCGGCCGTCAGGCCGATAATCATCATCTCGCCGAGAATAGACGATTGCGGCCCCAGCGTCGGTCTTCCTGCGTTCGGCGGTAAAGATTCGCCGATCATAGCCAGCTTTTCCGATACGATCTGGCGCGCACGGTAAATATCCGTCCCCCAGTTAAACTCGACCCATACGACCGAGAAGCCGGTTGTCGACGATGAACGTACGCGACGCACATCCGTCGCTCCGTTGACGGCCGTCTCTACCGGAAAAGTGACCAACCGCTCTACTTCTTCGGGAGCCATCCCTTTTGCCTCGGTCATCACGACTACGGTCGGAGCATTCAGGTCGGGGAAGACATCCACGTCCATGTTCATGGCCGTATACGTACCGGCAAAGAGCAATAATACAGCTGCGGCAAGCACGATCAGCCGATTATTCAATGAAAATCGTATAATATTATTCAGCATATCCGTCCGGTTTTTAATGACTGTGACTGTGACCTTCCGGAATCACGCTTGCATTGGCCGCCAGCTTCAGCTGGTAAACACCCTGCGTCACGACGCGATCTCCCACATGTATCCCGGAAAGAATCTGCACGCGCTCACCGTCGTCAGCTCCTAAGGTAACTTCTCTTTTTACGTAACCTTCTTCGTCGAGTTGAACATACACAAAATGGACCCCTTGCTCCTCCGTTACAGCCTTTATCGGCAAAGTTATCACATCGGGACGCGGAGTGGAAAGCAGATACACTTCGGCGTAAGCGCCGGGCATGATATCGCCGATATTGTCGAACTCGAAAGTGACGGGCACATAGAACGAGGCTTGTCCTGCCGACTTCCCGAACGACAGCAACCGCCCTTTCAGTTCGCTCAGTTTGTATATCCGGTCGCTGTAGGATACCTTGAAATTCGCACTCCCGATGTGCTGTAAGTCTCTGAAATATTTTTCAGGAACCTCGGCACGCAATTGTAACCGCCGGTTCTGTGAAACGGTGGCGACAGGCTGGCCGACTGCCACAAACTCTCCCTGATTGACAAACCGGTTTTTGAGGTATCCGGCGATGGGTGTCGTAAGCCTTACGCCGTGCGCTCCCGCTTTGCCGGCAAACGCTCGATAGGCGGTCTTCGCCGTTTCGTAACGGAGGCGAACCTGCTCGAATTCCTGGGTCGAGATGATTTGATCCTTCACTAACTCTTCGGCGCGTCGGAATTCTTTCTCGGCGGTTTCATACGTAATCCGGGCCTGCGCCACCGGATCGCCGTTGGCAATATCTTTGGCCGAGATCGATGCGATCGCTTCGCCGGCACGTACTGCCACCCCCTCGACTGCAGAACCGGAAAAAGAAAGGATACCGTTCGATGTCGCGGCTATCGTCACCTCGTCACCTTGTGCCGACAGGATTTGTCCGCCGGCTTTGATTACCTGACAAAACAGACCGGCCTCTGCGGTGCTGACTTCCAGACCTACGGCCTTGGCCTGTTCGGCAGTAAAGATAATCTCGTTATCTATGGCTTCATGGGTGTCTTCTTTATAGTCGTGATCATGCTCCTCTCCTTCATGGTCATGGTCGTGTTTATGGTCATGCTCATGTTTATGATCTGAATGTTCATCATGAGCGTGTTGATGTTCGTCTTTTTGTGTGGATGCGCCGCCACACCCGGCAAGTATGCAGGCGCAAACGGCCCACAATAAAATAAATGATCGATGTTTCATAATTGACTTTTTTAATGAATGAACAATAGCTGAGTACAGTACGTCTGCAATCAGCCTGAAATGATTTTCGGTTCATTAAAAAAGAGGCGGGGCGCGCAGTCCCGAAGCACGTGTAATCCACGTGTCGTGAAGCGCTTCGATATAAAAGGAGGGATATTTTCGGGAGAAACACAGACCGGCTTGTTCCAATTCGGCCGGATAGAGATAATTCAGTAATACGAAGAAAGAAATGAGAACAGGCGTCACTGCCGCATGGCTATCATGATCCTGTGTCAGGGTGACGGACACGGTCGCCCCACAATCATCGCATGTCTGTAAAGGATGGTGATGAGGATGGCCGTTCGGAGAGGTTTCGCCACACGTATGACAGCAGGCATGTTTTGCTCCATCTCCCCAAAAAGACATAAAACAAACTTTTCCACCATCGTGATGATGATGTGGTGCCGTCGCCGAAAGCAGGAAGAATACGCTGCTTATCCATACGACCCATTGCATGATATGTCGTTTATGCTTCATCTGAGGATTTTTCATCCGGTGGACAAAGGTATATGTTTTTTAAGATGATGACAAATTAAAAATCGTTTTCAGCTCCGAAAAGTCCGAAATTACAGCGTCAGCCGTCTCTTTACCGGCATATTCTTTCCAACCGATGTTTTTGAGCCAGACCGTACGGCAACCCACAGCGGCGGCAGGAACGATATCCTTATCGTACGAGTCTCCGATCACAGCGATATGAGCAGCCGGTATCTTCAAGGCGTTGATCCCCAAGCGGAAGATTTGAGGATCGGGTTTGCGGACGCCCACCGTCGCCGACTCAATAAGGAGCGGGAAATACGCATCGAGACGGAAATCTTTCAATACCGTCCGAAGGTTTCCGTAAAAATTGGAAACCATGGCCAGCGGATAACTGTCGGCCAACGCCTCGATAACAGGGCGCGCCGCAGCGGTCGACCGCCCAGCGAATATATAGCATCGCCCGGCCAGGCTTCGTTTCAATTCGCGTGAGGCTTCCATGTCCGACAAATACCGATTCTCACGAAGCCACTCGATTTGCAAATCGGTCTTAATACGCATCATATCGGCAAACGTATGCTCCGGTTTCACCAAAGGAAGTTGCCCCATCGTCCGCTCGGCATGCACGTAAGCCTGCCGGAAAACGTCTTTCGTGACAGGGACAGCCTCCGCCTGATAAGCCTGCCAGATCACTTCCGCCCAATGCAATCCGTTACTGTCGATCGTACCGCCGTAGTCGAACACGATCCCTTGAATAGTTTTTATGTTGATCATTGCTGTTGGTTCTTTAATAAGGGGGTAAAGTCGGTGCAAATACGTTCATGCTTCGTCACCATGTAAACGAGCATGACATTGAGCACCGTCAGTTCGAAAACGAAATAAAGCCACGGCTGATCGATCAAAAGGCTTACGAATAACGCAATAACACGTGTATTGAACGAAAGCATATTCGTATATTTCATCAACGGCAGACTTTTCGTGCGGAATGCTTTGCGAAACCATTCCGGCGCTTCTCCGCGATAATCGTTCCGGACTATGTCCATCATCTCCTGAAAGCGAGGCGTCCATCGTTCCTGTCCGCGTGTATAACGCAAGTAAAACATTTCGAATAATTTGTAAATAAAATCATGTTTCCATGTCATCTTCTCGAAATTCGCCTTGACGGCCGGTGAGTGTGACAGCTCGCTGCCGGCTTTTCCTTTCAGAAAAAGGAGATGGATGTTCCGGTAGTAATCGGCCATGGCAGCCTGCTTGCCGTGGAAGGCTCCCGTAACGACAGCCATTAGCCAGATCCATCCGCCCCAGACCGGCATGAGTCGCAAACAAATGGCGACATAGATAACGAAGAACCATACATCGCCACAGAAGCCGTCGAGGATCCTTCCCAACGGTGATTTCTGCCCGGTCATACGCGCCAGCTGACCGTCGGCGCTGTCGTACATATTGGCCCAGACAAGGAGTAACATCCCGATCACATTGATTGTCGGCGAAGGGTAGTAAAAACAAATACCGGCGGCAATCCCGATAAAGATTCCCGCTACGGTAACGGCATTCGGCGATATACCCATCCGCTCGAACAGCAAGGCCCATCGATAGCCCAGCGGACGATAAAAATGTATATCAATAAACTCTTCCGTATCCAACGATTTGAGTGTGGACTCCAAATCCTTTGTCTGTGAGTTGCGTGTCATCATTGTTTCATGAAACGGTAAATACATTCGGCAATATAGGGTGACGCTTCGTCACGACAAGGTGCAAAACTCGGCCAGTCGTTGAAATCGATCAGTCGTACCGTGCCGTCTTCCGATACAATGCAGTCGCCACCATAAATATGGACGTTCAACACTTGGGCTGCCTGATCGCACATTTTTCGTAAATAATTCAGATCGAAAGAAAATCCCTTGGCTGCACCGTTGATTTGTTCAAGCCCGAACTTTCCGTGATGCCTCTCGAACGGATAAAACCAATAGAAAAAGTCCGTTCCGTACACCCCGTAAAATTTGACCAGATCGCCGACCAGATGTTCATTTATCACTGCGGTTTCAATTCCTCGCACAGCAAACTCATGAAAAATACCTTTGGCCTCTTCGCGATGACGAACATAGGTCACGTCTTCACGATGGATGGCATGGAAATCTCCGCGTTTGATCCAGCAATGATGCAAGCCGGCCTCCTCGAGCGCCTCCGTCGGATCGTCGTCTGTTTTAAGTATAAGGCTCTTCGGATGGGCTATTCCGGCAGATAGCAAAAGACGCGTCATCTTCTCACGGGTGCAATTCTCGATACCGTAGCCCGAATTGATGACCTTGCATCCTTCGTCTTCCATACGTTGCAATTTACGTACCATTTGTCGTTCACGTGCCATATTAAAAACGATATTGGCATCGATGTCCCGAACTAACAGATCCGATTCGATGTATTCATTCACCGTGCATCCCATACGGCGCAGATGCTCTGCCGTCAATGAAAAAATGGCGGCGTCATTCCCTACATGATTCGGGGAAAAACGGTTTCCCCTGCGAATGCCGGCTACCTTATGCGTATTCATGTTGATTGATCATTAGAAAGATATCCTGATAAATCCGTGTCACGATAAAAACTTTTCTGCCTTAGCCAGATCACGGATATGATCGACATCGATAATTTTATGGAACGGATAGGCTTTCAAATGCAAACCTTCGCTCACCAACAAGCGTTGATAATTGCGCATTCGTGAGATTCCTTGTGTCATCGCCTGCTCCAAGACCGGAAGTGCTGTTTTTTTCAGGCAATAGATGCCTCCCGACACATAACGGCACACCCCGTCTGTCGTATCGAGGAAAGCATGGATTCTCCCGTCATCGTCTGTCTTTACGTAGAGCGGCTTCTCATCGTCCACGAAACTTGTAACGGCCATCAAGCCATCCAAAGTCGATGTCTGCTCGAATGTACGGATATATTGTGTAAATTCATCTTCCTGAAAAATCGTATCGACCGTGGTCAGACAAAACCGATCGCCGGTCAGAAAGCGGCTTAATGCATGAAAACTATGCATCGAGCTGGGGGTGGATTGTACCAATAAATGAAACGGTACCGGCAGCGAAAGAGCTTTCAGGTGCGCCTGCACTTCCGTCATCTCTTCGTTCACGATGATACTGATCGACGTGGCGTGATGCCTCAAAAAAATATGAATCAGCCGGTCAATCAAGGGAACTCCATGTAAACGAATCAAGGGCTTGGGGGTTTTCATTCCTTCCTGCACGAGACGGGAGCCTTCACCGGCAGCGATAATTGCATAATCCATAGTGTGTTTATTTTTTGACCGGCAAAGGTATCGCTTTTCCTGCAAATAACGAAATTATCCCAACAGGCACATCAGCAGTATCTGCACAAGAATGACCCGGGCAAACATGCCTAAGGGATAAACCGTGGCATAAGCGATCGAAGGATTGTCTCCCGATATCGTTTCATTGACGTAGCTTAACGCCATCGGATTAGCCATACTTCCGCACAACATGCCCGAAACCGTACCGAAGTCGATCTTCATGACTTTCAAAGCGATCACCCCTACAATAATGGTAGGGATAAGGGTTAACCCTGCACCGATCGCAATCCACAAAAGCCCTTCGGGACGAAACACCGTTTCGAAGAAGTGTGTGCCCGCATCCAACCCCAGACATGCTAGGTACATGGAAAGACCGATCGCACGAAGCATCAGATGGGCACTGCGAGTTGTGTAAGTAATCATATGTATGCGGGGACCGAATGTGCCCAGTAAAATGCCGACGATAATAGGACCTGCCGCTAAACCCAATTTCACCGGTGTAGCGATGCCCGGAAATGAAAACGGCACAGATCCTAAAGCCAACCCCAAAACGAGACCGATAAAAATCACGACGAGGTTCGGCTCTTCCAGATCTTTGACGGCATTCCCCAATACCTGCTCTACGTTCCGGATCGCTGCAGCCTCGCCCACTACCGTCAACCGGTCTCCTAACTGGAGCACCAATTCGGGAGTGGCAAGCAACTCCACACCCGAACGAAAAACACGACTGATATTGATTCCATAATGATTGCGTAAACGGAGAGAACCTAATTTTTTGCCGTTCAACGCTGCACGAGTCACCACAATACGTTTCGAAACTAACTCCGTATCAATAGCATTCCAGTCGATATCCTCCTTGTTCCAGTCCGTCTTTTCCTGCTGACCAAACAGGAACGTTAAGGCTTGCACATCTTTTTCCGATGTGATAACCAATAATCTGTCATTCTTTTTCAAGATTTTTTCCGACGTCGGAATGCTTACATGCCCGTCTCTCCATAAACGTGAGATGATAAATTTCAGGTCACTCATCCGGACAATTTCTTTGACACTTTTTTCAAAGACCGCCGGATTATGCACTTGAAAAGCGGCGACATATACTTTTTTTAAATCTTCCTTTTCTACCTTGTTCAGTAATTCTTGACGAACGAATGCTTTCCGGATGAGTAAAACTGCAAAAATCACCCCGACTACCCCTAACGGATAAGCTACAGCACAACCTAAAGCGGGGATGTTGCTATCCAGACCGATCTGTTTCAAGGTCTGCTGTGCCGCTCCCAAGGCCGGTGTGTTTGTCGTGGCTCCGCAAAAAATACCAACCATATCCGGTAACGATACCTCTGTCAGATACGAAAGCAGGACGGTCAACCCGGTTCCGATCAGGATAAGTGCCATCGAGAGTATATTGAGCGTAATCCCCTCTTTACGAAAAGAATTAAAAAAGCCCGGACCAACCTGTAACCCGAGAGAATAGATAAAAATGACTAATCCGAAGCTTTCAGCATAAGCCAGCATTTTATCATCTATGGAAAGCCCGAAATGCCCGGCTAAAATACCGGTAAAAAAGACAAACGTAACCCCCAAGGATATTCCGCCTATATGTACTTTGCCCAATGCCAACCCTGTCGCAACGATAAGCGAAAGCACAACCACAGCCTGCAAGGCGGAGTGTTCTACAAATAAACCGTTCAACCAATCCATTTTCACTTGTTAAAACGAGGCGCAAAGATAAAACAGTTATGGTGAGAAAGCGGAGTCTTTGATCCAAAAAATATAAAATGAACAGAATATAGGTAAAATAGACTTTTGTTTCTCGGAGAAAAAAGCGACTTTTGCATGAATCATATCATTAGCGGTAAGATGAAACTAAAAAGCATTTTATACATCCTTTTGTTATGCTTGTTATTTGGAGCAGGAAAAGGGTTTGCGCAATATACGATCCGTGTAGAAGGCTATGTTAAAGATTCGTTAACACATGAAGCTATGCCTTCCGTATCGGTCATGCTGAAAGGAACGACGATCGGCACGGTGACGGACGACAGAGGCCATTTCTCCTTACAAGTCACTTCTTCCGAAAACGTATTACATGTTTCATTTCTGGGGTATGAAGAGGTTGAGCTTCCGCTGAAAAGAAATGGAATAAACAATGTAATAGTCCGGATGAAACCAATATCTTATGCGTTGTCCGATATTGTTGTCAAGCCTGAAAAAGAAAAATATTCCAGAAAAAAGAATCCGGCGGTAGCGTTTGTTGAAAAGGTGATAAGTCGGCGTACAGTTAATGATCCCCGCCGACATGATTACTATTATTATAGTACGTATGACCAGAAGATTTTGGCCAAAAATGACTTTAACGAGGAAGAGGCACGTAAGAAAAAACGCTACAAACAGATCGATTTTATCTTCGACTACATCGACACGTCTCGAGTATCGGGCAAACCGATTTTACCGCTTTACAACGAAGAGTTGATTGAGAAGACCTATTATCGGAAATCGCCTCCGGTGGAGCGCAAGGTCATACAAGGGGTGAAACGCACCGGACTGATCGAGATTTTTTCGGAAGACGGGGTCAAACAGTTTATCGAGGAGGTGTTCAGGGAAATGGATCTTTTTCAAGACAACATCCCGCTGTTCTTGAATCGTTTTGTCAGTCCGATTGCTTCATTTGGACCACTCTACTATAAGTATTACTTGTCAGATACCGTAACGGTAGAGAATGAACCGTGTGTCGATTTGGCGTTCGTGCCGTTCAACTCCGAGTCGTTCGGTTTTACCGGACATCTTTATATCACCCTCGATTCGACTTTCTTTATCAAACGGGTGAAACTGAATGTGCCTCGGCACATTAACCTCAATTTTGTGGATTTTATGCGGATCGAACAGGATTTCGTACGTACAGATGATGGCACACGACTGATGACGAAAAATGATATTACCGTCGAATTTAAACTGAACGCTAAGAGTAAAGGCACTTATGCCCGCCGCATTTGTCTTTATCGCGATCATTCGTTCGAGCCCCCCGAAGATATAACCGTCTTTCGAGAGAATAATCCCGTGATGGAAACGGAAGATGCCCGGAAACGTTCGGACGAATATTGGCAGGAACATCGGGAGAACGAAAAAGAGATTACGCAGACCTCGGTCGAGAAGATGATGGCGCAACTGCGCGCCGTGCCTGCTTTTTTCTGGACGGAGAAGATCGTAGGCGCCCTGATCAACGGATATGTGCAGCCTTGGGAAACAAACAGCCCGATCGAATTTGGACCGGTAAATACTTTTATCAGCGGTAATACGCTCGAAGGTGCACGATATCGGTTCGGCGGGACAACTACGACGAATCTTAGCCGACATTTCTTTGTAGATGGCTATATAGCTTACGGCGCGGGCGACAAAAAATTCAAAGGAGATTTGCTGGTCGAATATTCGTTTAACAAGAAACGAAGTTTTCGTAAAGAGTATCCGTTTCATTATGTGCGCGCCGAATATCGCTACGATATCAATCAGATCGGGCAGCATTACCTCTATACGAATGCGGACAATGTGTTTATGATGCTTAAGCGACGCAAAAACAACCTGATTACCTACATGCAGAAAGCCGAACTCAGCTATTATCATGAGCATTACAACGGGTTAGGGTATGGCATTACGGCTCGTCACCTGACAGAATGGGCGTCACGTTATGTGCCGTTCGCGCAAATCCAACCTGACGGGGTGACGGCTCTTCCACTCGATCATTACCGCTCGGCACAACTGGAGATAAAGTTGCGCTGGGCACCAAACGAGAAATTCTATCAGTCGCGTAACTATCGTTACCCCATCACGCTTGATGCGCCGATCATCACGCTCAGTCATACCGTTGCCCGAAAAGGCGTCCTGGGCACCGACCATCATTATAACCGCACCGAGATCGGCATCCGTAAACGTTTCTGGATGTCGCCCTTCGGATATGTAGATCTTTACGGGCAAGCCGGCAAAGTATGGGATAAGGTACCCTATCCGTTGCTTATCATCCCAAATGCGAACTTATCGTACAGCATCGAGCCGGAGACATACGCCCTGATGGACCCGATGGAGTTTATTAATGATCGTTTTGTGTCGTGGGAAGTTACATATTTTATGAATGGAGCTCTGCTGAACCGTCTTCCGCTCATCAAACGCCTGCAACTGCGCGAGGTATTTGCTTTTCGCGGATGGTACGGCGATCTGAGCGACAAGAACAATCCGTGGAAACCGGGTAATGAAGGACTTTATGTTTTCCCTGAAAACAGTTATCTGATGGAGGATCGTCCTTACATGGAAATCAGTTGCGGACTTGATAATATCTTTAAGCTCGTCCGGCTTGATTATGTCTGGCGACTCTCTTATCGTGACCATCCGCATACGCCCAATAGTGGGCTAAGAATGAAGATGCAATTTTCTTTCTAAATGTTTTTCTCAAATTTTTTGGCGGTTTTAAGATTTGTATTTACATTTGTCAGGAAAAAAGTACAAACGACCTAAAGAACACAATAGATTATGGAAACATGGTGGGGATCACTCGATCCATTTATGCAAACTCTTTGGGGCATCGCTATTTTTGCCTCAGTGGTCTTTATTATTCAAAGTGTCATGACTTTTGTGGGGATGGACTCCGAAACGAATTTTGACGGCGACTTCGACGGCGATATGTCTGCCGACGGCACGGGTGAGACGACCCCCTTCCAACTTTTCACGTTTCGTAACCTGATCAATTTCCTGCTGGGGTTCAGCTGGACGGCCATCGCCCTGCGCGCGTCCACGGAAAGCACTTCGCTGATACTCGTCGGCGGCGTGGTGGTGGGTGTACTGCTCGTAGCCGCCGTGATGTATCTGTTTAAATGGATGAGCGGCATGCAGCAGTCGGGCACTATTGAGCCGGAAGCCCTTGTCGGCTGCAAAGGGGCGGTCTACCTGACCATCCCGGCCGCACGCACGGGCGAAGGTAAAGTGCAAGTCAGCGTCCGCGGCGCCATCCGCGAATATGACGCCATGACCGACGGCGAGCGCCTGCCTAACGAAGCCCCCATCCGTGTGACCGCCGTCCTGAACGGGCACACCGTACTCGTAGAGAAAATATAGTTTACGCCATCTTATTATATCCTAATGAAGGCAGATAATTATTTTTTCCCTGCAAAGGATTTTGAAGCGACAAAACACTTCTATGTCGATGTATTGGGTTTAGCCGTGAAGTTTGATTTCTCCTCTATGGGCATGATCGCCTATCGTATAGGAGACGACGAACCGGCACTTATCCTAAGGGATACCACACGATTCCCGGATGCCCAACCTGCTTTGTGGATAGAGGTAGAAGATGTAGCGGTTGAGTATGCCAAGATGAAAGAAAGAGGCATCCGATTCCTTTCCGAGCCTTTCCATATCCAAACAGGTTGGGCCGTCGAGTTTGAGGATCCATCGGGTAACCGGTTAGGAATAACAGATTATAAAGCGTGACAAACAGTTTCGTTATCAGTAATAATTTCAATAATCTCAATTTAATAGCTTATGCCAAGTTTATATTTAATTGTAGTGATCGTAGCCGTCCTGTTCGTGACGTTCGCTTCGATTCTTTCGCGTTATAAACGCTGTCCCTCGGACAAAATCTTAGTCGTTTACGGGAAAACAGGTCGCAACAAAGAGGGCGGCGTCAGCTCGGCACGCTGCATCCACGGTGGGGCGGCGTTTATCTGGCCCGTGTTCCAAAACTATGCTTTCCTCGACCTTACACCCATCTCCATCGAGTGTAACCTGACGAATGCGCTGAGTAAACAAAACATCCGTGTAGACGTGCCTTGCCGTTTTACGGTCGGCATTTCGACCGAACCGGAGAGCATGACCAATGCGGCCGAGCGTCTGTTAGGGCAAAATACGCATAACATCCAGAATATTGCCACCGATATTCTTTTCGGTCAGCTGCGTCTTGTCATCGCCACGATGGATATTGAGGAAATCAATGCCGACCGTGATAAGTTCTTAGCCAATGTCAGCGCCAACGTCGAGGCCGAACTGCGGAAGATCGGTCTCAAGCTGATCAACGTCAACGTAACCGATATTCGCGACGAATCGGGATATATCGAAGCGCTTGGAAAGGAAGCTGCTGCCAAGGCGATCAACGAAGCAAAGAAAAGTGTGGCCGAGCAGAATCGTTTCGGAGAAATCGGTAAGGCCGAAGCCGATCGTGACAAAGACATCCGGATTGCAGAAACCCTCCGTGATACGCGTATCCGTACGTCCGAAGCCAATGCGCTGGCCGTCGAAGGAGAGAACAACGCGAAGATTGCCATTGCGAATTCCGATGCTACGCGTCGCGAGAAAGAGGCCGAAGCGGCACGCCGCGCCGTAGCAGCCGAGAAGGTGCAGACCGCAAAAGCTTTGCAGGAAGCATATCAGTCGGAACGCGAGGCCGAGCTGACACGCGCTGAGCGCGAGAAGGCCACACAGACAGCCAACGTGGTCGTTCCCGCTGAGATCGAGAAGGAGAAAGCGATTATCGATGCCGAAGCGGAAGCCGAGAAGCTGCGTCGCAAAGCACGAGGTGAAGCCGATGCTATCTTTGCGAAGATGGATGCCGAAGCACGCGGTATCTACGAGGTGCTCACGAAGCAGGCCGAAGGATACGACCGTCTTGTTCGCGCTGCCGGAAGCGATCCCGATAAGGCGGTGCTCATGCTGATCACCGACAAATTGCCGGAGCTTGTCAAAACACAGGTGGAAGCTGTCAAAAATATCAAGATCGACAAGATCACCGTATGGGATGGCAACAATGGAGACGGAAAAGGGATGACCTCGACCGCCAACTTTATTTCCGGGTTGATGAAGTCTGTTCCCCCGTTGAACGATCTGTTTAATATGGCCGGAATGAACCTTCCGTCCTACCTCAAAGGACAGGATGATAAGACGACGATTCCGCTGAAGCCTGTAGAATCCGCGCCTGTACCCGAAAGAAAAGAACCGCCCGCGAAAGGGTAAAGTGTGAGAAGAAAAAGAGGAAACGATCGAGGAAGAGGGCGGTGAAACGCAGGTTTATGGTAAAACTTTTGTGGGGCTGTGTGGAAATTGAGAAATTATCATGTACATTTGCATTTCGATTTTTATGTAAATTTTAAACTCTAACAAAATGGAAAATATCAATTGGTCGGAAATTCCGTTCGGATACATGAAGACGGATTATAACGTAAGATGCTGCTATCGCGATGGCAAATGGGGCGAGATTGAAATTTCTTCGTCCGAGATGATTAATATCCACATGGCGGCAACGTGTCTGCACTATGGTCAGGAAGCATTTGAAGGACTGAAAGCTTTTCGCGGCAAAGACGGTAAAATTCGTGTGTTTCGGATGGATGAGAACGCTAAGCGGCTACAGTCGTCGAGTCGAGCCATCCTGATGCCGGAATTCCCAGTCGAGAAATTTGAAGAAGCTGTACGCAAGGTCGTATTGCTGAACCAACGTTTCATTCCGCCCTACGAAAGCGGTTCGTCGCTCTATCTGCGTCCACTGCTGATCGGAACCGGTGCACAGGTTGGCGTAAAACCGGCTGTCGAATATTTGTTCCTTATCTTTGTCACTCCCGTAGGTCCTTACTTTAAGAATGGTTTCCAACCATCGAAGGTATGTATCATGCGTGGGTATGATCGTGCGGCGCCTCATGGTACGGGAATGGTAAAAGTCGGTGGAAATTACGCAGCCAGCCTTCGCGCCGGCGAAAAGGCACGGCAAGGTGGCTATGCGGCCGTACTTTACCTTGATCCGAAAGAGAAAAAGTATATTGACGAATGCGGCCCGGCCAACTTCTTCGGCATACGTGGCAATACGTACATCACGCCGGCGTCCGAATCTATTCTCCCGTCAATCACGAACAAGAGCCTGATGCAGCTTGCCGAGCAAATGGGCATGACGGTAGAACGTCGTCCGGTACCTTTTGAAGAAATTGCAACATTCGACGAGGCGGCCGAATGTGGAACGGCAGCCGTTATCGCTCCGATTTCTCAGATCGACGACCTGGATGAGGACAAGCAGTACGTCATTGCCAAAGACGGAAAAGTAGGACCTGTTTGTACCCGTTTGTATCACAAGTTGCGTGCTATTCAGTACGGCGACGAACCGGACGATTACGGCTGGGTGAAGGTGATTGAATAAAAAAGTTTAAAAATAACAGAAACATGCAACATTTGGCCTCCGTTTTGCGTCATCTATATATAATGAATAAAAACGGAGTACAATGAAATTGAAGAGAATGTTTCTGTATATAGCAGTATTGGCAACCATGGTTTGGGCATGGGGATGTAATGAAGAAGACATGCAAAGTACGGTTGCCGGTACTTCTCTGAAAGTCTATAATATCTATAATTCGGGTTGTTTATCGAATACCAGATCGGAAGAAGTGCCATCCGCTTCTTCCGGCCTGTATGAAACACTGCGTCTGAAAGCCGTTGAGGACGGTCGATTGCAGATTGCCCACGACAGTGTGATTTATAATTGTGCGGCAAAGATGGAGATTCGGGTCAGTCAAAAGGGAGATCAGCTTTGGGTGAAGGAAAAAGACGTTTCAAAAAGTAGCGTGCGATGTCTCTGCCCCTACAATCTGAAATATGAAATACCATTGAGACATGGAACATATACGATACGAATCAATGAGGGTGTCGCTTATACGTTTACTCACCATGCAGCTACCGATACGATCATACTTCTTGGCCCTTCCATGAAGAACAACTTATCTTTTTGATCTACATCCTAATGTGATTACAAGATACACTGTCTCTCTTTTGGTCACATGATGGGGTCTCCAACCTTTTATGGGAATTGCCAAAAGCAAATAGCATTTTTTGCAGTTTTTTGCCAACTCGAGATTACAATTTCAAATATCTTCGTATCTTTGCCTTCGATTTTTAACAAGGCATGGAGGCTTTTTACCGGACACATCAATATCTATTGGCACATCTCGGCTCGACCGTTCGACGTGGACTGATGGATGAAATCGACTGGAGCCAACGGTTAATTGGCATCAAAGGCTCGCGTGGAGTAGGGAAAACAACATTTCTGCTGTTGTATGCTAATGAGTTTTTTGGTCCCGATAATAAAGAATGTCTGTATATCAATCTGAATCATTTCTTTTTTACGGAGCGGACATTGATTGACTTTGCCGGCGAGTTTCGTGCACAAGGCGGCAAAGTACTGCTTATCGATCAGGTATTTAAATATCCTGAATGGTCTCGTGAATTGAGATATTGCCACGATCATTTCACCGATTTGCGGATCGTGTTTACCGGTTCGTCCGTCATGCGTCTCAAAGAAGAAAATCCCGATCTGGCAGGGAAAGTAGCGTCATATTACCTGCGAGGCTTCTCGTTTCGCGAATACCTGAATTTGATGGCCGGTACCGACTTCCCGGCCTATTCATTCGACGAAGTGCTGAAAAATCACGTGGCTATAGCTCGTGAGGTATGTGCATCGATAAAGCCTCGTGCTTATTTTCACGATTATCTGCATCACGGTTTCTATCCGTTCTTTCTCGAAAAGCGAAACTATTCGGAGAACTTGCTCAAAACAATGAATATGACGCTCGAGGTCGATGTTTTATACATTAAACAGATCGAGCAGCGTTACTTGACGAAGTTACGTAAATTGCTCTATTTGCTTTCGCTTCATATGCCTTGTACACCAAACGTGAGTCAGTTAAGTAAGTTGATCAAGACATCACGGGCAACGGTGATGAACTACATTAAATATCTGCAGGATGCACGGATGATTAATCTGCTTTATGCACCGGGTGAGGAATATCCTAAAAAACCTGTGCGGGCATATATGTATAATCCCAACCTGATGTACGTGATGAATCAGCAGATACCCGATGAACCGGCCGTAAACGAAACGTTCTTCTGTAATCAACTGATTAAAGATAACAACATAAACGAAAGTAATCAAAACGCCCGTTTTTTAGTGAATGGGAAATATCATTTTCAGATTGTTCCCGACACGAAAGGAAAATTCAATCCGGACATATACTATGCAGTGGATAAAATGGAAATAGGAGGAGAAAACCTGATTCCTTTATGGCTGTTCGGATTTTTATATTGAGATAAATAGAATTTAGATATATATTAATTTAAGAATTTTATGGCAAGAGAAAAGAAATTTTTGACATGTGACGGAAATCAGGCTGCAGCGCATATTTCATATATGTTTTCGGAAGTAGCCGCAATTTATCCGATCACTCCTTCTTCGACCATGGCAGAATACGTAGACGAGTGGGCTGCTTCGGGACGGAAGAATATTTTCGGTGAACCGGTTCTGGTGCAGGAGATGCAATCGGAAGGCGGTGCCGCCGGTGCGGTACACGGCTCCTTACAGGCCGGTGCCTTGACGACCACTTATACGGCTTCACAAGGTCTGTTGTTGATGATACCGAATATGTATAAGATTGCGGGCGAATTATTGCCTTGCGTATTTCATGTTTCGGCGCGTACCATCGCTTCTCATGCACTTTCTATTTTCGGTGATCATCAGGATGTGATGTCAGCCCGTCAAACGGGATTTGCCATGCTGGCCGAAGGTTCCGTACAGGAAGTGATGGACTTGGCTGGTGTCGCTCATCTTGCGACGATTAAGTCACGTGTTCCTTTCGTCAACTTCTTCGACGGCTTCCGTACGTCGCACGAAATTCAGAAGATCGAAATGCTGGAGAACGAAGACCTCGCTCCGCTCATTGACCGTGAAGCTCTGGCCGACTTCCGTGCCCGCGCACTGAACCCGATGAAGCCCGTGGCACGCGGTATGGCGGAGAATCCCGACCATTTCTTCCAACATCGTGAGTCGGCTAATTCGTTCTATGATGTTGTGCCGGCGATTGTCGAAGAATACATGAACGAGATCAACAAGATTACCGGACGTCATTACGGACTGTTCAATTATTATGGTGCCGAAGATGCGGATCGTGTCATCATCGCCATGGGATCGGTGACGGAAGCTGCACGTGAAGCAATCGACTATCTGACGGCTAATGGCGAAAAAGTAGGTCTGGTATCCGTACATCTGTATCGTCCGTTCTCGGCCAAGCATTTTCTGGCCGCCGTTCCTAAGACGGCTAAGCGCATTGCTGTGCTCGACCGCACGAAAGAGCCGGGAGCGAATGGCGAACCTTTGTATCTCGATGTGAAGGATTGTTTCTACGGGCAGGAAGATGCTCCGGTGATTGTGGGAGGACGTTACGGATTAAGTTCGAAAGATACAACCCCGGCACAGATTCTGGCTGTATACGAAAATCTCGCCTTGCCGATGCCGAAGAATCGTTTCACCATCGGTATCGTAGATGATGTGACGTTTACGTCGCTTCCTCAGAAAGAGGAGATAGCGTTGGGTGGAGACGGAATGTTCGAAGCCAAATTTTACGGGTTGGGAGCCGACGGAACGGTTGGCGCCAACAAAAACTCGATCAAAATTATCGGTGATAATACCGGTAAATATTGTCAGGCATATTTCTCGTACGACTCGAAAAAATCGGGAGGATTTACCTGCTCGCACTTGCGCTTTGGCGATCATCCCATTCGCTCGACATATCTGGTGAATACCCCCAACTTCGTAGCTTGCCATGTTCAGGCCTACCTGCACATGTACGATGTGACACGCGGTCTGCGCAAGAACGGCTCGTTCCTGCTGAACACCATCTGGGAAGATAATGCTCTCGTAAAGCATCTCCCGAACAAAGTGAAAAGATATTTTGCGAAAAATAATATTACGGTTTACTACATCAATGCTACGCAGATTGCACAGGAAATCGGGTTGGGCAACCGCACCAATACCATCCTTCAATCAGCTTTCTTCCGCATCACGAATGTCATTCCGGTAGAGTTGGCTGTAGAGCAAATGAAGAAGTTCATCGTGAAGTCTTACGGCAAGAAGGGCGAAGACGTGGTGAACAAGAATTATGCAGCTGTCGATCGTGGTGGCGAATACAAGCAGCTGACCGTCGACCCGGCGTGGGCTAATCTTCCTGATGACGAAAAAGAGGGAAACAACGACCCGGCATTTATCAACGAAGTCGTTCGCCCCATCAATGCGCAGGATGGTGATTTACTGCCCGTATCGGCCTTCAAAGGACGTGAGGACGGAACGTGGGATCAAGGCACGGCGTATTATGAAAAGCGCGGTGTGGCCGCTTTCGTGCCCGAATGGAATGCGGAGAACTGCATCCAGTGTAATAAGTGTGCGTATGTTTGTCCGCATGCCTCAATACGTCCGTTCGTACTCGATGAAGAGGAACAGAAAGAGGCTAATTTCGAACAGTTGAAAGCCGTCGGTAAAATGTTTGACGGAATGACTTTCCGCATACAGGTCGATGTGCTCGACTGTCTGGGTTGCGGAAACTGTGCCGATGTATGTCCGGGCAAGAAAGGTGAAAAGGCATTGACCATGCAGCCGCTCGAAAGTCAGTTACCTCAGGCCGAGAATTGGAAGTATTGTGCGGATAACGTAAAAAGCAAACAACATCTGCTGGATATTAAGGCGAATGTAAAGAACTCGCAGTTCGCTACTCCGTTGTTCGAGTTCTCCGGCGCTTGCTCCGGATGCGGTGAGACACCGTATGTAAAATTGATTACACAGCTCTTTGGCGATCGTGAGATGGTGGCCAATGCCACGGGATGTTCTTCCATCTACTCCGGCTCAGTGCCTTCTACTCCTTATACGAAGAACGAACAGGGACACGGTCCTGCCTGGGCTAACTCATTGTTTGAGGACTTCTGCGAGTTTGGCTTGGGCATGGAACTGGCTAACGAGAAGATGCGTGCACGTATTGTCCGCCTATTCGCTCAGGCGATAGCAAACGATCATACGCCTGCCGATGCCAAGGGATTGATGCAGGAATGGATCGATCACATGCACGATGCCGACAAGACGAAGGAATTAGCTCCGCAGTTGGAAGCTGTGATCAACGGAGGAGCTGAAGCCGGTTGTCCGGTATGCAAAGAACTGCAGGGACTGTCTAATTACCTGATCAAACGCAGCCAGTGGATTATCGGCGGCGACGGCGCTTCGTACGATATCGGTTACGGCGGTCTCGATCACGTGATCGCATCAGGTAAGGACGTGAATATCCTTGTGCTCGATACGGAAGTATACTCCAACACAGGCGGGCAGTCGTCGAAAGCTACACCGGTAGGGGCTATTGCCAAATTTGCCGCTTCCGGAAAACGTGTACGTAAGAAGGACCTCGGCTTGATGGCCACTACTTACGGCTATATATACGTTGCCCAGATAGCTATGGGTGCCGACCAAGCCCAGACGTTGAAGGCCATCCGCGAAGCAGAGGCTTACCCGGGTCCGTCGCTGATCATTGCCTATGCTCCGTGTATCAGCCACGGCCTTCGTGCGGGGATGGGAAAGAGCCAAAAAGAAGAAGAAAGAGCCGTTGCTTGCGGTTATTGGCACTTGTGGCGTTACAACCCGCAATTGGAGGAAGAAGGTAAAAATCCGTTCCAGCTTGACAGTAAAGAGCCGAAATGGGAAGATTTCCAAGACTTCCTGAAAGGTGAAGTACGCTTCTCGTCGGTAGCCAAGCAGTATCCGAAAGAAGCTGCCGAGTTGTTTGCCGCAGCCGAAGAAAATGCCAAATGGCGTTATCGCAGCTATCAGCGTATGACTGCCGAAGACTGGAGCAAGTAAGAATCCTGAATAAAATGTGATTGAAAAAGCGGAATCTCCTTAGTGGAGACTTCCGCTTTTTTTACTCTTTCAGACTGATTATACGTGAGTAAGGCTGGACAATACCTTAATGATGCTTACACCTCTCTCAAAAGCCTATCACCTCAAGGAACAACGAAGAGAAATCGGGTTGCAGTCTTCTAAACAAGAGGCAGAACAGGCACTGATGAATTAGGTGGAGCAAGCCCAAGAGAGTAAAGTGCCACAACTTCAGAAAATGGCCAATACCTTAATGGCCTACACAAAAAAAACGTACCTTTGCACCCTAAAAAAGCAAGCCCGGCATCCGATGGCCTACCGACTAAATACATATTTGCCTTTTTATAAGCGCAACCTCAAAATAGCGTTACCGATTGTGTTCACGCAACTCGGCGGAGCGATTGTACAACTGGTCGACACGTTAATGGTCGGTCAGCTCGGGACGGTGCCATTAGCCTCCATCGCATTCGCCTCCTCCGTATTCATCATCGGATTCATTTTTTCCATCGGTATACTGATGGGACTTACTCCGTTGGTAGGAATAGCCTATGTGCAGAACAACCGCGCACGGACGACAGAGCTTTTCCAGAACTCGCTGACGCTGGCCACGCTCTCGGCTCTTTTTACATGCAGCCTGCTTTACGGGAGCACGTATCTGATGCCCTACATGGGTCAGGATAAGGCTGTCGTTGAATGTGCCATTCCCTATTTCCACAGCCTTACGCTCAGCCTTATACCGTTTCTTTATTTCTTTGCCGTCAAGCAGTTCATGGAAGGTATGGGAAACACTTGGGTAGCCATGGTTATCACCATCGTTTCGAACGTGATTAACATTATCCTCAACTATCTGCTTATCTTCGGGAAATGGGGATTTCCCGAGCTCGGAGTATTGGGGGCCGGGGTCTCCACACTGATCTCGCGTCTGACGATGCCCCTCCTGTTTGTCATCGCCATGCGGATGCGTAACGTGTGGTGGAACTGTTTTCGGGCTTTCCGGTGGAAACTGTTCAGTTGGAGACGCCTGTGGGAACTCGTGAAAGTAGGCGCTCCCATCGCGGCGCACATGCTGCTCGAAGTACTGGCTTTCGCTCTCTCGGCTATCATGGTCGGATGGCTCGGCGCTACGCCTCAGGCCGGGCATCAGATTGCCCAAAACATGTCCCATCTGACGTATATGATCGTGCTCGGCATCGGTTCGGCCACCACCGTGCGCGTAAGCCACCAGATCGGTGTACGTAATCTACATGCGGCACGTATGGCCGGAAACGCTTCCATGCACCTCTGCCTCGTCTACAATGCCATTGCAGGGACACTGCTGCTCGTGTTCCGGCACGAAATAGCAAGCGCTTTTTCGTCCGATCCGGCTGTGATCGACATCGGCGGACAACTGCTCATCATGGCCGGGATCTTTCAGGTATCGGACGGATTGCAAACGGTCGGCGCCGGAATCTTACGAGGCCTTACCGATGTCAGAATCGTCATGATATATGCCTTTATCGCCTACCTCTGCATCAATCTCCCATGCAGTTACCTGCTCGGCTTCGTATTCGGCCTCGGAGCGGTTGGCGTGTGGGGAGGATTTATTTTCGGGCTGAGCATCGCCGCCCTGTTGTTTCACTTCCGACGCCGGAAGATGTTCAGACGCCTCGAACAGTCCGGCCGGTATATCTTAGCTTAATACATCATGTGGCAAGAAATCGCTGTCATCCTCATTGGTATCGCAGCCTTCGGAATAGCCGGATGGAAATTGTATAAAATCTTATCCGGCAGCAATGTGTCGCCTTGCGATAAATGTACCGGTTGCCAACTGAAAGAGGAGATGAGAAATAAAAAACAGACCTGCAAAGATTATCGGAAAAGCGGCTTTCTTCGACATTAAGCGGTAGGGTAACGAGGATGCTTTTTAGCATACCGATACGGAATGTCGCGCTTTTTGGCTAAATTTGCACTCAAAAAAAAGAAACAAAACAGGGGCACCGATGAAAAGAATCGAAAACCCCGTTTTAATTTTAATAACATTATGGAGACAGTCATTGATTTAATAAAAAACAGCCAACGTACAGCCTTCTCATTCGAGATTCTTCCGCCGCTGAAAGGTAACAGTATCCAAAGCGTATATCAGGTCATCGATAAGCTGAGGGAATTCGAGCCGAAATACATTAACATCACCTCTCATCACAGCGAAGTGATTCAGAGAGAAGAGCCGGACGGGTCTATCCGGACGGTCAACCTCCGTAAACGTCCCGGATCGGTAGCCATCGCCTCGGCTATTCAGAACAAATACGGGATCACGGCCGTGCCGCACCTCGTATGTAAAGGCTTTACGAAAGACGAAACGGAATACGGCCTGATCGACCTGAATTTCCTCGGCGTGAACAACCTGCTGCTGCTGCGCGGCGACATCAAACGACTTGATCTGACGAAAGATCCGGAATGGTATCACGATCATGCAACCGATCTGCAACAGCAGGTGAATAACTTCAACCGGGGCATCGCACTCGACGGCTCTGCTATCGAAGATATCGAAACCCCGTTCTCGTACGGGATGGCCTGTTATCCCGAGATGCACGAAGAAGCCCTGTCGATGGAGTCGGACATCCGATACGCCAAAATGAAAGTGGAAAACGGAGCCGAATATCTGGTCACACAAATGTTCTTCGACAACGACCGGTATGATGCCTTCGTCGCACGGATGCGTGCCGAAGGAGTAACCGTCCCCATCATTCCGGGCATTAAGCCGATCGTTTTCAAAGACCAGCTGACGGTGATCCCGAAGATATTTCATTGCACCTTTCCCGAACCGCTAACCCAAGCCCTCCGTCAGTGTAAAAACGACGGTGAAGCCAAAGCCGTCGGAATAGAATGGTGTATCGCACAATGTCGCGATCTGATGAAGCGAGGCGTACCGAGTATTCATTTCTACTCGTTTATGGCCTCCGACAGCGTACGGCAAGTAGCAAAAATCATCTACTGATCATGTTGTTCAAAGATATTGTCGGACAGGAAGAGCTAAAAAAACAATTGACCGAGACGGCGCGGAAAGGTACCGTCGCACATGCGCAGCTGTTTTGCGGACAGCCGGGCGCCGGTGCGTTTCCGCTGGCGCTGGCTTACGCCCGTTACCTGAACTGCACCGACCGGTCGGAAACCGATGCGTGCGGCAAGTGCAAATCATGCCTGCAATACAATGAACTTGCGCACCCCGATCTGCATTTCGTTTTTCCGATAGTCGCCAACAGGGAAGGAAAGAAAACAGTTTGCGACGACTACCTTGCGGAATGGTGCGATTTTCTGAAAACTTACGCCTATTTCGACTTGGACAGGTGGCTCGACCGGATCGAAGCAGGCAACAAGCAGGCACTTATCTACGCCGAGGAGAGCGACCGGATACTGCGCAAGGTCAGCTTGAAAATATACGAGGCCAAATACCGGATATTGCTGATATGGATGCCCGAACGCATGAACATCGCTTGTGCGAACAAGTTGCTGAAAATTATTGAAGAACCGCCGCAGAATACTGTCATACTGATGGTCTCGGACACCCCCGAACAGATACTCGGAACGATTCTGTCGCGTACACAGCGACTGAACGTCCGACCGATTACCGCCGAAGCGCTCACCGAGGCGCTCATACAACAGTATCATCTGGAGCCGGATGCCGCACGGCAGATCGCACACTTGGCGCACGGTAACATGCTGGAAGCCGAAAAAGCCCTCAGCACGGAACAGGAAAGCGACGTGTTTCTGGAGTTTTTCATCCGGATGATGCGGAACTCATGGGCCAGAAACGTAAAGGAAATGAAAAACATGGCGGAAGAACTGTCGACAATGACACGCGAAAAGCAGAAAAGTTTTCTCAACTACTGTCAACACCTGATTCGCGAAAACTTCGTCTATCGTTTCCGGAGTGACGATCTGAATTACATGAAACCCAACGAAGCCGCTTTTTCGACACGTTTCTCCCCTTTTGTCAACGAACGGAACGTCTTTGATCTGATCCGCGAATTGGCCGATGCCGAAAGGCATATTTCGCAAAACGGAAATGCCAAGATGATTTTTTTCGATCTCTCGTTACAAATTACCGTATTATTGAAGAAATAAATGAACGCACCGATGAAAAATAAGATCCTGATCCTCGGCTGGACGCTCATTCATCTGACGGGATGCAACGGATGCGGTATGCTGAGCGGCAAAGAAACGTCATACGAACCCATCCATATCCGTCGTTTCGATAAAGACCTTTATCAGCTGATTCTTGTCGACACCCCCGAACGACAGCAAGTCTTGGCACGCGCTTATCCACAGATGTTCCGAGTGCTCGGACTTAGCCTGTTCAACGATCCGGAAACGCAGTCGGACGAGTTTTTCGACCGTCTTGTCAATTACTATTCCGAGCCGAACCTGAACAAGCTCTATCGGGATGCACTGGCCGGATACGAGACGGTGGAACATATCGAACGTGATCTCGGACGTGCTTTCGGTTATTTACGAGAACAATTTCCCGAAAGACAGATCCCGGTCGTCTATATGCATGTCTCCGGACTGTATCAGAACGTGCTCGTCGACGACAGCCTCCTCTCTATTTCAATCGACAAATATCTGGGGGCGGATTATCCGCTGTATAACGACTACTTCGATACCTACCGGCGGCGGGGTATGACACCGGATTATGTCGTACCTGATTATCTGACAGCATGGCTGATGTCGGAATACCCGTTCAGCGGGAACGATAACGTTCTGCTCGATCGGATGATTTACGAGGGAAAAATCAAATACGTGGCTCATCAGGCCTTTTCAGAAGTCATCCCGGAGGTGTGGATGAAGTACACTTCCGAAGAATACCGGTGGTGTACAGAAAATGAGTCGCGACTGTGGAAACAGATTATCGAACGTAAGCAACTTTACACGCCCGACCGTGTGACGACATCGAAATATTTTCTGGAACGACCGTCGTCTTTTATTTCAGACGGGGCGCCGGGAAACCTCGGCACTTGGATCGGCTGGCGGATCGTTACGCGATACATGGAAAGAACAAACGTTTCCGTAGCCGAATTAATGCATCACAACGACGCGCAGGATATCCTGACGAAATCGAAATATAAACCGTAACCGTTCTTGGGTGTACGCACAAGACACCTTCACTTTATACTGCAAAAGATGAAACTGATTGATCAAAAACTGCTGGACGAGACGACCGAGAGAGCCAAACAATCCCCCCGTTTGCGTATGAATTACAATTTTCACGAAACGCTCGACGACCCGGTCAACCGTTTACTGAACGCGATGGAACCGGATACGTATCTGCGTCCGCACCGCCACCTGAACCCCGACAAAACCGAAGTCTTCATCCTGCTGCGCGGCAAGGTGGCTCTGTTTCTCTTCGACGACTGCGGGAATGTGACAAAGACCTTTATCCTTGACCCACGGAAAGGTTGTTACGGCGGGGAAATACCGGCCGGCATCTGGCACGGATTAGTTGTGCTGGAGTCCGGAACGGTGATTTACGAGATCAAACAGGGCCCTTTCGCTCCGCTCACACCCGATAATCTGGCGCCATGGTCACCCTCGGCCGACGACAGTCTCGAAGCCCGGATGGGTTATATCAACCGTCTCAAATCAATGATCGGCAACGAAAGCTAACGATGCTTTCCCCTGCCCGAATTTTTAAACCGCAAGCAAATGAATATATACAAACAGGCCGTAGAGGCCTTTCTATCCGCCAATCGACATGAACGCATCGGACTGAAAGCAATGCTTTTCGATATGGACGGCGTACTTTACGACTCGATGCCGAACCATGCGGTCGCATGGAGCGAGACGATGAAACGCCACGGACTCTACCTCTCCGAGCAAGAAGTTTACCTGCACGAAGGACGCACGGGCGACAGTACCATCGAACTTGTCTGCCGCCGGCAAGGTACATCCGTCACACCCGAAGAAATTCAGGCCATCTACCGGGAAAAGACAGAAGCCTTCAATGCCTGCCCTCCCGTCGGAGCGATGCCCGGAAGCTACGAGCTACTGCAAAAAGTGGTGCGTGACGGATTGACGCCGATGATTGTCACCGGCTCGGGACAAGCCTCTCTCCTCGAACGACTGAACACCCACTTCCCGAACATCTTCGCACGAGAACGAATGGTCACCGGCGCCGATGTAAAACGCGGAAAGCCCGATCCCGAGCCCTACCTGATGGCATTGGAAAAAGGGGGCCTGCAGCCTTGGGAAGCCATTGTCGTAGAAAATGCTCCGTTAGGTGTCGAGGCAGCTCACGCCGCGGGAATCTTCACCATCGCCGTCAACACCGGTCCCCTGCCCGACTCGTTGTTACTCGACGCCGGCGCGGATATCCTCCTCTCCGGCATGCCTTCGCTTTGCGACGAATGGGAAAAAATAAGGGAAACCGTCCGTTATGTCGGACCGAACCCGTTTCCGGCAAACCACAGGCAAAAATGATATATCATAGTTAAGAGCCAACAGACATACTCGCAATCTGCAGCTAATAATCAGAAAAAAGCAATATGAAAACAAAAAACGTACTACGCAATTATTTTACACCGGTTGTTCTGCTAATATGCTGTTGTATGCCGGCATTTGCACAACGGCAGGATATTTTATTGAATGACCGGTGGAACTTCCGTTTTTCTCATCAGGTACAGAAAAATACGGAAGTACGGGTCGATCTGCCCCACACTTGGAATGCACAAGACGCTTTATCCGGCAAACCCGATTACAAGCGCGGGATAGGCAATTACGGGAAGAAACTCTTTATCCGTTCCGAATGGCAAAGCAAACGCCTGTTTCTCCGCTTCGAAGGGGTAAATAGCGTTACCAATCTATTTATAAATAATCTCCACGTGGGCGAACATCGAGGAGGATACGGAGCTTTTATTTTTGAAATTACCGGAAAGGTAGAGTACGGAAAGGAAAATTTTATTCTGGTGAGAGTAAATAACGGCGAACAGTTGGATGTTATGCCTTTGGTCGGCGACTTCAACTTTTATGGAGGTATTTACCGGGATGTGCATCTGCTGATTACCGACGAAGTATGTATCTCTCCATTAGACTATGCCTCTCCGGGTGTACGGTTGATACAAGACAGCGTCAACCATAAATATGCCAGAATAGAAGCGTTGGTAGAGGTATCCAACGGGAGTGATAAAGCTCAGGAGATCGAACTCGGAATATGCGTGCGGGACGGAAAAAGAACCGTGACGGAGAGAAAAGAAAAATTCTCCCTTTCCGGAAATTCAGATACGCAGCGGAGGCTTGTCTGCGAAATAATAAACCCGCGTTTGTGGAACGGACGTCAAGACCCTTTTCTCTATCAGGCGGAAGTGACCCTTACACGAAACGGACACGTAATCGACCAAGTTACACAACCTTTAGGGCTTCGTTTTTACCGGATCGACCCCAATCTGGGATTTATCCTCAACGGCAAGCATCTGCCTCTTCGCGGGGTATGCCGCCATCAGGACAGAAGCGAAATAGGCAACGCGCTTCACTTGCAACATCATGAAGAAGATGCGGCGTTGATGGCTGAAATGGGCGTCAATGCCGTTCGTCTGGCACACTATCCGCAGGCAACCTGTTTTTACGACCTGATGGATCGATACGGCATCATCGTATGGGCGGAGATACCTTTCGTAGGCCCCGGCGGATACATGGACAAAGGGTTTGTGAACCTCCCCGCTTTCCGCAGCAATGGAAAAGAACAGCTCAGAGAACTTATCCGCCAGCACTGTAATCATCCCTCTATCTGCGTATGGGGACTTTTTAACGAACTGACTCAAGCCGGCGATGATCCGACGGAATATATTGAAGAACTGAACAGAGTAGCGAAGCAAGAAGATATGACCCGTCCTACGACAGCAGCCAGTAACAGACCGGCAACCGAACCGATGAATTTCATTACGGATGCCATCGCGTGGAACCGGTACGACGGATGGTATGGCGGCACTCCGTCCGATCTGGGAAAATGGCTGGACGACACTCATAAAAAATACCCGGAACTGCGTATCGCCGTCAGTGAATACGGAGCCGGAGCCAGCATTTATCATCAGCAGGACACGCTTAAAAAACCGGAGCCTGCCGGCTGGTGGCATCCCGAAAACTGGCAGACGTATTACCATGCGGAAAACTGGAAAACCATTGCCTCCCGTCCGTATTTGTGGGGGAGTTTCGTATGGAATATGTTCGACTTCGGCGCCGCGCACCGGACAGAAGGCGATCGGCCGGGAATCAACGACAAAGGCCTGGTTACGTTCGATCGTAAAGTACGCAAAGATGCGTTCTACTTCTACAAAGCCAACTGGAACAAAGAAGAACCGGTACTTTATTTGGCCGGCCGGCGACATACTACACGCCACCGGCGTATGCAAACAATCGTTGCATTCACCAACCAGCCCGAAGCCGAACTGTTCGTAAACGGTCAAAGCTACGGAAAAGCAAAACCCGACGAATATGCAACTCTGGAGTGGCAAAATGTAGCGTTAAAGGAGGGAGAAAACGAAATACAGATAGTATCAAAGAACAAAAAACTGACGTTAAGCGACTACTTCCGTTGCAGACTGGAGTCTCTCTATTGATACGAAAGGATTCGTTGTGGCTCGAAGCCGGCGCGGATATCCTCTTCTCGGGTATGCCGGCGCTTTGCGATAAATGAAAAAAATAAGGGAAGCGATCCGTTAGGCACCGCTTCCCTTTTCTCTTGCCACCCGCTAAGGTGCGTATCTTTTTCTCAGAAGATATAACCGAATCCCAGACCGATTACTTCCTTGAACTGAACACGCGGACCTTTTTTGGTACCGTCTTTGTCGATAAACTTGATATTGTCGTCATACAGCAAATACGTATTTGCCTTAAACGTAAAATATTTGTTCAGTTTCCAATCAAGCGAAAGTTTCCAATCCACATCGACGTTTCCGAAAGTCTGATAGGCCGACGTCAGCAGCAGTTCCGTACCGAGCAGCACATTTTCCGTAAACTTCTTCGAATACGTCGCTTTAGCCAGCGCACCGAATTCGGCAAAAACCTTTTTGCCGGGATCCACACCATACGCACCTTCGTCCGAAAGACGACGATCGGTTACGAAGGTCATCTTTTCCGACACAGGCGAAAGCAGCACCTTAAAATCTTCTTTCGGATGAGTATAGCTCATACCGATCGAGCCGATCAAGTAACCCGGCGCCATGAACTTGGAGATGTATTTTGCTCCGCTCTCTACCGGGTATTTGCTGTATCCGTCGTAAAACTGCGACTTAAAACTCAGCTCGGCAGCATACGCCCACAGCGATGAAGCCTTATATCCCAAGCGTGTAGCCAAATCGATATGGTCATCGTTCTTGATCTGCTCACTTCCCTGATACGAGAGTCCGTAGCCCAGATCGACCGAATTGTCCCACATCCATAAGCCTTTTTCGTAACCCAGTTTTCCGGCAAACGAAGCCAAAACCGATACTGAATTATTCCCTCCGGCCGCCCAATTTGTGAACGAGGTTTGACCAAATGTCAACGATGTCGAACCGCTTTTCTTCCAATACGATGTATCTTTAGGCGCATCCTGCGCCATGGCCGATGCCGCACATACCACGGCAACGACAAATAATAAAGTCTTTTTCATTCTATCTATCTTTTTTCGGCGACAAAAATAGATACTTTTTTCCGATAATCAAACACTTATGTAAAAATAACACTTCTTTACATCCGGAGAAAAAATACTGCCGGGCGTTTCTATTACGGGTAAAGGCTGTATTTCCGTACACACCTCTATTCACGAATATCCGTCCGCAAAGAAAGATATCAGTCAGCCATCCGTTTTTCTGTGGCATACCGCTCAGAAAAGCAGAGATTCGAGAAAATTCGCTATCACAAAACCAGTCAATCAAGGATTTTTTTTACATCTCGAAAATATGTTCTATATTTGTGCTTCAAAAGTATGTTATAAAACAGCAGTGGGCAAGTCGGGAAAAAAAGAATTTGATATATCGGCCAGCTTAGCAGAGGTTTGGAGACTTTTGACGGAGCAAGAACGGGAGGTCTTGAAAGCCAATTCGACGATACAACATTTCAAACGGAACGAAATGATTTACTGTGAGGGCGATGAGGCTAAAGACATGATGTGTGTGCTGAAAGGAAAAGTAAAAATCTCTAAACAGGGAGTGGGCGGACGAAGCCAGATTATTCGGGTAATCAAGCCGGTCCAGTATTTTGCTTACCGTGCTTATTTCGCACAGGAGCCTTACCTGACCAATGCTTCGGCTTTCGAGGCTTCGACCGTATGTATCATTCCGATGACGGTCGTGGAATCGCTCATCCGTGCCAATTTCGAGCTGGGTATGTTCTTTATCCGGCAACTTTCGATTGATTTGGGAATCGCCGACGAACGGACGGTCAACCTGACACAAAAGCATATCCGCGGACGTCTGGCCGAATCGCTGCTTTTCCTCAAAGATAATTACGGACTTGAAGAAGACGGCGCGACAATCAGCATCTACCTCTCGCGCGAAGACTTGGCTAATCTCTCAAACATGACGACTTCAAATGCCATCCGTACCCTCTCGACGTTCGTAACCGAACACATCATCGCGCTGGATGGTCGAAAAATCAAAATCATCGACGAAGAACGACTGAAAAAAGTCAGCCGAATGGGCTAACATTCCGCCCCGCATAAGTCTATCAGGCAAAAATATTTTACAGGCCACCGGTAGCGGTCGGCTGCCGGTTTATCTTCTCGATCGCTCGAAAGCATCGAACTTCGACGCCCAAAAGAACGCCGCCGGAAAACTCAACGCCATAACGACGAGCCCGACGACTGACCACCCGATCATCTCCGGAACAGACAGCAGGCCGGCCTCGGCAAACAGCCCAAACGTATAGAAACAATACGGTAACGACAAGACGGACGTAACGATTACCGGCACATATTTCCGATAAATCACCCACTGTCCGACATGCACGAAAAGATGGAGGAAGAAAACCATAAAGGCGGCGAACCACCACCCATATACTCCGGTGTAGAGCGCCCCATAACTTGCGACCGAAAGCAACGTGAACTCGTGACAAACGGCCACAGCAAAAGCCGAAGTCGAATAGTCGAACAGGCCGCGCCGTGTCAGAAAAGCTTCGAATCGCGGGAAACGCGCCTTCAACTCGTCACGGTTTCGCCTCAGCCACGGACGGAACATAATGATTTCCTCAAAGTCGTGCAACATGAACACGACCGGGAGCAAAGTCATCAAAAACAGCAGGGTCGACATACATTATATTATATGGTGATTTCGATCCGGTTGCCGTCAGGGTCGGTCACGACACTTTCGTAATATCCGTCGCCCGTAACGCGCGGCCGGCCGACACACGCATACCCGTCGGCTATCAGCCTCGCGGTCAACCGATCGACGGCCTCACGGCTGCCTGTACTGAATGCGAGGTGAATAAATCCTTCGCTCAACGCCTTGTCCGAGCGTTCTTCCACATCGGGACGTTCCATAATCTCCAGACGGGTATTGTCTGCAAAACTCAGAAAATACGTTTTCAATCCTGTATTCGGGTTATGATACATCGTGCCGGCCGTAGCCCCGAAATACGTTTCGTAAAATGTCCGGCAAATCTCCAGACGCCTTGTATATAAGGCTATATGATCTATTTTTATCATCAGTAAACGGATGGTATGACGATTAACTAAATTTCTTCATCAACCACAAAGATACAACAAATCTCCTCCTACCCTTAAAAAAAATTCCACCATCGAGGCGACGGCATCCTGTGTACCCTGTTTCACCGGACGTAGATCGTTTTAGCTTTCCGATAACAGAAGGGAGCTTTCTGCTCTGATTTCTTAGATGATAATTTCCCGGTGGCAAAATGCAAATTTTTCGGGTATTTTTTCAGCTTTTCTGCAGCCAGAAATGTTTTTTTCTACGTTTGTTGCACGATTACCGAACAAGATTCCTTATCTTTAGCCCGAAATCGTTAACATACGAAAAATCTACGGCTATGTCGAAAAAAAGAAAACAGTCGAAGCAAACGGAGCACGAACGCCGCAAGATAGAGGAAGCGAGGCGACAAAACCTCTATGTGAAGCGTTTGTTTACCTTGCTGAAAGATCTGGGCTTCGGCGATGCCATCCCTCTTTTCGACAAAAAGCTGCTCGAGTTGCTGTGTTTCGCCCGTCCCGCGCTACTGCGCATGGATACTTCGGAGTTAAAAGATTGGGAAGGGAATTACAAAACGTTTATTCAGACCGAATTTTATCGTCTGATGGAACGATGGAAAGTTCCTTTCTCGGGGCAGGAAGGCGATACGCGCATGATTTCATGTGCTGATTACTTCGAACTGTGGATGCCGCTGACCCTGCAATTGAGCATCGAGGTGAAGAAACCTTCGGAACGTGCCAGCCGGGAGCGCATCCTGAACGTGTTTAAGGCACACGGCACCGTCATCCTCACCGATATGGAAAGCGAGCATTTCAGCGACGAGTATAACCGGTTTTTCGACCGGATGAACGGCCAGTACCGTACATGCCTGCTGCTGCAACTTTACCAGCTCTGCAACCCCTGCATCCACCTGCTTTGGATCACCCGGCTGCAACTCGACGAATACAATAACCGCATCGGGCATGTCGCCTGGCTGACCTCGCGTGCTCCGCAATGGGTCTGGGGCACCGACCGCAAAGGCGAACGGCGCAAATTCTACCGCGTAGGCTTCCCCCTCGGCCCGAAAGACGAAATCTACTGGCACTCGGCACGCATCCCGAACAATCCGTATATCCTGATGGATCCCGACCGCCGCTACGAGGTCTATATTCAGGAACATGCCGTAGTACGTATGTTTGAACGGCTCGACGGCGTGGCCGCGCAAGTGATCAACACGTACATGAACCTCAGCTTCATAGAGTGGGATGTCGACTGGTACAAAGGTTCGCTGCTGATCGCCTTCAAACTCTTTGAACAAAAAGTGGGTTATTTCTTTGCCGACTTTACGAAAGAGCGCAAAATCGTGATCCGTACCTTCTACTTTATCACCTACGACCATACGCCCGAAGGCGAAATGCTCTCCAGCTATGCGGGACTCAAAGCGCTCGACAAGAAATTTCTCTGCATCGATCGGCTCAGCACGTTTCTGGCTTCCGACTTCGATCACGGCTCGAAACTGGCTACCCTCTTCCGCGAAGCCGGATGCGCCCACCTGCTCAATCGCGAAGCTCTCCGATGCGGTATCGACGCAGAAGCCAAGCTGACAGGCGTATCGAACGAGTTTATCGAAAAATACCTCTCAACCCTCGATATGAAAGCCTGACTGCGCCGTCCCACCCGTGCCGACTTGCAAGCGTCAACAACCCGATTTTCATTCATCCTGATACATTTCTGAAAATTATCATGTATCTTTGCATCCCTAAACAAAAACGAAGAAACGATGAAGAAGCAAATCCGACTGAAAGATAAGGTGTTTGAGTTGTACATCCCCGAGAAGGAAATCGTCCGGGCTATCGAACGGATGGCCGAAGAAATCCGCCGGGATATGGAAGGAAAAGACCCGCTCTACGTGGGGATCCTCAACGGAGCCTATATGTTCGTGGCCGAACTGATGAGCAAGCTCCCGGTCACCAGCGAACTGACCTTCGCCGCCTATTCGTCGTATCACGGCACGAAATCGGACGGCATCGTCAAAGAACTGTTGCCCATCCGCAGCAACACGCGTAACCGCCCCATCGTCCTGCTCGAAGATATTATCGACACCGGACTGACCATGCACTACGTGACCCGCCGCCTCAAAGAAGAAGGCGCAACCGACGTGCGTCTGGCAACGATGCTCATCAAACCGGCCTCGCTCCAATGCGATCTCCAACCCGACTACGTAGGCATGGAAATCGAAAACAACTTCATCGTCGGATTCGGACTCGACTATGACGGGCTGGGACGCTCGACACGAGACATCTACCAGATCAGAGACAATTAATCAACATTTTTATCTATAAGAACTCATGTTAAATATCGTAATTTTCGGTGCGCCCGGCTCAGGCAAAGGGACACAAAGCAAACTGATGGTCGAACATTACGGCCTCGACTACATCTCGACAGGCGACATGCTGCGCAATGCAATCCGTGAAGGAAACGAACTGGGAAAAACAGCAAAAGAATATATCGATAAAGGCCAGTTGGTTCCCGATGAGCTGATTATCCGTTTGATCGGCGAATTCCTCGACAGCAAAAAAGGCTCGAAAGGGGTCATCTTCGACGGCTACCCCCGCACCATCCCCCAAGCCATCGCCCTGAAAGAGATGCTCAACGAGCGCGGTACGGACGTCTCGATCCTGCTCGACCTGCAAGTCGACGACGAGGAACTGATTTCCCGCCTGCTCGAACGCGGCAAAGTATCGGGACGCTCGGACGACAACCTCGAGACCATCCAGTCACGCCTCGATGTCTATCACACGCAGACCGCCCCGCTGGCCACGCACTACATCAGCGAAGGAAAACATGCAGCCATCAAGGGAACCGGGTCGATCGAAGATATTTTCAACCGCATCGACGAAGCGATAAAGAAAGTAACGGGTCGGTAAGAATCCGTCCTTTTTCAGGATGCAACGACCATCTTAACCGCGCATATCCGACAATATGGCCGAATCGAATTTTGTAGACTACGTAAAAATTTATTGCCGTTCGGGAAAAGGCGGAGCAGGATCCGCCCATTTCCGGAGAGAGAAGTACATCCCGCGCGGAGGCCCTGACGGTGGCGACGGCGGACGGGGCGGACATATCTACCTGCGTGCCAACCGTAACTACTGGACCCTGCTCCACCTCAAGTTTGAACGCCATATCCTCGCTACCTCCGGACAGGGAGGTAGCAGCAAACGCAGTACCGGTAAAGACGGCGAAGACCGTATCATCGAAGTACCCTGCGGCACCGTCGCCTTCGATGCCGAAACAGGCGAATACCTCTGCGATGTCACTACCGACGGCCAACAGGTGATGCTGCTGCGCGGCGGACGGGGCGGACGCGGAAACATACATTTTAAAACGGCGACGAATCAGGCACCCCGCTATGCACAGCCCGGTGAACCGTGTCAGGAACGGATGGTCGTGCTCCAACTCAAGCTGCTGGCCGACGTCGGACTCGTCGGTTTCCCCAACGCAGGGAAATCGACGCTGCTCTCGGTCGTCTCGGCAGCCAAACCGAAAATCGCCAACTACCCGTTTACCACCCTCGAACCGAATCTGGGTATCGTCAAATACCGTGATAACCGCTCGTTCGTCATGGCCGATATCCCCGGCATTATCGAAGGCGCCAGCGAAGGTAAAGGACTGGGACTACGCTTCCTCCGCCATATCGAGCGAAACTCGCTGCTCCTGTTTATGATCCCCGCCGATGCCGACGACATTCGGAAAGAATACGATATCCTGCGCAACGAACTGGAACAGTATAATCCCGGTCTGGCCGACAAGAACAAGGTGCTGGCCATCACAAAAAGCGACCTGCTCGACGATGAACTGATGGAAGCACTGGCCGAAGAACTTCCCGCCGGCATTCCGCATCTCTTTATTTCTTCGGTCACGGGTGCCGGAATCGCGGAACTCAAAGACCTGCTCTGGAACGAACTGAACCGCGAAACATTCCACGACGCTGAACAAATTGTCCACCGCGATATGGACATGCGCTTCGTTCCTGTCGAAGACGACGAAGACGACTGGGATATCCCGGCTGCCGAAGAAGAGAATGACACCGACTACCTCGACAGCGACGAGGAAGACGAAGACGATCAGTATCCGGATTTTCAGTAAGCGGGAATCCGGATGTTTAATTGTTGGTCAACAGTCAGTATTCTGTTGTCAGCATTCAGCCGTCGTAATTTGTAATTCGTCATTTATTCATGCCACAAGTTGCACAAGTCTATGACAAGTTTCACAAGGGTTCGTTCAGCGTAATTTAATGGTTAATTGTTATTCTTTACTACTCTGACTACCTTTAACCACTTTGCTACTTTTTCACTCTTCACTTTTCGTTTCTCACTCTTCACATTATGAAAAGAGGGAGCGTGTCGTTTCGACACACTCCCTCCCCAATCTTTAAACATCTGACACTTTCAGCCTTTCACAAGGCTGAAAGCTAAGCTGTACTCTTATTTTACAATCACTTTATGCACTGATCCGTCTTTAAGCGTTACCACATACGCGCCGCGTTGCATCGAGATCGACGTATCGCCTTCAGGCAGTTCGATTCTCTTAACCAGCTGACCGGCTACCGAGTAGATGCTGGCAATGTCTTCGCGCTCTACGCGGATGTAAATCGTTTCGCCGTGCGACCATACCGCAGTTCCGTCAATCGACATATTTGCTACATGGTCCGGACCGAACGTCAACACAATATGCTGCGTAACATCCGTAATCACATATTCATATTCGCCGTTGGCGTTTTTCTTGCCTTCAAGCACTTCTTTCAATCCGTTATACATACGGTCTGTACGTACCACGAACGGTTTCTCGGTCGAATATTTCGCCCTGAATTCGAAGTTCGAATGACCTAGCGTATACGCGATACCTGCCGGAGGCGTTGTCGTTACACCCACTACCGAAGGAATCGTTACTGAGTAAACTGTCTTAGGCACTACAGCATTACCAACACACAGATAAACCACTCCTTCTTGCGATACATCAAGAGCAAGAGGAACTTCCACATCGCCGATTTTCATCCTCTTCGGTACAAGGTTCAAGTTCTTCACGCTACCCGGAGTCTGCGATTTATAATAGATGATCGGATAGCAGCGGTTCTCCATTCTTTCGCACGGACGAACTTCGATATTTACATCGACCGTACCATACGTCGTGAGCAATTCCACATCGATTGCATCACTGTATTCGCCGTTGATACCCTTCGTCGTACCTACCGAGAAGTGAAGCTGCGAACCACCGTCCAGACGCAGGTCTTTCATCCTGAGCGTTCCGCACTTCTGCTCGTAGCACTGACCGCGCAAACGAAGCGAAGTGAAGCCCGGGTTCAGGTGTGCTTCTGTTTCTACATGCACATCCGAGTGTTGGTAACCGAACCCTCCGAACGTCGAGGTCGTGATCACGTCAAGCGCCAAGTCATCCGAAAGCCACAGTTCACTGTAATTACGCCCACACGGACCAATCGGTTCCATATGGTAATGTCTGGCGTAAACACCGGCATAGTTTTTCGACGACATCTGCTCTTCCGAGATCAGCTCGAAGTGTGCGTCGCGCTCGTGTTTTGCATCGGCATACAGATCCACCTGATTACGTACTTTGAGCGTATCGACATAGATTCTCGCATGTTCCACCGGAGGTCCCTGTACATGATCGAACGAATCGGTAAGGAAAGTCAGCACGGTATGATCAAAGACTACCGAGTTGAGGCGCTCCAGGTAGGCCCCCTCTTCAAATTTGACCGTAATGGTATCAAGCATGTGCAGCGGGTCTTTGCTGCCGCGGATATATTCGTGGCACGGTTCGCAAACGTCAAGATCCGTCCCGCAGACATTTTTTGTATATTCCGTGAACGGAGGCGTACGGCGCATATATCCGAACTTCATGATCGGGCGGTCGTTTTTCAGTCCGCTCCACGAACGGTATCTTAATTTCTTTCCTTTCACTACCAAGCTGTCGTGCAGGATCAAGCTGTCTGTCTGGATAACGATCTCCGTACGGCCGCCGGACATCGAATCGGTGTTGAGCACCATCGGACCGAAAGATTCGATTACCGGAGAACCTAAATAGACTCTCTGGTTGTGTGCATAGATACGTGCGTCGGCATGGAATGTCATGCGCGATATCATATGCAGGAAGCCGCCGTTACATTCGAAGTCGGAACATCCCATGGGGCACTTCGGATGGTTTTTGAAGATATTCGTATTCCAGTTGTTTTTGTTCGCCTGAGTCTTCATATAGAGTCCGTAGCCTGCCACACTTTCGCCGTGCAGTGTACCCGCACCGGGCACCGCACTCATTCCGGATCCGTTGCCACCTGTGTAAATCAAACTCTTATATACATCGATATAGTCCGATGCTACAGCTGCAAAACCGCCGCTCGTAATATCCGTATTCGTACTGTCTTGATAGAAGTTCAGGATCAAGTTGCGCGCCTGATTCACCGAGTCGTGCATATCGCAGTGAAGCATGGGGCCACACCCGCCACTTCTCTGATATCCGGAACCGATTTTAGCCGCGCTACCGTCCGGACAAGCCTGATAATCCGTGCTCAGGAACGGATCGTAACGTGTACCTTTATTTTGCAGACCGCCATAGTTTAGTTTGATGTTATTGTCGGCTCCTACGAATATGCTACCGCTGGCACCGTGAGCTTTGTACTGGAAGTCTTGCAGATATACATTATTACGTTCTTCTTCGCATCCGCAGTAACCTACTTTCGAGAGGTCGCTGAGATTTTCGGTTTGAGCCAGGAACAGCAAGCTACCCGTTATCGAGTCCGCATTGAACGGATCGCGCATATCGATATCGCCGAAGCGCGTACGGAACGTCACGTTACCCGTATTCTGCGGATCCTGGAAATTGATCAAGCCGCCTTTGTTCAAGATAATATTGCCGCGCGTACCGGCATCGACATTCAGATTGCCCTTACCGCCACGATAAATGAGCGAAATATCATTAGCCAGTGTATTATCCGTATTCGGATAAGGTACGACGCAACGTGAAACCCCGCCGATGATACCGGCATTCTCATAATACTGCATGGAGTCTCCTTTACGATTGTATAGCTGACCATCTTCTGTCGAACCACAACGCCACAATCCTGAGAACGGAATCGTGATTTCGGTCGAATGATCGCTACCCGTTTCCTGATTGATATCCAGGTGTGTAAAATAAATGTTACCACCGGCACTACGTGTACCATCATCAGCCACTTTCTTATAGTCAGTCTTCTCTTCCCAACCGGCTTTGATCCACAAGTGACCGGTCTGGTTCTGTGCCGGAACGGTGTATGTAAAGCGGTTCAGGTCATACGATACCGGATTGGCTGGCGGAAACATACATTCTGCCGATGGACTTTTCTGCGTAATTTTCCAGTTATCGCTGTTGGCTACGTAGTATTTCCAGTCATATCCCGTCGTTTTAGCGTCGTTATAGCCTAAGTAAATATCACCCTTATGAGAGATGATGTCCATGATGTTGCCGGCTGATTGCATATCTACATAATTCAGCATAGCTGTCCAGATATGATTTTCAGCTTTGATCTCCGTAACCCCGTTATTGGCGTTGTTACGCTTGATATCGATCGAATCGAAGAAATGAATATTTCCACGACGACCACTGGCATTCGCATTATTCGTCGCACCGGCTGCAATGGCATCATGACGGTCATCTTCAGCACGTAGTGAGATTTTGTTATCACTATCATACTGAATCGTTACCGGACGTTCGGTTTGGATATGACCTCCACGAGAAAGCCATACGAGATCCCCCATTCCAACAGCTCCTCCGTATTTAAAGTCTACACGACCTTTTGTATTGATGTTACGCTGCGCTTCCCACACAGTAGTGGTAGTAGAGGCTGCGGGCACCGTGAATGTGATCGGTGCAGGACGGTTATTGTCGCAAACAGTATTCGAAAGAATATCGTTCTCGGCATACCATTTCACAAGACCATCTACTTGTCCTGCTGTTTCCGTATAATTGAATTCATTTTCGATATCGATATTATTATCTAAGGTATACGTTTCGCAACCGGCAATCAAGTGTGTCTTTCCGGCTCCTGAATTGGTACGATTAATATCTACCTGCGAATTAGTACGGATATAACCATTCACCGTATGTAGCTCTATCAACTCGTCCGATGCTTTATTAATCACCAGCTGATTGTTGTTAGCTCCCGGATTGGGCGCTGCGGGATTACCCGATACAACAATATTACGTCCTGCCCACCAACTGAGGTTTCCACTCGTTGCTCCATGTTCGAACAATACGTTATTATTCGTTGTAATATCACCGGTTTCAGCCCACCATATATTGTTGCCTGTTCCTTGTTCATCAAACTTCACGTCGTCGCCAAGCGTTCCGCCACCTCCATTTGTCGTAATGTTTTTCTTGGCATACCACATGGTATGTGCTGATTGGGTATTAGTAAACTTCACTTTATAGTTTGTAGTAATGTCACCGCCAGCTTGCCAGAAAACATTCCCCGTTCCTGTATTATTGAATTCTATTTCATTGTTTGTCGTAATATTACCGGTAGCTTGCCATGCCGTCAATCCATCTCCCGAAAGAGGGAAACTTACCTTAGTTGATATCGGGGCAAGTGTCGTAATATCATGTTCGGCTTGCCAGATGGCTTTTCCAGAACCAGATCTTGTGAAGGTTATATTACCACCGGCATTGATATCATGCTTAGCCTGCCAATGCATGCCACCATCACCAGAATGTGTAAAACCAATGGTCGAACCGCTAGCCGTGTTGATATCGTGCGTAGCCTGCCAACGCAGATCACCTGCGGCGGTATGTGTTGCATTGACGGTCACTGCACCGAAAACGATATTTCCGTTTCCACAGAAATCATGCTGATCGTCTATATCACCACCATATTTATAATTCTTGTGATCGCCTGTATCATCCGTTTCATTAACAGGCTGAACATGAATATTGGGCTGCAAGAAAGTACCGCAGAATGACGGTGCTCCATACAAAGCTGCCCACGACTTGGCATCCGTTTTGATCGGCGTATAGGCATAAATTCCGTAATCACCCGCTGCACTTCCGGTATATGTATGATCAGCCAAAATACTTACATCACCGCCGTTAAAAGTAGCATCCCCTGTTCCGTTGCCCGTGATGGTTGATGTTTTTCCATTCGGAAACGATAATGTTTTATATGCTTCAACCAATAAGTTTCCTGCTCCTCCCACCGTTTGAGTATAGGGAACATCAAAAATAAGGTCGTTGCACGAGTGATTATACAGCTGATAACCTCCTGCTGCGAGAGCGGCCGGAACAGGCTTTGCATGACGTATCGTCATCGCATTATCGCCATAGTTTCCAAAGTTGGCTGTTCCATGAAGCGGCAGATTGAAGCCGGTGTACGTATGCGTACTTCCGACCGCAATAGATTTGGCAAACGCTTTGCGCTTTCCGGTCACGGAGGCTGTCGAAGCCGTCACGGTCATATGTTCCTGCGAAGTCGCATCCGTAGCCGAACCGATCAGGATCGTTCCGCCCGCTGCATTCGTGGAAATATCCGTATCCAATTGTGTATTCACACCAAAAACAGCACTATCCCCCAGCGGCGCACGGTTGGAGACTTCGATATTCGTAAAAGCCACGTCTTTATCATTCATCAAAGTATAATGTGCGGCCGGCAAGTCAAGATAGAATTTTTTACCGCCTCCGTTTGTTCCGGCAGCAGCAATACTCATTCCTGCTCCGTCAGTTCCTTCCAAGCGGATATCCGAACCGGCTGTAACGATGATTCTTGCATCGACAAAGCCACCTTGATTATTACTGGAAGTCGCCCAGTTAACCTCCTGATGAGAACCATGTGCCTGAGCCTCCGTCGTTGTAATGCCACCCCAACTCGTTGTAGTATACGTATGAGGAGGAGTACCATGAGGCACACAGCTCCCTGTTCTGGTTGTATAATCAAATGAAACCCTATGAGTTACGGTAGGATAAGTATATGATGTTTCATAAAAAAACCATGGATTACTCATAAAGTAAAATTGTTGTAACCACCAGGGGGTCGCAGAGGTCATACCGGATGCATCAACAGTTATCACCGTTGGATTAGAATACGTCGGATTTCCATTCCCCTGCGTAACTCCGCTTCCGTCCGGAACGGTCGGCTTACTGATGGAAACCGTTGCCGGCCCCCAGCTCCTGGTAAAGCTTGCCGTATTACCAGACATTTGAATACCTGGTGAATTGGCCGGAATAGGCTGACCATCCGCTTTCGGATTAGATGCCACTCCTGTCCAAGTGTCATGATCATCACAACCTGGAGCTATATGTAAATTCTGAGAAGCAGTTACATTTCCTGTAGAAGTTCCCTTACCAGCCAAATTATTATTATGATTAGCACCTTGTGTGCTATGCCCCACATGATTTGTCGTCCCTCCCAATGTAATACGACCATTACCCAGATCAAAATTCTGATTTACAGTATTCCAACGTCCTGTATTTTTACTGCCGTCCGGAGTATTGGGTTTTGGTGTAAGGGTTCCCGTTTCACCCGGACCATAATTGTTTTCCACGGAAAACGATGTCAGAACCGTATAGTCGGTCGAGCAACTCTGTCCACTTCCATTCGCATCAATACCACCACCGGGCCCTCCCCGCAGCTGCACTTTGGGATGATCATGGTTATGATTTTCTTCACTTTTCAATACCTGCCCCCGCGCTACTCCTCCGCTACTTGCAGCAAGGAGAAAAGCTGCGAGCATAAGTTTTGATACACTGCTTGTTACTTTTCTTTTCATAAGCTAAAAAATTTAATTGTTAGACTTTTATAATAATATTATAATTCATTTTTTATCGGCAATAGCATTATTGGCAAGATATACAAAATATTAGACTTGCTGTTTTTCCTATATAGTCCTCATCATAATCGCATTTGGTTGCAGTAAAATCATTTCCCTCTATCGATATACGCTAATGATATACAAGCACATCGCATTCCACAACCGATATTTTTGATTTTATCGAAACACTCACACGTTCTTTCGTTTTATTTTATTTATTATCCGGGGGCAAATTTATCACTTATTTTTGAAAATTAAAAAAACAATCGATCTATTTTGGCGAAAAACTGATTTATTGCACAAAACCCCTCTTTTAACATACAAAATCTCAATCTTCCTTCTCAGAAAATATCTTTTTTATCAATTGCAAACTTCGCACACACTTCTATATTAACCTCAAATTCAGCAACAACAGCTATAACAACTTGTCGATTTGCCCGATTTAACACATCGCACACGCTATCTTTCAGAAACATACCATCCACAACAACACATTTCGCCACAGATCACACAAGCACACACTGAATAGCTAACTATTACCTAACATCTTACCAAAACATTCTCCTGTCAGCGAGCCGGTATATGCTGACATTTCAGAACCTGCCGCCAAGAACAAACAGCCAGCCTATGCAACCCATATTTCTTCATACATTTTAATTTTTATGTTTCTCATTCCACACCCATCTATGAATGAGAAAAATAAGCGATATTCGACACAAAAACAAACATAAAACACTTGCCAATAAGTAAGTAAGATTCAAAAAAAGCGCCATCTTTGTATCTGCAATCAAAAAATAATTACATATTCTTATGACTATTCAATTCGGTAAGACATGGTGGGGAGAGCATTGGCTACGTTCATTGGAGAATGCAGATTATGACAACCGCCTGCCACGAGGAGCCACCTATGCTAGGAGCGGGCACGTACAATCTGTAAAAATGAATGATAATGCGATAACGGCCAAAGTATCCGGCAGTCGCCCTTCTCCATACAGGGTAACGATTATCGTCCCGCCTTTTTTTGAGGATCAGATTGAAATACTGATGCAAAGAATCATTGCAAAGCCAGTGTTGATTTCGAAATTACTCAACAGAGAACTCGATCCCGCCATTTTAACTATTGCCGAAGAATCCGGTCTGAAAGTCTTTCCCCGCCAATGGACCGATTTCAAGATGCAGTGCACCTGTCCCGATTGGGCTGTACCATGTAAACATTTGGCCGCGGTGATTTATATGGTCAGCCGCGAAATCGATAATGATCCTTTCCTTGTTTTCAAAATTCATCACGTAGACCTGATTGAAGAATTAAAGAAACGCGGAATCTTTATCGCCGAACAAAAACGATACGAGATTCCTACCATGGCCTCTTTGCTTAAACCGATGAAAAAAACTACGCAAACCATCGATTATGAAGCTGCCTACGAGAGAGTAGACTTCTCACTGCTGCGCGATATAGCCTCCCCCTTGGTACATCTCTTGCCAGACAAGCCTCCGTTCTATCCGGGAGGAAATTTCCGTGAAAAATATGCCGCACAATTTATACGCTTGGGCAAAGAAGCCCAACGGATCATCAACAAAAAGCGTGATTTCAGCGCTGTGTTCGGATCCGCAGCGGCAAATCACACCATTTCATATCATACCCATATCCATTTCAACACTAACCGAAATAACGAAGTGCACCTGTCGGCCAACGATTCAAACATCAAGACACTCTCAGACCTGCTCCCCGCCCTGTTTCATCTTAACCCCGACTACCTGCCCGATTACCAACCCTCGATAGCAGCGGCACATCAAATCTTCCTTGCCTCTATCCATCTTATCGCAAACGGAAATATCGTTCCACAAATCGTCCAACTGGAAAACAAGTTGTTTATTATCCGTTGGATACCGGCGATGATCGATACGCAAGTACGCGCATTGATACAACAACTTTCGGAGAGGCTGCCGACAGATCTGTTACAAACCACCAAAAATGTTCGTGGAAAAGAAAAATCGGTTCCTGTAGAAAATCAGACAACGGAATTGCTGTCGCTGTTTATCTCTTATCTGATAAAAGGATTATCCAAACAATCGACAGGTGATTTGTTCGAAGACATGTTTTTCAAAAACAAGGCCTACGCTTTCGCAGGTGTAGGCGAAAATGCCTTGAGCGGAGGGATCAAGGTCTGGCTCGACCGTTACTTCCTCACGGCCGAAGTCTACAAACCGCTGATCACCGTGACGGAGATGGATGACAACCGTTTCGATGTTACCCTAAGCATTGAAGACACCTCAGACCTCAACAGGCTCCCCATTCCACTATCCAAAATACTGAAGGAAAAACAATTCGAAAAGCAACGCTTTAAAATACTCCGGAGCGTATCGTTGTTGTCGCCATTCATACGCGGGCTGGACGAACACGTAAATCAGGGCGGTCTTAACCCTATCCGGCTCGATATAAAGGAGTTCGCCCCATTCCTGATGGAAGTATTGCCGGCCATCCGGCTACTCGATATTCAGGTATTGCTCCCCAGATCACTCCAAAACCTGTTGCGTCCGAGAACCTCCGTAAGGTTAAAACGGAAATCGGATCAGCAAGGGTTTATCCGACTGGATGAATTGCTTACATTCGACTGGCAGGTAGCTCTTGGTGACACGGTTCTTTCGCCGGAAGACTTTAAAAAACTGATAAAAAACGCATCGGGACTGTTTCGTTTCAAAGAAAATTACATCTACGTAAGTGAAACCGAAATGGAAAAGATTTACAAAACCATAACCGATAATAAGTCCCTTAGTTCATACCAGCTGCTCCAAACGGCCTTGAGCGAAGAATATGAGGGCGCACCCGTTTCGCTCACCGATGAGGTACGCGATTTGATCTCGGAGCTCACTTCGTGTCAAGATATCCCGCTCCCGCAAGGTCTCAACGCTACCTTACGTCCCTACCAGCATCGCGGATATTCGTGGATGTATCGGAACAGCCGCATCGGTTTCGGCAGTATCATTGCAGATGATATGGGATTGGGAAAGACATTGCAAGTCATATCCATCCTGCTTAAAGCCAAAGAAGAACTCTCTCTTAAGACAAAATACAGCGCATTAGTCGTGGTTCCGACCGGGCTACTGACCAACTGGCAAGCGGAAATGGCCAAGTTTGCCCCTTCCCTCTCTCTGCATCTCTTTCACGGACAGGCCCGCGATCTGAAACAATTCAATGCCGATGTGATGCTAACAACTTACGGCGTTTTGCGCAGCGACAGCGAAATACTCCGTAAGCGGAAGTGGCAAGTCATGGTTATTGATGAAGCGCAAAACATAAAAAATTACGATACCGCTCAAGCCAAAGCGGTGAAAAGTATTCCGGCAAAAATCCGCATTGCGATGAGCGGAACGCCAGTGGAAAACCGGCTGAGTGAATTCTGGTCGATTATGGACTACACGAACAAAGGATACTTGGGAAATATACAAAGATTCAAAGAAGATTTTGCTACGCCAATACAAGTTTTCAACGACGAGCATGCGGTGTCCAAATTCCGTAAAATCACATCGCCATTCATGATAAGACGCATGAAATCGGATAAAACGATTATTTCCGACTTGCCGGATAAAGTGGAGCAGAATCAATTCGCATGGCTCACCGAACAACAGGCGGCGCTATATCAAAAAACCATGCAGGCTGCCATGGAAGAAATCGAAGGTTACAGTGAAACGGCCGACAAACAGTCGCTTTTCAAACGTCAGGGACTCGTACTGCAAATGATTCTGGCACTAAAACAAATCTGCAACCATCCAACCAGTTTCTTGAAAAACAACCGTTACGACGCATCCCTTTCCGGAAAAACGGAACTGCTCTTCGAATTGCTCGATACAATACTTTCGTCGGGAGAAAAAGTGCTTATCTTTACGCAATTCAAAGAAATGGGCGATATGCTCGAACGATTCATTACCGAACGCTTCGAGAACCGGCCGATGTTTTATCACGGAGCATGTTCGATCAGCCAGCGAAAAAACATGGTAGAACGGTTCCAAACCAATCGGGCCGACAAAATATTCATCCTCTCGCTCAAAGCTGCCGGTACCGGATTAAACCTCACGGCCGCCTCACACATTATCCACTACGACTTGTGGTGGAATCCTGCCGTCGAGAATCAGGCGACTGACAGAGCTTACCGTATCGGGCAAAAGAAAAAGGTAATGGTGCATCGCCTGATTACTAAAAATACATTCGAAGAAAAAATTGATGAAATGATACAACATAAAAAGCACCTTGCAGAGATGACCGTTACCTCAGGAGAAAACTGGATCGGCAAGTTAAGTAATAAAGAACTACGCGAAATTTTTGGTTCAGTTCACAGTACTTATTAACGACTGAAAAAATCATTTTATCAAGCCGAAAAAGAAAAAAGTTGGATGAACCGTTTCTTCGATACAAGCACGGCCAGACAGCCAAGACTGTACCATGATCAGCCCAGTCGATCATGCTGGTCGGCGGACGTAATAACAGGCCGATCTATGCAATCAAATACAAACCATTCCTCCCTATGTGAACATCGGGAAAGCATACAAAAGAAAACGTTTTACATTCCGTTCTTTAATACACATGAATGCTTCCTTGCGCCGCAGGCAGGTAGTTCACTCCGATCCAGGTGATCATCAACAAAACGAATGATACCGGCAGCATCCATAGAGTAAAGAAAGGATGGTATCGTTGCAGCCGCATATGAATGTACACTAAATATGAAGCGGCGGTGACAAAGGCCCACGTCTCTTTGGGGTCCCAAGACCAGTAATGTCCCCAGGCTTCTTTCGCCCAAATACATCCCATCAGCATACCGCACATCAGGAATCCGAATCCCACATAGACCAGATTGTCCATCAAATGATACAAACGTGCTTCCGGACTTCCTTTCTTCAGTTTGTTCAGCTGAATCAACGAAGCAATAGTGGACGCACCGAGCATGGCATACGACAAAATATACACCGTCACATGCGGTACGAACCAGTAACTTTGCAAGGCCGGCATCAAATGCTTGGAATGGATTTCAGGCTTAAAAATATTGATGCACGTAAATACTATCGCGACTAAAGCTGAAAAGGAAAGTAGCCACGGATACTGCCAATGCCGGTAGGTGATGTAACCAACTACCGAAAGGAAAAAAGCATACCACAGACGGGTCTCGCCGAGGGTACGCAGAGGCGGACGTTCGAGTCCGATCCACAGGCCGACGATAAATACCGTGAAAAGAGCGATTCCTGCAAGCATCAGAATATGGCTTATCCGTCTGCTACAGAAATAAACCGATATACCGGCCGACAACCAGCAAAGCATTGCCGGTAAGGCAAACCACAAAAATTCATTCCACGTCATACGTTTTCTTCCTCCTTCCGCCTCGCCCTGTTCCCGATCCATAGCATACATACCGACCCGGCAGCAAGCATAATGATACCGGCGTAAACCGCAGGGAACCAAGGATCATAAATCAATTCGACTGTTGAAAAGTTCGACATTTTTCCGGCGAGATTGTCGTAACCATGCTGGTAAATCATCCATGCCCCGGCACGATACGGCTTATTCACCTCCAATTGCGTATCGACTGTCCCTTCTCCTTTACGATATACCCGGATATCGGAAACGAAACGCTTCGGCTCGGGGCGTGTCGCCGCAATACAATAAGCGCTGTCGAGATTCAGCACCATGTACAGTTGAGAAACATTACCCGGACAAACCCAGCCCTCCCGTCTCTCGCCGGTTTGCGGATGATAGGCCGAGACATAGGCCGCGGGCGAAGAACCGGGCATGTGCACTTCATGATACGTACTGTCGCTGTTGCGCACGGCATCATGAATATACGATTTCAGCTCGATTTCCCATCCGAAAAGCATACCTTTCGGACGCTTCACTTCTAAAGGGAAAAACTCTGGACGCTTTTCCGGCATACTCTGCCCTGTCTGCCTGTCGATTACCGTCAAGCTGGGAGGATATTCCTCCATATAAAAATCATTTAGTTCAATGGCAATAGGCAGTTCCACCGTACGGTCGCGAGAATCGGTAGCGCGCCATTCAACCTCGCCTTCATAAACTTTCATCAGATAGCGCTCCATATCGGCCGCTCCCAGCCCTGCGGCAAACAATAAAAGCCATAGCCCGATATGATTCAGATAAAATCCGTAATCGCTCTTCCGGAAAGGAAACAACCTCTTTACAATAAGCGCTCCCAGCGAAAACAATGTAGTAAGATAAACGAGAACGAAAGGCCACGAGTGCGTCATCCGGTCAAAGCCCAGTACAAACGTCAGAAGCCGCTCGCCCGAGACACGCGTTGAGGCCTGCGGTGTCAATCCCATGACAAGGCCCAACAATAAGAGCGAAGCAATGAGAGTCACAGACAAGGGTACATCTGTAAACCATGCAAAAACGGGATTTCGGCGAAATACGGCGACAATCGCTACGATAGCTACGATCCCCGCACCCAATATCAGATTCACCGGTGAACGGAGTAAATCAAAGGCAAACTCACACGTTGCGAACTGCAACAGCATACCCACAACGACAATACCCGCGACAAAGGCAATGCTTTCCCGATAACGCCAAGGATGTTGCCACATCATACGTGTCCGGTGCTCCATCTACTTATCGAATTTTCGGAACAACAAGGAACCGGAATCAACCCACCGAAGCCAGCCGGTTTTTCTGACGGGCTTCTTCGATCCACTGAGGAACAACTTTATCAATAAATTTCGCTTTTTTAGTCTTCAAAGCATCGGGATCGAGACCGATATAACGCTGTGCCTTCTCTTTTGTCGCAATATCAGGCATCGGAACCTCGTCGGTATAGCCATGTTTTACCAAGACCCGCGCCACGGCCAGACGCGCCTGCATGGCACGATCTAATCCGGCACTCAAGATGCGGGTCACTTCCTGAGGTGCGTGGAAAGAAGCTCCATGAGAAGCAACTCCATAGTCCCAACGCCATTGCGACTGACGGATCAGCTTCAGCACCGGAGCCATCTCCGCTTCGGTCGCTCCTACTTTCCAGGCATGCTCCGCTTCAAGATGCGCCCGTAACAGTTCTTCTTCAAGCCGGTTCCGTACTTCGTTAGCCTTCCGCTGACGGTCATATACATTCTGCCGCAAGGTCTCTTCACTCTCGCGGTGGCATACCTGACACGTACGGTCGATATACTGCAACGGACTCGTGATATGGTGATCGCTGTATTTGATGCCTCCTTCACTCGTGTAGGGCATGTGACAGTCGGCACACGATATGCCTCTCTGAGCATGAATACCCTGCATAGCCAGCTCGTAGTCGGGATGTTGTGCTTTCAGAATCGGCGCGCGGCTCAAGGTATGGATATAATCGTAATATCCGGTCTCATCGTAATAGCGTTCGGCATCTTCCATCGTCATGCCTTTATCCCAAGGAAAGGTCAGGTATTTGCCGTCTCCCTTGAAGTAATATTCAACGTGACACTGAGCGCATACTAAAGAACGCATCTCCTGCGGGGTCGCTTGGGCGATATCCATTCCTCTGCGTTCAAAGGCCTCTACTAAAGCAGGGCGTGAAATATGCAGGTTCATCGTCTTCGGATCGTGGCAGTCGCCGCATCCGATCGGATTCACGATTTCGCTTCCCATCTGGCTCCAAGGGGTCTTATAGAAGTTCGCGATTCCTACCTCATGCATCATGCGGGGGACATCCGGTCCCTTACATGCCCAGCATGTAGCAGGTTGAATGTCTTTTTCTCCATCCACGCCCGGATTCCCCGTACGCAAGATATGAATCATATCCTCGATGGCGTGCTTATGGCCACGAGGAGAGTTATATTCTCTCGAGAATGAATACCCCGCCCAGAATATAACCATTGCGGGACGTTGGGCCAGCACATCGACAGCCCGGTTGCCATTAAATTCGGATACGAAACTCGTATCGGCCGTGCGGGTCCAAGTATTGTACTCGCGCGGATAATTTTCACCCCAAATTTCGTTTCTTGCCTCGAATGGGCCTATATCTACCTTTTTATTAGCGTATAACGTGGCGATTTCCGCTCTCCGCTCGGTAATCGAGGCAGCCAACAGTCCGAGAATAAACACTCCGGCCATGACAACGAAAAAGATTCCCCACCCCACGACGGGTTTACGTTTGATGATCTGTGTCAGCTTCTTAAACATATCCAATTCATTTTAAATGTTAACGATTCATGGTTATTATGTATCTGTCTGTAAGTAGTGGCTATTATCCCGTCATAAAGTCAGGAACACCAAGTCCACTCTCTCCTTACTACTTTTTTACTATTTTGGCAACCTTAGTACTTTTCTACTGCTTTTTCGCTCCCATCATCTCCTTCAACCATTCGGGAACCGGCGACTTGGGTAACGGTACAATCGCATGGGGAGAGGCTGCCAGACTGCTCATCTTCGTATGTGGAATGTCGGTATGACAGTCCCAGCAAGTCAATCCTTTACCCTCCTTCACCTCGGTATACGAAATCATCCCCGTCTTCACGAATTCCGTATTCAGTTGCGTATGACAACGAATGCAGTTGTTCATAATCACTTCGTAACTTTCTTCACGCGGCCGGATAGCCTGCGGCTCGGATCGAAGCGTGAACACCGAGGCATGCAGTAACCCGTCTTTCGCCTTAAAAGCATATTGTTTGAAGACATTGTCGTGCGGCACATGGCAATCGTTACACGTAGCCCTGCGTCCGTGCGAACTATGATCCCAGCTCTGATAATAGGGAGTCATGATATGGCAGTTGATACATACGGCCGGATCGTCCAAAAGGTAAGTATGCACCCTCGACATATAAACGGCATAGCCACCTAAGCCTGCGATTACGCCCCCGATCATAAAGAGCGGCAAGACGAACGATTCCGGTATCATCGTCAAATACTTTTTCATGGTGTACGCAGTTATTTTTTTATTCTTTGTAATTATTTTACACTCAGCTTTACTTACCCGTTTTTCTGATCAGTCTGGTATCATACCCTTCGATTATTCCCTTGAGAACCGGCTTCATCCTGAAAACGAAGAATAAAATTCCGAAACATTATTTATTTTTTTACAAAGATATATTACAAACAAACACAAAGATGTTAATTTATTATTTTTAACACAATAGAAAAATTTTCTTTCAAATCAAACATACAGAGTCCACATGTAACCATCAGAGAATATGGATATCCACAAAGAAAAGGCCGCCCCGCAATCCCAACGTTGCGAGGCGGCTCCTATCACTTCTTGAAACAAACGAAACCTTATTTCGTTTGAAGCGAGTCTTTTTTCGCCGAAAGACTGAAATTAATCGGAAGAGTATATTTTACTGACACATTTTTTCCTCTCTGCTTCCCGGGTTTCCAGTTCGGCATCGATTTGATCACCCTGATCGCTTCCGCATCCAAATCCGGATCAACACTTCTTACAACCTGAAAATCCCGAAGGCTTCCATCGCAGCTTACAACAAACGAGACGACAACCCGTCCTTCCATTTTTTTCTCAATGGCTTTGACCGGATACTTGATATTCTGAGCAATATATTTCATCATCTCACTCATTCCGCCCTGAAATTCAGGCATTTCCTCCACCACCATAAACACCACGGTATCTTCGGGCGTTGTCGGCGCAGGCTTAGGTTTAGCGGCAGGCGTTTTCGCTTCTGCAGGAATGGGCGTTTTCGCTACCGTTTCAACGGGTACGGCCACTTCCTGTCGAGGCGGAACAACGACTTTTTCTACACTTTTTGCTTCGACGGGTTGGGCGGTCGGAGCAAAATAGCTAACTTTGACACTCGAAATCTCGTCGAACGGACGGGAGATTTCCGGGCGGGCGAAGGCAACAACCGTCGTAGCTGCCAACGGGAGTACAAGCGCGTACTTCAACCGTGCCCATGCATTCGATTTTTTTTGTAACATCATAGTGATACGTTTTTTGAGGTTATTACTGTGATTATAGCCGTTGGCCATGGAGTAGAGTCGTGTGCCGACGGCTTTTTTTATAAGCAATAATTGATAATGTTGCGCTTCGAACCCTTCGTCGAGGACGGATTTGTCGGCCTCATATTCGTGCGTATTCCGCAAGTCGCGGTACAGCAGCCATGCGAAGGGGTTGAACCATTGCAGGATAACGAAAACATGTGCAGCCATCAGATCCCACGAGTGGTGGAGGCGGATATGCGCTGTTTCGTGCGCGATGATCGCGGCGCCGTCTTCGGCATAATCATCTTCGGAAAGCACAATATACTTCATCCAACTGAACGGAGCCATGCTCGTGTCGGTATGCAAAATCAGCCGGATATCGTTATCCAACGCCGCGTGTTTCCCTTTAGAGAGCAATCGCCATAACCGTAAGTAAGACAAAGCCTGATAAAGTACGCAATAGGCGATGCCGACGAGATATAACGTAAAGACCGGCACAAAGACAGACTGCCAGACAGACAGATCCAATGAGGCCGCGGCGCCTCCCGCGGTAAGAGTTGCGAGCGGCTGCTCAACGAGCATTTCCGGGACAACTTCCACACCTGTACGGAACGACAACGCACCGGCGAATAACGGTATTATCCACGACAGCGCCATGATGAAAAGCAACATGCAGCGATTGAGCCGATGAAACGTTTCACGGCTTAGCACCACGGTGTAAAACAAATAGAATATCGCCAGACATAACGCCGATTGCAGCGAATAAGAAAAGAATGCTCCCATGACACATCAAGATTTATCGCCTGCAGGCGGTGAGTTTTTTTCCACTTCGCGGATCAAAGCCTTCAATTCTTCGACAGAGATATTTTCGCTCTGCACAAGCGACGAAACGGCGTGCAAATACGAATTATCGAAATATTTACGGATGACACTCCGTAACGTGCCGCGCCGGTGCTCCTCCTTACTGATGACGGCGTAGTACTGATAGGTATTCCCGAACGTCTTATGCGCCAGAAACCCTTTTTCTTCCAACCCCCGGACAATGGTCGAAAGGGTATTGAAATGGGGCTTCGGATTTGGATAAAAATCGAGTATTTCCCTGACAAACAACGCTCCTCTTTCCCAAAAAAAGAGCATCAATTCTTCTTCTTTTGCTGTTAACTTTTGCATACGTCTATCCTCCTGTTCAAATTACGACTGCAAATAACGAGATAATTTAGTTACGAAACTAATTTCTACAGTTAAATATAACTAAAGGAAGTAGTTTAAACCGTTAATCATTAAAAATAAGGACATACACGGATAAACGATGCGAAAAAGGCCGGGCGGTGCGGTATGAGGTTCGCGGAAAAATATTATCTTTGCGGACGCAAAAACAAGAGACAAAAATATTTATAAAAAAAACAATACATCATGACAAAGAGCGCATTACAAATTGAGCGGGCACACTATGTTCCCAAGATGCCCACCGCCCTGCGAGGAGCCGTAAAGGCCGTAGACGGCGAGTACACCGAATCGGTAGCCAATCAGGAAGAGATCAAGAAACTGTTCCCGAACACGTATGGCATGCCCGTTGTGACTTTTGAGAAAAGCAACGAAAAGAAAACGATGCCGCCGATCAACGTCGGCGTGATTTTGTCGGGAGGACAGGCGCCGGGCGGCCACAACGTGATTGCCGGACTGTTCGACGGACTGAAATCGGGAAACAAAGATTCTCGCCTGTACGGATTCATCCTCGGGCCGGGCGGTCTGATCGAGCATAAATATATGGAACTGACGGCGGGTATCATCGACGAATACCGTAATACGGGAGGATTCGACATGATCGGCTCGGGACGTACAAAGCTGGAACAGAAAGAACAGTTCGACAAAGGGCTGGAGATTCTGAAAAAGCTCGACATTAAGGCGCTCGTGATTATCGGCGGCGACGACTCGAATACGAATGCCTGCGTATTGGCGGAATATTACAAATCGATCGGAGCCGGCGTGCAGGTGATCGGCTGCCCGAAAACGATCGACGGCGATTTGAAAAACGAGCAGGTAGAAACGTCGTTCGGCTTCGATACGGCATGCAAGGTCTATTCGGAAGTAATCGGAAATATCCAGCGCGACTGCAATTCGGCGCGCAAATACTGGCACTTCATCAAACTGATGGGACGCTCGGCCTCGCATATCGCTTTGGAATGCGCCCTGCAAACGCACCCGAACGTTTGCATCATCTCGGAAGAAGTGGAAGCCAGAAACCAGACGCTCGACGATATCGTGAACCAGATCGCAACCGTTGTGCTCAAACGCTCGGAGGCCGGCAACAACTTCGGGACGGTGCTGATCCCCGAAGGACTGGTCGAATTTATTCCGGCCATGAAACGGCTGATCGCCGAACTGAACGACTTCCTTGCCAAGCATGAAACGGAGTTCAAGATGATCAAGAAGAGCGAGCAGCGCAGCTATATCATCGCGAAGCTGACGAAAGAGAACTCCGAGCTGTACGCCAGCCTGCCCGAAGGCGTAGCCCGCCAGCTCACCCTCGAACGCGACCCGCACGGCAACGTACAGGTATCGCTCATCGAAACCGAGAAGCTGCTGGCCGAGATGGTAGGCAACCGTTTGGCCGAATGGAAAGCGGAAGGCAAATATACCGGCAAGTTCGCCACCCAGATGCACTTCTTCGGTTACGAAGGGCGTTGCGCCGCCCCGTCGAACTACGACGCCGACTATTGCTACTCGCTCGGATACGCGGCCGCCTGCCTGATTCATGCGGGTAAAACGGGCTATATGTCGTCGGTACGCAATACGACCGCACCGGCCGACAAATGGATTGCCGGCGGTATTCCGGTGACGATGATGATGAACATGGAACGCCGTCACGGCGAAATGAAACCGGTGATCCAGAAAGCGCTCGTCAAACTCGAAGGCGCTCCGTTCAAGGCGTATGCCGCACATCGCGAAGAGTGGGCTTTGAGCACGGACTATGTCTACCCGGGCCCGATACAATACTTCGGTCCGTCGAGCGTATGCGATGAGCCGACGAAAACGTTGCAGTTGGAACAACAAAAATAATCATCCCATACCTTATGTTTTCAGGAATCGTAGAAGAGGCCGCAACCGTTGTTGCGCTGGAGCAGGACAGGGGCAACCTGCATCTGACACTGCATTGCTCGTTTGTCGACGAGTTGAAGATCGATCAGAGCATCTCGCACAACGGGGTGTGCCTGACCGTAGTGAAGAAAACGCCGGAAAGCTACACCGTGACGGCTATCAAAGAGACGCTCGAACGTTCAAACCTCGGGCTGCTCAAGGTGGGCGACAAGGTGAATCTGGAGCGCAGCATGCTGATGAACGGCCGGCTGGACGGACACATCGTGCAGGGGCACGTCGATCAGACGGCAGTCTGCACACAAGTAACGGAAGCCGACGGAAGCTGGTACTACGCCTTTGAATATGAAATTGATCCGGCCATGGCCAAACAGGGATACATGACGGTCGAGAAAGGCTCCGTCTGCGTGAACGGCGTCAGTCTGACCGTCTGCAACTCACAGACCAACCGTTTCGAGGTAGCCATCATTCCCTATACGCACGATTATACGAACTTCGGGCAGATCGAGCAGGGAACGGTCGTCAACCTCGAGTTTGACATCATCGGGAAATATCTCAGCAAACTGATGACATTTCAATAAGAAGAGAGAGGGGGAGTCAGGAAATGACCCTCCTCTTTTTCCATCGCCCCGTATGATAATATATATATGTGGCGACGAATCCGAGTGAGATACTTAATACAATCGCCCACCAGATTCCCACACGTCCCCACGCATGGCTCAAACCGTAAGCCAACGGAATACGGATCAGCCAGAAGGTAACGATACCTGTCACCATGGCAAAGAGCGTATCCCCAGCTCCACGCATCGCGCCGTTGAAGATCCCCAACGCGCCGTGAACAGCCAGAAAACTCCCGAGAATCAGGAGATATTCGTAACCGATGGCAATCACGTCGGCATCGTGTGTAAAAGCGCGCATCATCTCTTTTCCGAAGAAATACACGGCGACGAATACGGTACCGCAAAACAGCAAATTAAATGTTAAGGCAAAGCGCACACCTGATCGCACACGGTCCCATCGCTGCGCACCGATGTTCTGTCCGCAAAACGCAGCCAGAGCGCTGGAAACGGTCAGGAGCGCCTGCGTGATGAACGAATCTACTTTTCCGGCCGCACCGTAGGCCGTCAACGTATCCGTACCGAACTTGTTGACAATGCCCAGAAGCGCCACTAACCCGATGGCGATGGAGACTTGCTGTATGCTCGTCGGGATGCCGATACGCAACCCCTGCATAAAGAGTTTCCCGTCGAAGCCCCAATCTTTCCGACGAATTGAGAGCAACGGATGACGCCGGTGTATGTATGCTAATACAATACACACTCCAACCCCTTGTGCCGCGACGGTCGCAAGAGCAGCTCCTTCAATCTCCCACCCGAACCCGATAATAAAAAGCAAATCGAACAGGATGTTCAGCACAGCGGTGATGAGGACGAAGATCATCGGACGCGCCGAGTCGCCCATACTCCGCAAAACGGACGACATGCTATGAAACGTAATAAACAGCACCGTCCCGCCCGCATAGATGCGGAAATAGCGGACGGCCTGCGGAATGACCTCTTCAGGCGTGCGGGTCAGCCGAAAAAAATCTTCGGTAAACACGATGCCGGACACCGACAGAAAAATACCGGCAATCAGCGTGAAGCCGCAAAACGATGAAAAAGCACGCTGTACCTTGTCGTACTGACGCGCCCCGAAATATTGCGAAACGATGACTGTGATACCGCTTCCTATACCGATCACGAAGGAGATAATGAAATAGTAAATGAAAAACGAAGCCGAAACGGCTGCCAGCGCCTCCTTGCCCAAAAAACTCCCGACGATCACACTGTCGGTAAGGTTATAAACTTGCTGAATAAGATTGCCGACAAGCAGAGGAAAAGCAAACGTCAAGATAACTTTCCAGACCGCTCCCTGCGTTAAATCGTGTTGCCGTTTCATGTCGTAAAAGCAGGGAAGATTCCGTGCAAGCAACGAAGAGAGTCGGCCGTTAGGACACATCGCCGTGCGCAGTTATGGCCGACCTCCGTGCTGTCAATCTCCTTTCAATACCCGCGGATCGCTTCGATTCCGGGAAGGGTTTTTCCTTCGATGGCTTCGAGCAGTGCACCGCCTCCGGTCGATACGTATGACACTCCGTCGGCCAATCCGAATTTATTGATACATGCCACCGAGTCACCTCCTCCGATAAGCGAGTAAGCGCCGTTTTTCGTGGCCTCGACAATCGCTTCGGCTACCGAGCGCGATCCGTGCGTAAAGTTTTCAAATTCAAACACCCCGGTCGGACCGTTCCAAAGGATCGTTTTGGAAGCGCGGATCACCTCCGCATATCTCTTCTCCGTCTCAGGCCCGATGTCCATGCCTTCCCATCCGTCGGGGATTTCATTGCTCGCGGCATACGCTGTTTTCGCGTCGTTGCTGAAATCGTCGGCAATTTTCGAGTCTTCGGCCAGTACGAGGTTGACGCCTTTCTCTTTGGCTTTGGCCAGCAGTTCGAGGGCGAGATCTAACTTATCGTCTTCGCAGATCGATTTTCCGATTTTCCCACCCAGCGCTTTCATAAACGTATACGTCATTCCGCCGGTGATAATCAGGTTGTCGACCTTATTGAGCAAATTCTCGATCACCTCGATCTTGGACGATACTTTCGATCCTCCCATAATGGCAGTAAAGGGTCTGTTGATGTCGTTAAGCACTTTCTCAACGGCAGCCACTTCCTTTTCCATCAGATAGCCGAACAACTTATGATCGGCATCGAAATAAGCGGCCATCAAAGCCGTTGAAGCATGCGCGCGATGGGCCGTACCGAAGGCGTCGTTCACATATACGTCGGCATAAGACGCCAGCGTTTCGGTAAACTTCTTCTGGCTTTCTTTCACAGCTTTCTTGGCGGCCGCCTTCTCCTGTTCGGTAGCATCATCGGCCAGTCCGCGGGGCTTGCCTTCTTCTTCGGCATAGAAACGCAGATTTTCGAGCAATAACACTTCGCCCGGTTGCAGGGAAGAGGCTTTCAGTTTGGCTTCTTCGCCAACACAGTCGTGGGCGAACTGTACATCGACGCCAAGCAAGCCGGATACGTGTTTAAGAATATGTTTCAGCGAATATTTATCGGTAACGCCCTTGGGACGTCCCAGATGTGAACCGATGATGACGCTGCCGCCATCGCTCAGTATTTTCTTCAGGGTGGGTAAGGCAGCACGGATACGCGTATCGTCCGTAATGTTGAACTGTTCGTCTAAGGGTACATTGAAATCTACCCGTACAAATGCCTTTTTTCCGGCAAAATTAAAGGAATCGATCGTCTGCATAATGATTGAATTTATCGAATATTAAATGTTGCGAATGTTTATCCGCCTGTTTCTCCAAGCGATGTGCAAAGGTATAAAATAATTGCCAACCGACAACCGGCAGCCGATAATTTTTACGTCTGCGAACGGAGGAGATGCGGGTGGCGACAGCCATTGCAAGCGGCTTCATGTCAATTTAAACCGGAGGCGTAGCCGTCCGTTTTCGTAATCGTGCGAAATGATTTTAAAACGGCCGACTTCGGAGGTGTTCGATACGTGTTGTCCGATACAGGCGCAGGCATCGTAGTCGCCGATGCGGACAATGCGCAATGTTTCGGAGACGCCTTCAGGCAGCTTGCTCAGGTCGACAAGCGCCGCCGCTTCTTCGTGCGACATGTACTCGCTCGTGACAGGCAGATGCCGGTCGATCACAGCGTTCACGCAACGTTCGATCTCTGCGATCTGTTCGTCTGTCGGGGCAGAGGACAGCAGATAGTCGCATTTCGATTTTTTGCGTTCGATATGCGTATTCCGGGAGCGCGGACACCCGAACCGGTTCACCATGGTTCGGTTCAGGATATGTTCGGCCGTGTGCATCGGAGGGTATTCCGTCTTATTGTGCGCGTTTAATAACGGGCTTTCCTTTTCCATATTATTACTATTGATGTGCATTGTTCGGGGACGATCAGAACTGTTCGAGCACCCGGATTCTTTTTTCGATGGGCGGATGGGTTGCGAATAATTCATTGACGAACGACGCGCTTTTCTTCATTGGGTTCTCGATAAAAAGTTGCGCCACATCGTTTTGTTCGACAGCTTCGATCAGTGGATCGGTCGATATTTTACGTAAGGCCGAGGCCAGCGCCAGCGGATTCTTCGTCATCTCGGCGCTTCCGGCGTCGGCCACGTATTCCCGGTTGCGGGAGATGGCAAAACGCATCAGCATCGTAATAAAGTAGCCGATGACAGCCAGTACCAGAACGACTAACAGGATAGCCAGTCCTCCTCCGTTTTTGCCGTTCCGCAAGCTTCCGTGCAGCAGACGACGCAAAGCCATCCGGGAGAGAAACGAAAAAATGCCAACGAAAACAATGGAAACGATCAGTACGTGTACATCGCGATTGCGGATATGCGTCAGCTCGTGCGCGATAACGGCTTCCAGCTCGGCATCGCTCAGGCGGTTGATAATTCCGCGCGAAAGTGAAACGGTATACGTCTTTTTATTCAATCCGCTGGCAAAGGCATTCATCGACAAGTCTTCGATCACGTTGATTTTCGGCATCGGCAGTCCGTTAGCCATACAAAGATTCTCGACTAAATTATACACGCGCTTATTATCCCGTCGTTCCAGCGTATACGACCCGGTCGCGGCATGGATGATCGATGTATTCGAATAATAAGCGATCAGAAACCAGACTAAACAAATTCCCACCACCCACGGTGCGGCATTAAGAAACGATTCGTTCGCGATTTGCCAGGAATCTTCCCATGAATAGACGGCAGCCGCATCATCCGAAACGAAAAAAACATGGATAATCACGAAGAAAACCCACGTCAAAAAAAGGATGACGCAAGGGAAAAGCAATAACATCATCATCGAGCGGATGTTGTTTCTCCGTTGCTGCGTCTGTATACCGAGATACTTCACCGGATCAGAAGTTTATTTTCGGTGCTTCTTCCAATTGCGCCCGTTGACTTCCGAGATCGAACATCGTCTCGCGACGGAAACCGAACATACCGGCCACAAGATTGGCGGGGAATGTTTCGACGGCATTGTTGTATTCCTTCGTCGCCGAATTGAAGTAACGGCGCACGGCCGCCAGTTTGTTTTCGATATCGGCCATCTCTTCCTGCAACTGCATAAAGTTGGCGTTGGCTTTCAGGTCGGGATAAGCTTCGACCGACACGGTCAGCCCCCGCAGTGCGGCAGACAACTGATTTTCAGCGGCAATCTTCTGATCAATGCTTTGTGCCGACATGGCAGCGGTACGAGCCTGCGTGATCTTCGTCAACGTTTCACTTTCATGCTTCATATAGCCTTTAACGGCTTCGACCAGCTGCGGTATCAGGTCATGTCGCTGTTTCAACTGCACATCGATATCGGCAAACGCATTCTCGCGATTGTTGCGGAAACGTACCAGCCGGTTGTACACCGACATGAAAAAAAGCAACAAAACAACGATGATGACAATCGTAATAATTAATCCTGTACTCATTTCTCTATTTGAATAAAAAATTGAACATGCGACAAAGATACGTATTTTTCCGGTAGAAAAAGCGTCTTTATCTCCGCCCCTCCATTCCCTTGCTTAACAAACCATATCCGATGAATAACGAATGAGCATTGAATTTCAACGCAGCTTTAAAACGATCAGGTAAAATTTCGATGTTTTGCATTTCTACCCTATATTTGTCGGCCGGAATAACGACAGTATGTAAGAGTGAAAAAGATAAACTCAAGTCTGAATTTCAGTATTAATCATAAAAATAAACTTGACATCATGAAAAAAATCATTTTATCTTTTAGCTTGATGATCGCAGGAACAATGCTAACATCGGCCGGAACAGGAATTCAAGAAAACACCGATCGCTTATCGGAGGAAGAGAAGATATACGGTCTGTCGACAGTCTGGAAAGAGGCCGACAAAAATTTTGTATTCTTCGATCAGGTGCCCGATCTGGATTGGAACAAGACATATCAAACATTTATTCCGAAAGTCTTGAAAACCCAAACGACGTACGAATACTATCGCATATTGCAGGAGTTTTGTTCATTGCTAAACGACGGACATACACGGGTCGTTATCCCGTGGGAACTTAGAGAAGTTTTCGAAGTAGCTCCCCCCATTCTTACGGAACTGGTCGATGGCAAAGTGATTATTGGCCGCATCTTGAACGATACACTTGAGCAGCAAGGCCTCTCGGTTGGAATGGAAATTGTAGCAATAGATGGGACGGAGGTGCATGAATATGCGATGAAGTACATTCAGCCATTCGTGTTTTATTCCACAAAGCAGGATATGGAAGTACAGGTTTACGAACACAACCTACTGAAAGGACATATCGACAAACCATTGAAGATCCGCACAAAAGACAACAAAGAATTTTCAGTGAGCAGAAGATTGAAGAAACTGGACAAACCGGTACAAATATTTGAATTTAAGGTATTGGATGATAATATGGGTTACCTGAAAATTAACCGATTTTGGGGTGATCGCTTCAAAAGTGAATTCGACAGTCTTTATCATGAAATAAGAAAGACCTCGAAACTGATTATCGACATATCGGAAAACGAGGGGGGCAACAGCGGATATTCCAATTATGTTATCAGCCATCTGATTGAGAAACCTGTTTTGTCGTCGAGATGGAAAACACTGATGTATATGCCTGCTTATGCCTCGTGGGGATGGAATACACAATGGCAGGACAATAGCGGAAGTATGATTCAGCCGGTACGTGAATCACTGCGTTTTACAAAACCAATCGTTGTTTTGATCAGTGAAAAAACGTATTCTGCTGCAGAAGACTTTGCATCTTTATTTCTGAATGCAAAAAGAGGTGTTTTAATCGGGAGAACAACAGCTGGAACAACAGGTAATCCCATCGGCTTCGAACTTCCCGGGAAGGGCTGGCTTCAGATATGTTCGAAAAGAGACTATTTAGCCAACGGCAAGGAGTTTGTCGGTTACGGAATTGAACCTGATCACACAGTAAAGAAAACCAAGGATAAAGAAGAGCTTAAAAAGGAAGGCATAAAGATTTTAAAGAATCAGTGAAACGTATTTAAAACAGTGAAATTATGAAAATAATATTTTGGATTTCATTTCTGGCAGCATTGACCCTTGAAATGGTGCATGGCCAGGATAACTCGGCATTATTAAAAGTCGGTACGCAAGCGCCTGCTTTTACGTTGACGTCGGTCGAAGGTAAAACGGTCAGTCTCTCCGATTTCAAGGGGCGTTATGTACTGATCGATTTCTGGGCATCATGGTGTCACGACTGCCGGAAGGCGAGCCCCGAAATGGTGGCGCTGTTCGCGAAATACGGTAAGGAGAACATCGCGTTTCTCGGCGTATCGTTTGACGACAAGCGCGAGAACTGGGAGAACGCCGTAAAACACGATCAACTTACGTGGACACACGTGAGTGAACTAAAAAAATGGAAAGAAACGACCATTTCCGGGCAGTACGGCATCCGATGGATCCCGACCGTCTATCTGATCGATCCCGATGGGCGGGTGGCGTATGCCGATATCAACGGACATGGGTTGGAAGAGAAACTGCAGGAGATTTTCGGACGCAGATAAAACCTTGTTACAACAGAGTCCATCGCGTTTTTTCCTACAATAAAAAATAACTACCTTTGCCACGTTTTAAGTTCAGGAGATGTCAGTAGCAGTATCAGAAGACAACCGTAAGGTAACGACACACCGCCTTTTTGAAATGAAACAGCGGGGCGAAAAGATTTCGATGCTTACCGCCTACGATTATTCGATGGCGCAAATCATCGACCGGGCAGGCATGGATGTGATCCTCGTCGGCGATTCGGCCTCGAATGTGATGGCAGGGAATGTAACGACCCTTCCTATTACCCTCGATCAGATGATTTATCACGGCAAATCGGTGATGAAAGCCGTCAAACGGGCGCTTGTCGTGGTCGATCTGCCTTTCGGGACGTATCAGGGCAATTCGAAAGAGGCGCTCGCCTCAGCCATCCGCGTAATGAAAGAGACACATGCCGACTGCATCAAGATGGAAGGCGGATCGGAAATCAAAGAATCCATACAGCGCATCTTGTGCGCCGGCATCCCGATCATGGGACATTTGGGACTGACTCCGCAGTCGATCAACAAATTCGGCACCTATGCCGTCCGTGCCCGTGAAGAAGAAGAAGCCCGCAAACTGCTCGAAGACGCCCATCTGCTCGAAGAATGGGGATGTTTTGCGCTGGTACTTGAAAAGATTCCGGCAGCACTGGCTTCACAGGTAGCTTCCGAGCTGAAAATCCCCGTGATCGGCATCGGTGCCGGTGGCGGCGTAGACGGGCAGGTACTGGTGATGCACGACATGCTCGGGATCAATCAAAACTTTTCGCCTCGCTTCCTGCGGCGCTACGCCAATCTTCACGAAGAAATGACGAAAGCGCTTCACGCTTACATCGAAGATGTTAAAGCAGGCGATTTCCCGAACGAGAACGAACAATATTGAAAAAAAGAAACGAAAATAAATGACAATGGCAAAAGAACTAAAGGAACTCACTTCACAAGACGAAAATTATTCGCAATGGTATCAGGACTTGGTCGTAAAAGCCGATCTGGCCGAAAATTCGGCCGTGCGCGGCTGTATGGTCATCAAGCCCTACGGATATGCAATCTGGGAAAAGATGCAGCGTATTCTCGACGATAAATTTAAGGAAACGGGACATCACAACGCTTATTTTCCTCTGTTGATCCCGAAATCGTTTCTGAGCCGCGAAGCCGACCACGTCGAAGGGTTTGCCAAAGAGTGCGCCGTTGTGACGCACTACCGTCTGAAGAACGATCCGGAAGGTAGCGGCGTGATCGTCGATCCGGCCGCCCGCCTCGAGGAAGAACTCATCATTCGCCCCACTTCCGAAACCATCATCTGGAACACGTATAAAAACTGGATTCAGTCGTACCGCGATCTGCCGCTGCTCATCAACCAGTGGGCGAACGTAATGCGCTGGGAAATGCGTACGCGCCTGTTTCTGCGTACGGCCGAGTTCCTTTGGCAGGAAGGTCATACGGCGCACGCCACACGCGAAGAGGCCGAAGTCGAAGCGCGGAAGATGCAGAATGTCTATGCCGATTTTGCCGAAAACTATATGGCTATGCCCGTAATCAAAGGCGTGAAGACCGAAAGCGAACGGTTTGCCGGCGCCGTCGACACGTACACCATCGAGGCCATGATGCAAGACGGGAAGGCTTTACAAGCCGGTACGTCGCACTTCCTCGGACAGAATTTCGGGAAGGCTTTCGATGTGACGTTCATCGATAAAGAAGGAAAGACCGACTATGCGTGGGCTACTTCGTGGGGTGTTTCCACACGGCTCATCGGGGCGCTGATCATGTCGCACTCCGACAACAACGGGCTGGTGCTGCCACCACATCTGGCGCCGATACAGGTCGTGATCGTACCGATTTACCGCTCTGCCGAGCAACTGGCGCAAATCAGTGAGAAGGTCAATAAAATCATCGCCGGTCTAAAAGCGTCAGGCATCAGCGTGAAATATGACGATCGTGACACGAAGAAACCCGGCTGGAAATTCGCCGAATACGAACTGAAAGGAGTGCCGGTACGCCTGGCCATGGGAGGACGCGATCTCGAAAACAACACGATCGAGGTCATGCGTCGCGATACGCTCGAAAAAGAAACGGTTACCTGCGAAGGAATCGAGGCACACGTAAAGAATCTGCTTGAAGAAATTCAGAGGAATATTTTCCGGAAAGCGTTGGAGCATCGTGAGAAGCACACGGTCAAAGTCGATACGTACGACCAGTTTAAGGAAAAGCTCGAAGAAGGCAACTTCATCCTGGCTCACTGGGACGGCACACCCGAAACGGAAGAGCGCATCAAAAACGAAACGAAAGCGACTATCCGCTGCATTCCTTTCGACGACGCAACGCCCGGACAATGTATGGTAACCGGCAAACCGTCTGCTCAACGCGTTCTTTTCGCACGAGCGTATTGATAGACTCATGCCGATAAATGTTATAGATCAGAAATATCATAAAGTGAAAGAGATATGGAAGTAAGAGGAAAAATAATCGTCGTTCAACCGGTTCAGACGGGCGAAGGAAAGAACGGAACATGGAAAAAACAGGAGTATGTGATCGAATACGACCGGAATGCCCAGTATCCGCGGAAAATGATGTTCAACCTGTGGGGAGACCGGATCGACCAGTTTAACATTCAGGAAGGACAGGATCTGAAAATTTCGTTCGATATCGACTGTCGCGAATACAACGGACGATGGTATAACGATATACGCGCGTGGCGAGTGGAGCCGGACAACGAATCGGGAGGTATGCAACCGATCGATCAACCGCTTCCGCCACCGGAAATACCCCCTTCCGATCCGGCAGACGATCTGCCATTCTGAACGGCGGAGAGAGGAGGAGGCAGGAAGCGCTCCTCTCCGATGTAATACGCCCATTCCTTTTCGTACGATGAGATCGGCAAACAGGTATTCGTAAGGGAGAAATAATTGAGAAACAACTCCTTTCCTCTCCCGTACGAATGTTTGAATCTTTAACCTGAACTGTGGAAAATAGAACGGATATAAATGACTTCGACCGATTGTATCACGACTACCGTCAACGATACATCCGTTTTGCGCACACCTATGTGCGCGACACGGCCACAGCGGAAGATATCGTAATGGACAGCCTGATGTACTATTGGGAAAACCGCTCTGCTCTGCCACATCAAACGAATATTCCGGCTTATGTGCTAACCATCGTAAAGAACAGATGTATCAATCACCTGAGGCGCGAACAAAAACGTGAGGAAGTGGAACGACTTATCTCGGAACATGAGGCTTGGGAACTGAGTGTGCGCATCTCGACTCTCGAAGCGTGTAATCCGGAACAACTCTTTTCCGAGGAGATACAGGCCATCATACAAAAAACACTTGACTCCCTTTCGGAACAGTCGCGTCGCATCTTTATCCGCAGCAAATACGAGTACCGGAGTCACCGCGAAATTGCCGACGATCTGGGACTTTCGATCAAAAGTATCGAGTATCATATCACGAAAACCCTTAAGCTCCTCCGTCAGGCCCTTAAAGATTATTTCCCCGCTTTGCTGGTGCTGCTCGGAACTTGACCATTCACGAGGTCACAGTACGCCCAAAAATCAAAGATAAATGCTATCCGTTTCGATTTACAAATATGGATGGCTACACAGCTTGAGAAGGTTAATCCCAAATTACGCGATACACTGTTCGGCGTTTACCATTAATAATGGATATGCGAATGTACGACAATGGTTACGTCAGGCTTACAGCCCTCCCAACGGGGATATTGCTTTTTCCCCAACGCTTCGCATTGGGCTGAATTATCTCGCCCTTTCAGGGCTGTTTTTCAATGGTTAATGACTTTGTTGCAACGGTAGTCAAGAGGGTATTTTTCTTTTCTGCCGTTACGCA